>SFHQ01000048.1 GCA_004556345.1 Clostridiales bacterium | reverse complement strand
GTGGCTGATTCGGTGGCGGTTCCTAAAGGCTCTTCGTATTCAACCTAGGATCTATCAAAAACGCAGCGGTCAATCTTATGCGGTTTCAAATTCTTCCTGCTAATTGAATATAGAGACAAGTAAATACAAAAGTTTTACAGAGGATATGCCGTTGCATATCCTCTGTTTTTTACGGATTTTTACCCTATTTTGTAATTTTCCGTAACCTTTCTTATGTTTTTATTAAATCTATTGACATTCAGCGCCCCCTACGTTACATTGTTGCTGACATTTCCCAGATCGAGAAAGTGAGGTCTTTCCCATGACAGAAGAAAAGAAACGTACCGCGACCGTCCTGGCCGTGGTGTTGGTCGTGGCCATCCTGTGCAGTCTTTGCGCCAGCCTCTACAGTGCCAAAGGGATCTACGACCTGAAAACCGAGGCCAACGCCGCCCAGGAGACCACCGAGGATAACGTCAAGATCATGAACGGTGAGTATGAGATCCTCTCCACCACCCAGATCTCCGACGCCTACAAGTCCGGCAGCACCAGCGGCCTGAGCAAAAAAGATCAGGAGACCCTGGAGATGGCCAAAGCCGTCCTGGAGGAGGTCATCACCGATGACATGACCACCGCCTACGACAAGGAAAAGGCCATTTACGACTGGATGACCAGCAAGCTCAACTACGACACCGGCGTGCTCCAGGTCATCCCCCAAACCTCCGCCGACTGCGACAACCCCTACGGCGTGCTGAAGTATCACAACGCCGTCTGCGTCGGCTACGCCACCACCTTCCGCCTCTTCATGCAGATGCTGGACATCCCCTGCATGGTCGTGCATAACACGGAAAAATACCACTCCTGGGACCTGGTCCAGCTGGACGGCGACTGGTACCACGTGGACATCTACTCCGACCAGAACGGCAGCAGCTACGCCAACTTCAACATGAACGATGAGCTGGCCGGCCAGACCCACGATTGGGACCGCGACTTCTTCCCCGCCGCCGCCTCCCTGAAGTACAACTACGGCTACCAGAACAAGCAGCCCGTAAAGGATATTTACAGCATCCCCAAGATGATCCGTCAGGCTCTGGAAGACAAGCAAGGCTGCCTCTTCCTGGACTTCGAGACCATCGACGAGGAACACGCCCAGATCGTGGAGGCCATGCTCAGCGGCGTCCAGTCCTCCATGAATATGCACCCCGACTACGAGATGATGTGGAGCAACTGGACCTGGATCCACGTCACCGGCAACGAATACGTCCTGGCCTACTTCCTCCAAGGCTACGACAACGAGGAACAGCCCGGCATCGAGCTCTCCGATGAGGAACAGACCAAGGTCGAGGATGCCGTCAACAGCGTCTTCGGGGAAGACGTGGATTGGGCCACCATTCAAGAGGAGCTGGAAAACCACAACGACACCAGCAGTTCGGCCACCGTCGACACTGCCAGTTCGGCCACCGTCGACACTGCGGAGGGCTGACCAATGAAAAAAGCCCTGCTTTCCCTCCTGGCCGTCTGCCTGCTGGCCGTCTCCCTGACGGCTTGCAGCGGCGGCGGGGCCGAACCCTCCACCACCGTAAATATGGAGCAGCTGCAAAAGGCGATGCTGTCCGCCGACCCCACCCTGGCCAAGGACATCACGTCGATCACCAGCAACACCGGAGACGCCAGCGAAGCCAAGAAAAACTTTTCCTATTTCTCCACACTGGACTATGAAAAAGTGGACCGCTACCTGCTCTCCTACTCTTCCAGCGGCACCGCCGACGAAGTCGCCGTCATCGCCGTGAAAGACGCCGCCGATGTCAGCGAAGCCGCCAGCACCCTCCGCGCCCATGTGGACGACCGTCTCAAGCTCTTCCAGCAGTACGGCCCCGACCAGGCCAGCCGCGTGGAAAAGGCCGAGATCTTCACCAAGGACCAATACGCCGTCCTCCTCATCTGCGAGGACCCCGGCGCGGTCAAAACCGCCTTTGAAACCTTCCTCTCTTCCGGCAACTGATTTTTCCCCAAACATAGGACCCCCGACTGTGCAGCTCCTGCACAGCCGGGGGTCCCCTTGTTTCGTTTATTCCCGTTCGAGCAGGCCCCGGTCAAACAAAATGACCGAGCGCCCGCCCTTTTCTTTGTATAAGCTCCGCCCCACCCTAGGCCCATACGGTCCCGGATGGGAGGGCTCTTCCCAGCGGATCTGATCCAAATGCCGCAGATGGACGCCCACCTGCGCCTTGGCGATGGGCCTGGGTGCATGGCTGGCCAGATAGCGCTCGAAGGGAAGCTGCTCCACTGCTTCCAGCATCGTTCTCAGCTGGGCAAAGGTGGCAGATTCCGGTCCCAGCATGAGCAGGGTCGGGTTCAGCCCATCCCCTGCCAGGAGCAGGCCCTCGTCCTCCAAGAGCAAGCCGACAGACCCCCGCGTATGTCCCGCCAAGGAAACGACTTTGACCCGCCGTCCTCCTAAGTCAGCAGACATCCCCGCCTCCAACGGCGCCGCGTGCCAGTCCCGCCCCGTCATGCGGGCGTGGGCTTCCAGCAGCGGCCAGTCCGCCGGGTGGGCATAGACGCCGGAAAAGCGGAAGTTCCCCCCGATATGGTCCGCGTGCCCATGGCTGTTGCACACCAGATACGGGGTCCGGACCCGCTCGGCCAGATAGGCCGCCAAGTCCTGCTTTCCCTGTCCGGTGTCCCAGAGGATCGCCAGGTCCTTCCCCTGCACCAAGGTACAGTAGACCCGGTAATCCTCCTCCAGATGCCACACACCAGGGGCAAGCTCCGTCTGATTCACGGGATTTATTCGGGCCGCAGGCCTTCCGCGGCCCCAAAGAGCATCTCGCTGAAGGTGGGATGGGGATGAATGACCTCGGACAGATCTGCCGCCGTCAGCCCCTTCTGGATGGCCAGCGTCAGCTCCCCCACCATATCCGTGGCACGGGGGCAGACCAGCTGAGCGCCCAAAATGCGCCCGTTCTCCTTGTCCGTCACGAGCTTGACGTACCCGCTCTCGGTCCCCTCGATGAGGCACTTGCCGTTGGCACCGGTCAGATACTTGCCGGACTTCACGACAATCCCGTTGGCCTTGGCGTTTTCCTCGGTCAGGCCCACAGAGGCGATCTCCGGGGTCGTGTACACACAGCTGGGTACCACGGACATATCCAGCGGCGGCTTCTTCCCGGTGATCACGGCCACGGCGTTCTCGCCCTGGGCGCTGGCCACGTGCGCCAGCTGGATGTTCTTCGCCTTGGCGTCGCCGATGACATAGACGTGGGGCACGCTGGTCCGCCCGTCCACGTCGCCGACAATGGCCCCGCGCTCCATCTCCAGCGAGAAGTTCTCACCGAACAGCCCGTCCACGTTGGCCTTCCGGCCGGCCGCAGCCAGCACGCCCTGGGCCGTCACGGTATGCTCCGCACCCTTCTTATCCACGTAGGTCACGGTCATGTTCCCCGGCTCGCCCTCGATCTTCTGGACCGTAGCCTTGGCTTCAATATCCAGGCCCCGCTTCTTGAGGATCATGGTCAGGCGCTGGGCGATCTCTTTGTCCATAAAGGGCAGGATGTGATCGGCCGCCTCCAGCACCGTCACAGCGCAGTCCAGGCAGTGGTACAGGGCCGCGCACTCCACGCCGACCACGCCGCCGCCGATGATGACGAGGGAGTCAAAATCATGCCCGCCGCCTTCCAGAATGTCCTTGCTGTTATACACGCCGGGCAGGTCGATGCCGGGGATGGGGGGATAGAAGACCTTGGAACCCGTGGCAATGATGATGTCATTGACCTCATAGGTCTCCCCGTCGCAGGTCACGACGCCGGGGGCCTCGATGCAGCCCTGGCCCCGGACCACGGTGATCTTGTTGCTCTTCATGAGCTTCTCCACGCCCTGGCGCAGGGTCTCCACGACCTGGTCCTTCCGGGCGTGCATCGCGCCGAAATCATAGTCCGTCTCATAGGTCCGCACGCCCAGCTCCTCGGCCTTCCCCAGGATGGAATAGGTCTCGGCGCTGTGCAGCAGGGCCTTGGTGGGCATACAGCCCCGGTTCAGGCAGGTGCCGCCCAGGTCTTCCTTCTCGAACAGAACGACCTGCAAGCCCGCCTTGGCGGCTTTCTCTGCGGCGGTGTACCCGCCGGGGCCGCCGCCGATGATGGCAATATCAAACTTCATGTGATCTTACTCCTTTATCAGCAGAGAGAGAATGTCCTCCACCATCTCCGCCTGGCTGCCCGGCAGGGCCAACAGACGAGTGCGAATGTCCTCCGCGTTTTTTGGGCACCCCGCCAGCGCCTCCGGCACCAGGCTGAGGAAATCCCCTTCCAGTCCGTCAGACCAGAGCGCCGCCTGGGTGATGACCCCATCGGCCTGGCTGTGGTCCACCCGCAGGATCCCCCAGGGAAACGCCGCTTCCCGGCTCACTTCCAGGGGCTGGCTGTCGCCATAGATCCAGGCCGGGTCCGAGAATCTGGCCTGTCCCGCCGCCAGCTCGTCGGCGTCCAGTTCTTCCTCAGTCAGGGTCTGCACCGGCAGGCCGTAGACCTCGCCAAAGGCTTTGACGAGCGCCGCCCGCAGCTCTTCCAGCGTCAGGTCCGGCCGGAAGTCCCGCAGGTTCACCACGCGGGAACGCACGGACTTGACCCCCTTGGCCTGCAATTTCAAGGGAGAGACATTCAGATATTTTTCCAGGGGAGCCAGATCCACCGACACCATCAGCGTGCCGTGGTGGTAGCACTGCTCCCCTGCCCGATAATAGGCGTGGCCGGAGAACTTGCCTCCGTCCGCCGTGAGATCATTTCGCCCGGTCTTCTCCGCCGGGATCCCCAAGGACCGCACGGCCTGCAAGATCGTGTCGGTCTGTTTCTCCACATCGTAGTCATCCCGAACCGTGAGGAACGTAAAGTTCAGGTTCCCCAGGTCATGGTAAACCGCCCCACCACCGGACAGACGGCGGACAAGATGTCCGCCGTCTGCTTCCAGTGCTTGGATGCGGCATTCATTGGATGCGTGTTGGTTGCGCCCGATGACCACGGTGCGCTGGTTCTGCCACAGGTAAAAGATACACTCTCCCGGCTTTACATGCCGCAGAAGATACTCTTCCAGGGCGATGTTATGGCGGGGATCCACGCTGTGGCTGTCGATCACGTACAGGCTTTTCAGCATAGTGCACGCCTCCAGTTTGTCGCAAAGTTTTTCTATTTTATGCGGTGCGCTCACGCGCCGAAATCATACCGCAGAATGGGAGAACGTGCTGCCGTGACCTCATCCGGCCGCCCGATGGGGCAGTCGTGGGGGGCGTGGTGCAGGCTCTCGGCGTCGGTCTTGGCCTCGGCCAGGATGTCCAGGAACACGCGGGCCGCCTCGTCCAGGGTCTCCATGCTCTCGGTCTCGGTAGGCTCGACCATCAGGGCCTCGTGGACGATCAGGGGGAAGTACATCGTTGGCGGATGCATCCCGAAGTCCAGAAGCCGCTTGGCCACGTCCATGGCGGTCACGCCCGTGTCGTGGGCCAAGCCCTGGAGGGTCATGACGAACTCGTGCATGCACTGGGTGTCATAGGACATGTCATAGGCCCCAGCCAGCTGCTTCATCAGGTAGTTGGCGTTGAGCACAGCGCCCGCAGAGGCCTCAGGAATCCCTTCCTTGCCCAGGGTGATAAGGTAAGCCAGCGCCTTCACGACCACCAGGAAGTTGCCATAGAAGCTCCGGACCTGGCCCATGGTGTGCTCCGGGGCGGCAAAGACGAACTTGCCGTCCTTCTCCTCCACGTGGGGGCTGGGCAGGAACTGCGCCAGCATGGCCTTGCAGCCCACAGGACCGCTGCCGGGACCGCCGCCGCCGTGGGGGGTGGAGAAGGTCTTGTGCAGGTTCAGGTGGACGCAGTCAAAGCCCATGTCACCGGGACGGACGTGGCCCATGATGGCGTTCAGGTTCGCGCCGTCATAGTAGCACAGGCCGCCTGCGTCATGGATGATCTGGGTGATCTCCAGAATGTTGGGGTCGAATAGGCCCACGGTGTTGGGGTTGGTCAGCATCAGGCCGGCGGTATCGGGGCCGACCGCCTTCCGCAGGGCGTCCAGGTCCACGCCTCCCTGCTCGTTGGAGGGCACGGAGACCACTTTGAAGCCTGCCATGGTGGCAGAAGCGGGGTTCGTGCCGTGGGCAGAGTCCGGCACAATGATCTTCGTCCGGGCCGTGTCGCCCCGGCTCTGGTGATACTTGCGGATGAGCAGCAGGCCGGTATACTCGCCGTGGGCACCGGCAGCGGGCTGGAAGGTCATGCCGTCCATGCCCGTGATCTCGCAGAGCATCTTCTCTGCGGTGTAGATGACCTCCAGAGCCCCCTGCACCGTCTCCACAGGCTGGAGGGGATGCAGCTGGGTAAACCCAGGCTGGGCAGCGGCCTCCTCGTTCACGCGGGGATTGTATTTCATGGTGCAGGAACCCAGAGGATAGAACCCGTCGTTCACGCCGTGGGTCTGCTTGGCCAGCTCCGTGTAGTGGCGGCTCAGGTCCACCTCTGCCATCTCCGGCAGACGGGGGGCCTCGGCCCGCAGCAGGCCCTGGTCATAGGTGACCACCGGCACGTCGCAGGCGGGCAGCAGGTCGCTGCCGCGGCCGGCGCGGCTCCGTTCAAACAGCAGTTTCATTATGCCAGCACCTCCCCAATGACCTTGATGAGGCGGTCGATCTCCGCCTTGCTGTTGCACTCGGTGCAGCACCACAGGATACCGCCGTCCACAGGCAGACCGCCCAGAATGCCCTGCTCCTCCAGCTTGGCGCAGAGGGTCTCAGGCTCAATGGGGCTGTCGGTCAGGAACTCATGGAAGAAGGGCTTGTCGCCGCTGCGCAGGCCGAAGCCCAGCTTGGCCAGCTCCCCGGCCAGATAGTGGGCGTGGGCCGCAGAGGACTCCGCTGCCTGGCGCAGGCCCTTGGGACCCATGGCGGCCAGATAGACGGAAGCGGTCATGGCGCACAGAGCCTCGTTGGAGCAGATGTTAGAGGAGGCCTTCTCCCGGCGGATGTGCTGCTCGCGGGCCTGGAGGGTCAGCACGAAGCAGCGGTTGCCGTCGTCGTCCTTCGTCTCGCCGACGATCCGGCCGGGCAGCTTCCGCATCATGGCCTTCTTACAGGTCATAAAGCCCAGGTAGGGGCCGCCGAAGGACAGGGGCATGCCCAAAGGCTGCCCCTCGCCCACGGCGATGTCCACGCCATACTCCCCAGGGGTCTTCAGCAGGCCCAGGGAGATGGGGTTCACGCCCATAATGACCTTGGCACCGGCGGCATGGGTCGCAGCCACAATGGCATCCATGTCTTCCAGCACGCCATAGTAGTTGGGGCTTTGGACATAGACGGCAGCGGTAGCCCCGTCCAGCGCTGCCTGGATGGCGGCGGGGTCGGTGGCGCAGCCGTCGGCAGGCACCACGATCACGGGCACTTCCCGGCTCTCGCAGTAGGTCTTGATGACCGCGATGGTCTGGGGATCTACTGCCCCGGAGACGACCACGGCAGAGCGCTTGCGCTCCTGGCACATGAACACGGCTTCCGCCGCCGCCACAGCGCCGTCATAGACCGACGCATTGGACACGTCCATGCCTGTCAGCTCGCACATCTGAGTCTGATACTCAAAGATAGACTGCAGCACGCCCTGGCTGATCTCCGCCTGATAGGGGGTGTAAGCGGTCAGAAATTCTTCCTTGGAAGTCACCGTCTTCACGATGGAGGGGATATAGTGGCGGTAAGCCCCGGCGCCCCGGAACACAGAGGGGAACACCCGGTTCTTTGCAGCCAGCTCGGCCATCTTCTGGCCCACCTCCAGCTCGCTCAGACCCTCAGGCAGATCCAGGCTCCTCACCCGGACGCTCTCAGGGACCACGTCGAACAGCTGGTCGGTGGAGGTCAGACCGATGGCCTGGAGCATGGCCTGCCGCTCTTCCCCGGTGGAGGGAATGTAGCTGCCCATGCTTATGCCTCCTCTGCGGCCACCACGGCCTCGTAGCCCTCGGCGTCCAGCAGCTCCTCGGTGTCGCTGACCTCGGAGACCTTGATGAGCCAGGCTTCATAGGGAGCCTCGTTGACCTGGGCGGGATCGTCCAGCAGGGCCTCGTTCACGGCGGTCACGGTGCCGGTCACAGGGGAGAACACGTCGGAGACGGCCTTCACGGACTCCACGTCGGAGAAGGACTCACCGGCGGTCACGCTGTCGCCCTCTTCGGGGAGGTTGATGAACACGATGTCGCCCAGGGCGTTCTGTGCGTAGTCGGTCAGGCCGATGGTGAACACGCCGTCCTCTTCCAGGACCCACTCGTGAGACTTGCTGTACTTCAGATTTTCAGGAATGTTAGACATGATAGAGTTCCTCCAATTAGATGATATTCGTTTTACTATGTGAATCGTTTACTTACTTCTTCTTCGGTCTGGTGTAGAAGGGCAGCGGGATGATCTCCACGGCCACGCGGCGGCCGCGGACCTCGACCTCCAGCTTGGTGCCGACTTCTGCATGCTTGGCGTCCAGCATGGCCATGGCAACGGCCTTACCCAGGAAGGGGCAGTGGGTGCCGGAGGTGGTCATACCGATCTTCTCGTCGCCCAGGAACACGTCCTGGTGCTCCCGCACGATGCCGCGGCCGGTAACTGCCAGGCCAACGCGCACGCGGGTGGGCTTACCGGCGGCAACCAGGGCATCCTTGCCGATAAATTCCGGCTTGTCCAGCTTCACGGCGAAGTCCAGGCCGGCTTCCAGAGGGGTCACGTCCTCGTCCATCTCGTGGCCGTAGAGCGGCATGGCGGCCTCCAGGCGCAGGGTGTCGCGGGCGCCCAGGCCGCAGGGGATGAGGCCAAACTCCTCGCCTGCCTCGCGCAGGACCTTCCACAGCTTGGGGCCGTTCTCGCTGGCGGTGTAGATCTCATAGCCCAGCTCGCCGGTGTAGCCGGTGCGGGAGATCATGCAGTTCATGCCGGCGATCTCGATGTTGGGCAGGGCGGTGTAATAGCCCTTGGGGATCTGGTCTTCGGGCAGCAGCTTCTTCATGATGGCAGGTGCCTTGGGGCCCTGGAGGGCCAGCTGAGCCACGGAGTCGGAGATGTCCTCGGCCTTGGTGCCGGGCAGCACGTTCTTGGCCATGTGGGCAAAGTCCTTTTCCCGGTTGGCGGCGTTCACCACGGCCAGGTAAGACTCTTCGCCGAACTTATACACCACCAGGTCGTCGATGGTGCCGCCCTTCTCGTTGCACATGGCGCTGTAACGCACCTTGTTGACGGGCATGCCGTTGTAGTTGTTGGTCAGCAGGTGGTTCAGGGTGTCCAGGGCCGTGGGGCCGGTGAACAGGACCTCCCCCATGTGGGACACGTCGAACAGGCCGCACTGCTCACGGACAGCCATGTGTTCCTTGATCACGCCCGTGCCATACTGCACCGGCAGCAGATACCCGGCGAAGGGGACGATCTTGCCGCCCTCCTCCACGTGGACATCATACAGAGGGGTCTTTTTTTCCATCTTAGTTCGCTCCTTTTCTTATGACAAAAGTGGTCGTATTGTGGATAGAAAAAAGTGGAGGCACCTCACTCAGCCCACGCCAAGTCCTGTGCCTCCGTAATTAACCTGAAAGATTCTCTGCCAGCGCAGATTGCCTCTTCGGTGCGTCGTGCGCTCTCCAGAGTCTCGTCAAAAACCGGTCCTTTTGCCTGAGAGTTCTCGCATCCCCTTCGGCGCTGTGTCGTCACAGTCTCTCCCGGTCTCATCATCCGAACCATATCCGGTTGTGGTGCCCTCCCCGCGCTTCAAACTTCCCGCCCATTCCGGCAGGACGCGGTACACTTTCTGCACTTTATTATAATAACCACATTTTCCCCTGTCAACGAATTTTTCCGCTCTTTTCCAAGAAGAGAAGACTTTTTCAAGTACTTCCACTTTATAGAGTTGTAGCACGTTGACAAAGCCTTCCCCGAGGGGGAAGGTGGCTGCGAAGCAGACGGATGAGGGCCACCTGCCGCAATTGATCCGTATCAGTAAAGAGG
>SFHQ01000047.1 GCA_004556345.1 Clostridiales bacterium | reverse complement strand
TCCCTAATTTAACAATATTATAAATGGGAGGAATTTTCTATGAGACTGAAAGATACTGGTCTGACCGCTGCTGAGCTGAAGGCTCAGGTCAAGAAGTACATGATCGAGACCTACGAGCGTATGGACTTTGTCGCTGACTACGCTGAAGGCATCTATATGTACGACGAGAACGATCAGCCCTACCTGGACTTCTATGCAGGTATCGCTGTTAACTGCCTGGGCAACTGCAACCCCAAGGTGGTCAAGGCCGTTCAGGAGCAGTCCGCTCTGATCATGCAGACCTTCAACTATCCCTACACCATTCCTCAGGCCGTCCTCTCCAAGGAGATCTGCGAGACCATCGGCATGGATAAGGTCATGTATCAGAACTCCGGCGCTGAGGCCAACGAGGCTATGATCAAGATCGCCCGTAAGTGGGGCATCGAGAACATCGGTCCCGACGCTTGGCACATCATCACCGCTAAGAAGTCCTTCCACGGCCGTACCTTCGGTGCTATGACCGCTACCGGCCAGCCCGATTCCGCCATCCAGAAGGGCTTCGGTGACCTGACCCCCGGCTTCACCTATGCTGAGTTCAACAACCTGCAGGCATTCAAGGACGCTTATGTTCCCGGCAAGACCTGCGCCATCATGTTCGAGCCTGTTCAGGGCGAGGGCGGCGTGTGGCCCGCTGATGAAGACTTCATCAAGGGCATCCGTGCTTTCTGCGACGAGAAGGGCATCCTGATGCTGCTGGACGAGGTCCAGGCTGGTTGGGGCCGTTGCGGCGACTTCATGTGCTACATGACCTACGGCATCAAGCCCGACGTCGTGTCCATGGCTAAGGCAATGGGCGGCGGCATGCCCATCGGCGGCATCGCCTGCACCGACAGAGTTGCTACCGCTTTCGGCCCCGGCACCCACGGTTCCACCTATGCTGGTCACCCCGTCTCCTGCGCTGCTTCTCTGGCAGTCCTGCGCGAGCTGAAGGCTGGCAAGTGGCCTGAGAACGCCAAGAAGGTCGGCGACTACTTCGCAGCTGAGCTGGCTAAGATGCCTCACGTGACTGCTGTCCGTCACCGCGGCCTGTTCGTCGGTGTTGTCCTGGAGGACGGCATCAACGCTACCGAGGTCAAGCGTCACTGCATCAAGAACCACTTCCTGGTCACCGCTATCGGTTCCAGCATCATCCGTATGGTTCCTCCTCTGACCATCCGCGCTGTCGACTGCGACGAGGCCGTTGCTCGCCTGTCCAAGTCCATCAACGAGGTTGCTGAGGGCAAGTAATTTGACCCGGTCAAACTAACTTGATACATAGAAGCTCCCCGCCTTCGGGCGGGGAGCTTTTTTGCGCCCTTGGATTGACAGCAGATATCACATTTGCTATCCTAGGAAGTAGAATACATGTTATAGTTTGTGGGGTGACCCTATGCAGAAACTGATCCAACAGATCCGTGGCTTTTTGCATCTCAGCCAGAGCGAGTTCGCGGAACAGCTGAAGGTATCGTTTGCCACAGTCAACCGCTGGGAAAACGGGCGGACAGCTCCGAATTTGCTGGCACAATCCAAGCTATATGACCTTTGCCGGGAAGAAGCTGTCCCTGTGTATGACATGACGCTCCAACATATCGCAGGGATCGCGCAGTCGATCCGGCTGGAGCCTGGGCGTGTTTTGCTGTACCATGGTTCCAAAGCCGGTATCAAGGGAAGCATCGAACCCAAAAGCCGAAAACAGTGTGATTTTGGACAGGGCTTCTATATGGGGACGGAACCGAGCCAGGCCCTGACGCTGATCTGTGACTATGAAAGCTCCCGGCTCTACATCGTTTCCTTGGACACCACACGGCTTGAGGCCTTGGAGGTCCCCGCCGACATCAATTGGGCGATGCTCGTGGCATATAACCGGGGACGCATGGAAAAAATACAGGGAACTCCGTTTTATAACCGATACCGGGATCTGATCGCGGACAAGGATCTGATCGTCGGCTGTATTGCCAATGACCGCATGTTTTACGTCATTGACAACTTCTTCATTGGGAACATCACAGATGCCGCCTTGGTCCATAGTCTTTCCGCCCTCCAGCTGGGAAAACAGTATGTGGCGGTTTCCCAAAAGGCTTGTGATGCGGTGCGGATCGAACGAGAGATCAGCTTGTCTTACTTAGAGCGGCTGTTTCTGAAAGAAGTTGCGGAGGAAAACCGCACCGCAGGGGTTTCCCTTGCCAATGATATTTGCAGAAACTACCGCCGTGAGGGTCTGTTTTTTGACGAGATCCTGGACGGCGTAACGCCAGGAGGGGACTGAATGGACGCCATCGCACTAAAACTTTGTGATATTCAGGGGCGGCTGTTTGAGCTTTCTGCCCGCAAGGGGTATGACAGCGCGGCTTTTGTCAAGGCATTTATGCGCTCCCAAACAGCAAAGGCGCTGGATTCAACCTATAACCGGATGCAGTGGGCCGGAGAAGAGTATTTGCTGGAAGAAGTCGCTTCTGAAGCGGCACTTTCCACCAAGGGAGAAGTATTTTCTTCGGACGTTCTCTACTGGATGGGCTACCTTTATCGCTACTGGCATTATTACACCGGGGAGAGCAGCGCCCAAATTTACCGGCAGGCACCGGTCAAAACCATGAAACGAAACTATCTGATGTTCCACACCATGGACCCTGTGCTCGCCATTGAGGACTTGAAAGAAATTCATCAGCAGAAGTAAGAAAGGCACCACCTGCCAAAAGCAGGTGGTGCCTCAAGTTTTATTTAGGAATATGCGCTGGCGCTCAGCCCTCTGCGTCCTCGTCCAGGATGAAGGAGATCAGCAGGTCCTCGGTGTTCACGCGGTCACCGGGGGCCACATAGAGCTTATCGACCTTACCATCGACCTTGGAGACGAAGGTGGTCTCCATCTTCATGGCCTCGACGATCATCAGAGGCTGGTTGACCTTGACCTCGTCACCCTCCTTGACCAGGACGGTCTCCACGGTGCCGGGGATGGTGGAGCCCAGGTGGCAGGGGTTGTTCTTGTCGGCCTTGAGCTTGCGGTCTTCCAGGACCTCCAGGGTCTTGTCCAGGACCTTCAGCTCACGCAGGATGCCGTTGACCTCGAAGGTCAGGACGCGGTAGCCGTCCTTGTCGGGGTCGGACATGCCGACGAACTTGATGAGGATGTTGCGGCCCTCGCTGACCTTCAGCGTGGTCTCCTCACCCTTGCGCAGGCCGTAGAAGTAGACGTGGCTCTCCAGGGTGGTGACGTCGTTGTAAGCCTCGAAGTGGGTGCAGTAATCCTCGTAGACCTTGGGATACAGGGCGTAGCTGACGGCCTTCTGCTCCATCTCGAAGTCGGAGAAGCCTTCCATGTTGAACTTCTCGCGCAGGTGCTTCTTGATGTCCTCGAAGTCCACGTCGGGCAGCAGGGTGCCGGGGCGGACGGTGATGGGCTCGATGTCCTTCAGGACGATCTTCTGCAGCTCGGCAGGGAAGCCGCCCTCAGGCTGGCCCATCATGCCCTTGAAGAAGTCGATGACGGAGTCGGGGTAGGACAGGGAAGCGCCCTCGGTGAGGATGTTGTCCTTGTTCAGGCCGTTCTTCAGCATGAAGATGGCCAGGTCGCCGACGACCTTGGAGGAGGGGGTGACCTTGATCAGGTTGCCCAGCAGGTGGTTTGCCTGGCTGTACAGGTCCTTGATCTTCTCGAACTCGTCCTTGGAGCCCATCTCGGTGACCTGAGCCAGCAGGTTGGAATACTGGCCGCCGGGGATCTCGTACTTATAGATCTGGGCATTGGGGGAGACCATGCCGCTCTCGTTGGACTTGTAGACCTTGCGGACATGCTCATAGTAACGGCTCAGCTCGTCCAGACCCTCGAAGTCCAGGCCGGTGTCGCGCTCGGTGCCGCGCAGGGCCTCAACGACCACGTTCAGGGAGGGCTGGCTGGTGCAGGAGCTCATGGACTCGATGGCCAGGTCGACGATGTCCACGCCGGCCTCGGCAGCCTTCAGCACGGTGGCCACACCGGCACCGGTGGTGTCGTGGGTGTGCAGGTGGACGGGGATCTTCAGCTCGGACTTCAGGGTCTCCACCAGGAGCTTGGCGGCATAAGGCTTCAGCAGGCCGGCCATGTCCTTGATGGCCAGGATGTGCACGCCCATGTCCTCCAGCTCGTGGGCCTTCTTGACGTAGTAGTCCAGGGTGTACTTGACTTCCTTGGGGCTGGTGATGTCGCCGGTGTAGCACAGGGAGCCTTCGACGATCTTGCCGGTCTTCAGGGCTTCCTCGACGGGCATCTTCATGCTCTCCATCCAGTTCAGACTGTCGAAGATACGGAAGACGTCCACGCCCTTGATGGCGGAGATGCGGATGAACTCCTTGACCAGGTTATCGGGATAGCTGCTGTAGCCGACGGTGTTGGAAGCACGCAGCAGCATCTGGATCAGGGTGTTGGGCATTCTCTCGGAGAGGATCTCCAGACGCTTCCAGGGGGATTCCTTCAGGAAGCGGTAAGCGGTGTCGTAAGTGGCGCCGCCCCAGGCTTCCACAGAGAAGGCGTTCTGGAAGATGGCGTTGGAGGCCTTTGCCGCGCCGACGATATCCTTGGTCCGCATCCGGGTGGCGATCAGGGACTGCTGGGCGTCACGCATGGAGGTGTCGGTGATGTACAGACGCTTCTCGCCCAGGATCTTCTGGGTGAAGCCCTTGGCACCCAGCTTCTTGAACTCGTCCTTGGCGCCGTAGATGAGGGCGGTCTCGTTGTACTTGGGCAGCACGCGGTCCTCGAAGTAAGGCTTGTCGCCCTTGGAGACGTTCACGATCTTGTCGCCCAGGAAGTCCAGGATCTTGGAAGCCCGGTCCAGGTTGTGGGACAGGGTGAAGAGCTCAGGGGTCTCCTCGATGAAGGTGGTGTAGCACTTGCCGGCCTGGAAGGTGGGGTTGTTCACCACGTTGATGAGGAAGGAGATGTTGGTCTTGATGCCCTGGATGCGCATCTCGCGCAGAGCACGCAGGGACTTGGTGGCAGCGCCCTTGAAGGTCCGGTCGAAGGAGCTGACCTTGACCAGCAGGGAGTCGTAGTAGGGCAGGATCTCAGCGCCGGTGTAGATGTTGCCGCCGTCGAGACGGATGCCGTTGCCGGAGCCGGAGTGGTACACGCTGACCTTGCCGGTGTCGGGCATGAAGTTGTTGGAGGGGTCCTCGGAGGTGACACGGGTCTGGATGGCGTAGCCGTGGCACTGGATGGCCTCCTGGGAGGTGATGTTGATCTCCGGGGAGTTCAGAGGATAGCCCTCTGCGATGAGGATCTGGGAGCGCACGATGTCCACGTCGGTGACAAGCTCGGTGACGGTGTGCTCGACCTGGATCCGGGGGTTCATTTCGATGAAGTAGGGGTTGCCGTCCAGGTCGACCAGGAACTCGCAGGTACCGGCGTTGCGGTAGCCGACCTGCTTGCACAGGCGGATGGCGCTGTCGAAGATCTTCTGGCGGGAAGCCTGAGGCACGGAGAAGGCGGGCGCATACTCGACGACCTTCTGGTGGCGGCGCTGCACGGAGCAGTCACGGTCATACAGGTGGACCACGTTGCCATAGTTATCGGCCAGGACCTGGACCTCCACGTGCTTGGGGCCGCGCAGGTACTTCTCGATGAAGACCTGGTCGTCGCCGAAGGCCTTCTTGGACTCGTCGATGGCCTCCTTGAACTCCTTGGGCATGTCCTCGGCCTTGTTGACGATCCGCATACCGCGGCCGCCGCCGCCGTTGGAAGCCTTCAGCATGACGGGATAGCCGACCTTCTCAGCGACCTCCAGGGCCTCCTTGGTGGTCTTGATGGCGTGGTCCACGCCGGGGATGATGGGCACGTCAGAGGCGATGGCGATCTGCTTGGAGGAGATCTTGTCGCCCATGGCGTTCATGCTCTCCACGGTGGGGCCGATGAAGACGATGCCGTTCTTGGCGCATTCTTCGACCAGGATGGGGTTCTCTGCCAGGAAGCCGTAGCCGGGGTGAATGGCGTCCACGTTGTGGTCCTTGGCGATCTTGATGATGGTGGGGATGTCCAGATAGGCATCGACGGGGCCCTTCTCAGGGTTCAGGGCATAGGCTTCGTCGGCCAGGGTGCGGAACATGGCGTACTTATCTTCCTTGGAGTAGACGGCCACGGAGGTGATGCCCAGCTCGTTGAGAGCCCGGAAGACACGGATGGCGATCTCACCGCGGTTGGCCACCAGAACTCGCTTGAAGTTCTTGATATGTACTTCGCTCATAAGTTAACTCCTTCTTACATCGATATATTCTTGGACAGAGACGGCTCCATCCATTTTTTAAGGCAGTTCCCCCTGCCTTGTGTTCGCATTGCAAGAACAAATGTGTTTAGATTCGATTTTCATTATACACGAAAAGGAAAAGCCTTGCAAGTACTGCCCTTCCTGAAAGAAACGCAGGGAAAGACGTCAAAATGGGGGATAAGTGACAGTTTATTGCGTTAAACCGGCGCAGGTGCAAGCGTATCCTACATTTTTTTTGGCCCTGACCTGCTGCTTCTCAATCAAATTCCACAAGAAAACATCACCAGATGCCTGAGAAACTGCAGGCCCGCCCCCCTTGCGAAAAAGACCGCCAAACATCCGAAACGAACGGTGAAAAAAATCCTACAAATCGACGAAAGGGATTTCTGGACCGATTTTCTTTACAGAGTACGGCGGTTTGGTTTATACTATAAGGTACTGCATCTTTGGGAATTGCAGTTTGGGAATGAAAACGAAGAAAAACAAATCGAGACAACGAGAAAAACGAGAGAAAGAAAGGGAACATTTTGCTCACCTATTCCTTTGAAAACATCGACTCGGAGAGCATGTATGAACATCTCTACCGATGCATCAAGCAGGATATTTTGCAGGAGAAGCTCCGGGCGGGGGAGAAGCTCCCCTCCAAGCGGGCCTTTGCCAAGAACCTGGGCGTCAGCACCATCACCGTAGAGAGCGCCTACGCCCAGCTGGTGGCCGAGGGCTTCCTGTATGCCCTGCCCAAGCGGGGCTATTACGTCTGCGACCTGGAGCGGAAGGAGACGGCCCCGCTGCCGCCGCCCCCCAAGCCCCAGACGCCCGCCATCCAGCCGGCCCCCAAGCGGACCTACTGGGCGGACTTTGTCGGCAGCTCGGTGGCCAGGGACATGTTTCCCTTCTCCGTGTGGGTCAAGCTCCTGCGGGACGTGACCGCCGGGGAGGACGAGGCGACCCTTCTGACGGACACCTCCGCCGGGGGCATCCAACAGCTGCGCCAGGCCATTTCAGACCATCTGTATCAGTTCCGGGGCATGTCCATCGACCCGGAGCAGATCGTGGTGGGCGCGGGGACGGAGTATCTGTACAGCGTTCTCATCCAGCTCCTGGGCCGCCAGTGGGGCTATGCCGTGGAAGACCCCGGCTACCTGCGCCTGAGTAAAATTTATGAAAAGAACGACGTGGCCACCTACCACATCCCCATGGACGAGCACGGCATCATCCCGGAGAAACTGGAGGAGAGCGGCGCAGAAATCCTGCACATCACCCCCTCGCACCATTTCCCCACGGGCATCGTCATGCCGGTCAGCCGCCGGTATGAGTTTCTGAGCTGGGCCTCCAAGGGCGAGAACCGCTATATCATCGAGGACGACTACGACTGCGAGTTCCGTCTGGCCGGGCGGCCCATCCCGACTCTGCAAAGCATCGACGTGATGGAAAAAGTGATCTATATCAACACCTTTTCCAAGAGCCTGGCCCCGGCTTTCCGCATCAGCTACCTGGTCCTGCCCAAGCACCTGGTCACCAGATTCTATGACACCCTGGGCTTTTATTCCGGCACCGTCTCCTGCCTGGAGCAGATGACGCTGGCCCGGTTCCTGTCCGAGGGCTACTTTGAAAAGCACATCAACCGCATGCGCAACCACTACCGGGCCTTGCGGGACAAGCTCCTGGCCGAGCTGCGGCAGTCCCCCCTGGCGGGGAAGGTCCGCATCAGCGAGGAAAACGCGGGCCTGCACTTCCTGCTGGAGCTGGACACCCAGCGCAGCGACGAAGAGATCCGTGCCGCCGCCGAGCGGGAGGACCTGCGCCTCTCCTTCGTCTCGCAGTACTACGTCAGCGACCAGAACCGCCGGCCCCATGTGCTGGTGATGAACTACTCCGGCTTGGAGGAACGTCAGATCCCCGAAGCAGTCGCCCGTCTCTGCCGAGCCGTGGAGGGCTGAGAAGCAGACGGATGAGGGCAACCTACCGTGACCGAGCCGTCGTGTACGCAGGCAATATCTCCTGCTCCCCCACGAGCCGCTGCACTGCGGCGCGGTAGTCCGCCAGCGTTTTGGCCTTCCGCATGGCCTTCAGCGGCTTCTGCGGTGCGGGGAAGAGGTTGGCCCAATAGGTCCAAAGCTCCTTCATCTTGCCTAAGACCGGCCAGTCGCCGTAGAGGATCTCTTGGTAACCTGCCACCAGCTCGTCGTGGAACGCAAGAAATTCGGCTTGGGTGAGCGGCGGGCCGCCTGCCAGCGCCCGGCCCAGGGCCGGGTCAGCCACCAGGCCGCGCCCTGCCATCAGCTCGGAAAGCCGGGAATAGCACGCGGTCACGCGCTGGCAATCCGACACGGTGTTCAGATCCCCGTTGTAGCAGAGGGGGCCTTTGTAGTTGTCAACTGCGTAGGCAAAGGCCTCCTGCCGCACGTCTCCTTTATAATAGTCCGTCCGCAGGCGGGGGTGGATGATGAGCAGGGAGATGGGGTAGCGGGCAAACATTTCTAAGAGGGCAGGCCACTCGTCCGGGTCCGAGACGCCGATGCGCGTCTTGACGGAGACGGTCATGTCCAGACGCCGGAAAACCGTGTCGAGAAAGGCGTCGATGCCCTGGGGGTCGGAGAGAAAGCCGGCCCCTTTCTTCTTGGAGACAACGGTCCCGGAGGGACAGCCCAGGTTGAGGTTCACCTCGTTGTAGCCCAGGTCTTGCAGACGCCGGGCGGCGCTGATGAAATCATCGGCCTTGTTGGTCAGCAGCTGGGGGACCACGGGCACGCCCTCGTTGTGTTCCGGCAGGACATCGTTCAGGCCCCGGCCGGTGAGGGGGCTGTCGGCGGTGGGGGCGGAGAAGGGCGTATAATACCGGGCCAGGCCGGGAAACCTGCTGTGGTGGACCCGGCGGAAGAGCCAGCCGGTGATCCCCTCCAGCGGGGCGAAGGACAGCGGCAGAGTGGATTGAGCCATGGGGGAACCTCCTGAAAACAAACTGCATATAGTATACAAGGACTTTGGGGCAAAGAAAAGGGGGAATTTTCCACCCATCCGGCCCCCGGCCCTTGCAAAACGACCAAAAACTGGGTATACTGTTCCTGTTGGCACACAACGTACATCCCACCATAGGAGGCAAAGCGTATGGCAGAATGGAAAGACATCGGCAGCAAGGCCAAAAACCTGACCCTGGCCGGTCTGGGCAAAGCCCGCGACCTGGGCGAGAGCGCCAAGCTGAACCTGGACAACGTCTCGGAAGAGGAGAACAAGAAGCGGGTCTACCTGGAGATCGCCAAGCGGTTTGTGGAAGAAAACCCCACCGCCCCCGTCGGCTACGAGGACCTGTACGACCAGCTGGCCGCCGTCGAGGCCCGCATCCAGGCCAACAAAGAGCGCCTGGGCCAGCTGAAAGACTGAACCAAACTCCCTCCGAAACGCACGCGCCCCCTTGCCAGTTCAAGCAAGGGGGCGTTTTTTGGTGTGTTAAGACATGACATTAAAGGGGCGGGAGTTCATCCACGCCCAATACGCGCAGGTAGTCTCTGCGGCCATAGAGGATACGTTCAATAAAAATATCGTTTTGCTGGATGCGATAGAAAATGAGATAGCTACCGCTGGTCAAATAGCGATAGTCGCTGTCCACGTTGGCGATAGAGGAAAGCAGGGTACCCAGCGCAGGAAAATTTTCCAGCTGATCTGCGGCATCTAAAATTTGGTTGACCATGTGGTCTGCTGAGGTACGGTTTTCCAAATCAGAGGCGATATAGTCCCAAATTTCATCC
>SFHQ01000002.1 GCA_004556345.1 Clostridiales bacterium | reverse complement strand
TTGTAAAATCAACTCGTTTTTGCGCAAAATCAACTGATTCCTGCCATTGTGTTTCCCAACGGTTCGTCCGGGGAAAGGTTGTCTCTCCCCGAACGAGGTCGGGGAAAAACAAAAATGCCGTGCAGGTTCCAATGACCCTACACGACAAGCTAGGAGGCAAATGCCCATGCGTACAAACGTCTGGGGTGCGCCTCAGGGTATGACAAAACACAGGTTTCCCAGAGATAGCCAAATGCAAATTGCTTGCAATGGCCCTGAAAAAACTGTATAATGGTACCCATGCGGTGCGGCCTCAGGCCGTTGTGTAGGTGCTGTTCTCACCTGTGCAGGCTGGCGGAGCTCCTACCTTCCGTCAGCTGCCGCATATTTTGTTTTCCGAGTCTATTATACCAAATGGTCAGAAAATAGCAAGGAAAATTTCTTCAGTTGGAAAATTTCGGGATAGAAAGCGGATTGACAAGGCTGACAGCATGCCGTACAATAAGGGTGGACGAAATGATGCGAGGTTCATCCACAACAAGTCACCTCTTTTCTCGCTGCGAAGGAGTTGCAAAAAAGAGAGCATCCGGACAACGGATGCTCTCTTTTTTGCACGTTACATCAAAATTAGCCGCATGGGTTTCCGTCACTCGTCCAGTTTGAGGACGGCCATGAAGGCCTCGGTGGGGAGCTGGACGGTGCCTAGGGTGCGCATCTTCTTCTTGCCTTCCTTCTGCTTTTCCAGCAGCTTCTTCTTCCG
The DNA here is from genome assembly GCA_004556345.1 of Clostridiales bacterium. GTDB lineage: Bacteria > Bacillota > Clostridia > Oscillospirales > Oscillospiraceae > Evtepia. The sequence goes on along the minus strand of SFHQ01000002.1, from coordinate 94,534 downwards.
GCTGATGTCACCGCCGTAGCACTTGGCCAGCACGTCCTTCCGCATGGCCTTGACGGTCTCGCGGGCGATGATCTTGCCGCCGATGGCCGCCTGGACGGGGACCTCGAAGAGCTGGCGGGGGATGTTCTCCTTCAGCTTTTCGCAGATCTTCCGGGCGCGGCCGTAGGCCTTGTCCCGGTGGACGATGAAGGACAGAGCGTCCACCTGCTCGCTGTTGAGCAGCAGATCGACCTTGACCAGGTCGGAAGCGCGGTAGTCCAGGAACTCGTAGTCCAGGGAGGCGTAGCCTTTGGTCCGGGCCTTCAGGGCGTCAAAGAAGTCGTAGATAATTTCGTTCAGGGGCATGTGATAATGGATCTCGACCAGGTTGGTGTCGAGATACTGCATGTCTTTGAACTCGCCCCGGCGCTCCTGGCACATGGGCATGATGTTGCCGACGTAATCCGGGGGGGCGATGATGGAGACCTTGACGAACGGCTCCCGCTGCTCCGCGATGACGGAGGGATCGGGGTAGTTGTGGGGGTTGTCCACGCGGACCTCCGTGCCGTCGGTCTTGGTCACTTCATAAATGACGTTGGGCAGGGTGGTGATGAGGTCCAGGTCGAACTCCCGCTCCAAGCGCTCCTGAATGATCTCCATGTGGAGCATCCCCAAAAAGCCGCAGCGGAAGCCGAAGCCCAGGGCGGCGGAGGTCTCCGGCTCGAAGGACAGGGAGGCGTCGTTGAGCTGGAGCTTTTCCAGGGCATCCCGCAGGTCGGGGTACTTGGAGCCGTCTTCGGTGTAAATGCCGCAGTAGACCATGCTCCGGGCGGGGCGATAGCCGGGCAGGGGCTCGTCAGCGGGGTTTTCCACGGTGGTGATGGTGTCGCCCACCTGGGTGTCCTTGACGTTCTTGATGGAGGCGGTGAGATAGCCGACCTCGCCGGCGGAGAGGCTCTTGCAAGGCTCCAGCTTGGTGGGCAGCAGATGGCCGATCTCCACCAGGCTGTACTGGGCGCCGGAGGCCATCATCTTCACGGCCTTGTCCAGGGTCAGCGTGCCTTCCATAACGCGGAAGTAGACGACGACACCGCGGTAGGCGTCATACTGGCTGTCGAAGATCAGGGCCTTGAAGGGGGCCTTGGGATCGCCGGTGGGGGCGGGGACGTGATGCACCACGTCCTCCAGGACGGCCTGAATATTGGTGCCCATCTTGGCGGAAATTTCGGGCGCGTTGGCGGCCTCCAGGCCGATGACGTTCTCCACCTCTTCCTTGGCCAGGGCGGGGTTGGCGGCGGGGAGGTCGATCTTGTTGATGACGGGGCGAATTTCGAGATCATGCTCCATGGCCAGATAGGTGTTGGCCAGGGTCTGGGCCTCCACGCCCTGGGAGGCGTCGACCACGAGAATGGCCCCCTCGCAGGCGGCCAGGGAGCGGGAGACCTCGTAGTTAAAGTCCACGTGGCCCGGCGTGTCGATGAGGTTCAGGGTGTAGGTCTCGCCGTCCAGAGCGTCGTACTGGATGGTGACGGCGCGGGCCTTGATGGTGATGCCGCGCTCGCGCTCTAAGTCCATGTTGTCCAGCAGCTGGTTTTCCATCTCCCGCTCCGGCACGGCGTGGCAAAGCTCCAGCAACCGGTCGGCCAGGGTGGACTTGCCGTGGTCGATGTGGGCGATGATGGAGAAATTGCGGATCTTGGATTGGTCGGTCATAGTATTTTTATCCTCCTTGGTGGGGGTGGCGTTTGGCGAAGCCAAACACCATGAAATCGCTTAGGTCTTATGGTTCTTCCGCTCCCCGGCGACCTCTCGCCCCAGCTGGTCGGCCAGGGTCCGGAAGAGCAGGGCAGTCTCCGGATGGCGGTGGCAGAGGTCCAGGCAGAGCTGGGTGAGCAGGTCCGCGGCGGTGAGCATCACGGCGGGGTCCGGCCCCTGGCTGGCGCCCTGGCCGGTGCCACGGTCAGTCAGGCGACCCAACAGATAGTCGGCGGATACTTGGTAATAGTCACAGGCCCGGACCACAAAGGCCAGGCCCGGCTCCCGGATGCCGTTTTCATAGTGGGACAGCAGCGCCTGGGAGACCTCCAGCGCTTGGGCGGCCTCGCGTTGGCTGACGCCTTTTTCATGGCGCAGCTGGGACAGGGTCCGGGCAAAGCGTGCGTACATACGATTCCTCCTGCCGTCCCGCCGGGTGGACCGGAGGGACGTTACGTTCTGTATAGTATATCTCCGCTATTATACGCTGAAAAATACCCTCTGTAAAGAGTCTTGCGAGGAGAAATTTTCTCCCCCCGCTGCCGGGTGGACCGGCGTTTTCACAGGGGGCCTCGACGCCCTTCCGCCGGGAGGGGCAAAAGGCGGCAAAAGGTCTTGCTTTACACCTCTTGACGGGGGGAGCGCAAGCTCGTATCATCATACTTGTAACCGGTTTGTTACTTTTTGGTTGGGCCCAACCCGGATAACAGAAAGGAGCAATCTGTGAAACAACGAATGAGATCCGCTTGGCAGCTCTGGCGCGGCCAAGCGAGAACGGCCAAGCTGTGCCTGGCCCTGGCAGCCCTGTCTGTGGCGGCGGCGCTGCTGCTCTCCTCCGGGACGCTGTGCTACGCCGTCTCCTCCCAGGACCTGGTCCGGGAGCAGGCGATCACCCCCGCAGCCCAGCCCACCCGGCAGCTGACGGGGGCGGAGTCCCCAGGTATCCAAACGACGGCGGCGGAGCCAACAGAACCGGCGGAGACCCCGCCCGAACCGGCCCCAACAGAGCCGCAGGAAGACACGCCGCCTGCCGATGCTTTGATCTGGCCCGTCACCGGGCGCATCACGTCCCCTTTCGGCCCCCGGACCATCTTCGGTGGGGAAGACTTCCACCGGGGCTTGGACATCGCCGTTCCCCTGGGGACGCCCATCGCGGCGGCGGCCGGGGGACAAGTCATCTGGTCCGGCGAAAAAGGCTCCTATGGCAACCTCATCCAGATCGACCACGGCAACGGCTGCGTCACTTATTACGCCCACTGCTCGGAGCTTCAGGCGGCGGTGGGGGACTGGGTGGCGCAGGGGCAGACCATTGCCTTGGTCGGTTCAACGGGCCGCTCCACCGGCCCCCACTGCCATTTTGAGGTCCTTTGGCAGGGGGAACGGCTGGACCCTCAGAACTGTCTACCTTGACAAAATCTCTTTTCTTTGGAGGAACCGGCAGAAAGGAGGCGCTTTGCAGGTAGTTTCCCGTGAAAATGCACAATAAATGCATAAAACTCTGCGAATGAAGATAAAATTTGGGAAAATATAGGAAAAAAGTGCAGGAAAAGCGTCGAGATGCAAGAAATTGCCCTTTCCTAGCTTATGATGCAGGAAGGGCGTCGCGTCCGTGAAGAAATGTTTTTAATCATTTTGTATATAGACAATAGGTTGATTTTTTTTCGGGTTTTAGGTACCCTTGGGGCAGTTGATCGGTTTTATACCCATTTCATACAAGGAGGATTTTTATTATGTTACCTGTGAACCCGGAAGCCATCGGCCTGTTTGGTCTGTTTGCCACCGTCATCTGCTTCGGCCTGGAGCAGGTGGGCGTCGGCGTCAAGGGCGCTGACCACGCCAAGCTCACCCGCAGCCTGGGCTACATCGCCGTTTTCTTCGGTGGCTTTACCCAGCTCTTCACCGGCGTGTGTATGTACCTGTTCTCTGTCGGCGGTGACCACAGCATCTATCTCGGCACCGTCTTCAGCTTCTTCGGCCTGTTCTGGATCTTGGTTGGCTTCTTCTTCTTAAAGGGCGGCGACAAGAAGGTCATGGCCCACTTCTTCCTGACCGCCCTCATCCTGGTCATCGGCTTTACCATCCGTGCCTTCCAGGACGGCCTCATCTGGCCCCTGGGCGTGGACCTGGTGGTGATCGACCTGCTGCTGATCACCCTCATCCCCGCCTGGTACACCGAGAAGCCCGCCCTGACCAAGCTGGCCGGCGTGTGCAACCTGGCCATCGGCATCATCTCCCTGTTCCTGCTTTTCCCGGCTCTGTTTGCGTGAGGCAGACCGGAGCAAGTTTGTTCCCATCTACCCTATGAAAACCGAATCAAGATCGACTGTACCAGCGGAGGCGCGTGTTGCCTCCGCTGGTTTATTTCGTGTAATATATTGTATTTTTCGTGCAAACAGCGTATACTATACATGCCAGCACATGCCAGCAAGAAGGAGTTGATACTATGGCTGGAACAACGACAAACATCAGCATCCGAATGGACGCTGACCTCAAAGCGCAAGCAGATGCCTTGTTTTCTGAACTCGGCATGAATCTTTCCACAGCCTTTAATATTTTTGTTCGTCAGTCTCTGCGGGAGGGTGGGATCCCCTTTGCCATCAAAATGGAGCAACCCAATCAAGAGACGATAGCCGCCATGCTGGAAGCAGAGCGGATCGCCAGAGACCCGTCCGTAAAAGGTTATACGGATCTGGACGAACTCTTCGCGGATCTCAAGAAATGAGAGCATCAAAATATACTGTCAAGCCCACCTCGCAATTTAAAAAAGACTACAAGCTGGCTATGAAACGAGGCCTTGATATTTCTCTCTTGGAAGACATCATCGCAAAATTGGCGTTGGGAGAATCCCTGCCAGAAAAGAACCGGGATCACGCGCTCAGCGGAAATTGGAATGGCTACCGGGAATGTCACATACTACCAGATTGGCTACTGATCTACAAATTAGAAGACAACATCCTGATTTTGACCTTGGCTCGTACTGGGACCCACAGTAACTTATTTAACAAATAATCCGTTTGACAAAGTTCGCAAGGAGTTTGCTTTGTGTTGTAAAAAGAGGCCGGGGGCGTCGTGTCCTCGGCCTTTGCTGTGTCTGGCCTGAGAAAAGTGAAACGAAAACACGGCTTCTGCCTGGCCAGATTTGTGCCAGGTGCCCTTTTTTCTGGGGAGCGGCAAAAAGCCGTGAAAATCCCCCTGGATTGTGCTAAAATAAAGTATTCGGGCGCGGCAGACCGCCGCCCATCCGTCAGAGGAGGTCTTGCAGCCATGTCGGCCAAGGAAGAATTTATCGAACTGTTTCAGGAGCACATCCACCGGGACGGGGCAGAGGCCCTGCTGGATTACCTGACCAACAAATGCGACTTTTTCACCGCCCCGGCGTCCGCCCGGTACCACGGGGCTTACGCCGGCGGCCTGTGTGAGCACAGCCTGAACGTCTACTACTGCCTGGCGGACTACCTGGCCCGCGAGCGGGTCACGGACCTGTATGGGCTGGAATACAGCCAGGAGTCCATCGCCCTGGTGTCTCTGCTGCATGACGTGTGCAAGATCGGCTGCTACAAGCCCTCCACCCGCAACGTGAAGGGGGAGGACGGCAAGTGGACCAAGGTCCCCACGTATCAATATGAAGACCCCCTGCCCTATGGCCATGGGGAGAAATCCGTCTATGTGGTCAACGGCTTCGTCCGGCTGACGAGAGAAGAGGCCATGGCCATCCGCTGGCACATGGGCTTTTCCGGGACGGAAGACAGCCGCCTGGTCGGCAAAGCCTTTGCCAAGTATCCTCTGGCCTTCGCCCTGTCTGTGGCTGACATGGAAGCCACCTATTTCCTCGAAGAGGAACCCTGAAATCCCAACGCGCCCCCCAGCGGAAAGGGGGCGCAGGAAAGGAAGCTATTCGTTTTATGACAACCTTTGCATCCCTTGGGATCGCGGCGCCCATTCAAACCGCTCTGGCCGAGTACGGCTATGAGACGCCCACCGTGATCCAGGAAAAGGCCATCCCCGCCGGTATCGCCGGGCGGGATGTCCTGGGCAGCGCCCAGACCGGCACGGGCAAGACCTGTGCCTTCGGCGTGCCCATCTTGCAGCGCCTGGCCGCACAAGGCCACGGCAAACCCATCCGCGCCCTCATCCTCACCCCCACGAGAGAGCTGGCCATCCAGATCGACGACAACCTCCACGCCTACGGCAAGCACCTGCCCCTGACCGAAGCCGTCATCTTCGGCGGCGTGGGCCAAGCCCCCCAAGTCGAGAAGCTCAAGCGGGGCGTGGATATCCTCACCGCCACCCCCGGCCGCCTGTTAGACTTAGCCGGGCAGGGGCTTTTGGACCTATCGCAGGTGGAGATCTTCGTCCTGGACGAGGCCGACCGGATGCTGGATATGGGCTTTATCCACGATGTCCGCAAGGTCATCAAGCTCCTGCCGGAGAAGAAGCAGACCATGTTTTTCTCTGCCACCCTGCCGCCGGAGATTTTGGACCTGGTGGACACGCTGCTCCATGACCCGGTGAAGGTCGCCGCGGCCCCCATCTCCACCCCTGTGGAAGTGATCCGCCAGGAGGTCTGCCTGGTAGACCGGAAGAACAAGACGGACCTGCTGCTGGAGATCCTACATCAGGAGAACGTGAGCAGCGCCCTGGTCTTTACCCGCACCAAGCACGGCGCGGACAAAGTGGCCAGGGACCTGACCCGCAAGGGCGTCACCGCTGCCGCCATCCACGGCAACAAGTCCCAGACTGCCCGGCAGGAGAGCCTGCGGAAGTTCAAGTCCGGGGAGCTGCGGGTCCTGGTCGCCACGGACATCGCTGCCCGTGGCCTGGACATCGAGGACCTGTCCTATGTCTTCAACTACAACCTCTCCGAGGTCCCCGAAACCTATATCCATAGGATCGGCCGGACGGGCCGCGCAGGGAAGGGGGGCACGGCCATCTCCTTCTGCGATTATGGCGAGCTGCCTATGCTCAAAGACATTGAGAAGCTGCTGAAAAAGCCCATCCCCCGCCGGGAGCACGACTACCCCATGCAGGTCTTCGAGGCCCCGAAGAAAGACAGCAAGGGCCGTTTGGTGTATCCCGAAGACGCGGAAGCCCGTCAGGCCGCCCGCGAAAAGAACGCCGCCCGCAAGCAGGCCGCCGCCGAAAAAGCCGCCCAGAAAGCGGCGAAGGAAGCGGAGCAGGCCGAGAAAGCCCAGCAGGCTGCGGCCTCCGAAGCGCCTGCCGATGAATCCAAGAGCCGGAAACGCCGCCGGGGCAAGCATCGCACCGAAGCCGCTGCGCCAGAAGCACAGCAGCAGGTCCAGCCCGCCCCCAAGCCGGAAAAGACCCGCCGGACCTTCCCCCACGGGAAGCAAAATCTGGGCAGCCTGTCCGACTTCTTAGCCGCCCAGCCTACGGACGCGGAAGAGGCATCTTACGCGCCCCACCGGGACCCGCTGGAGGGGGAGGTCATCATGGACGCCACCGCCCGCCTGCTGGCGGCGAAGCCTGTCTATCATTATTATAAGCCCCACCATAAAACCCAGAACGACCGGACCCACAGCCACGGCACCAAACAGCGGCACCAAGCCCAAGGCCAGAACGACAACGCCGAGCGGAACGGCCGAAATCGAAACGACCGGCGGAGCAAGAACCGCAGTGCCAAGACCCAGGCCCAGGAGCCGACCAAGGCGGTGAAGACCATCCACCCCGAACAGACGGCCCAGGCCCCCAAGCGGCGGGACCTGCCCAAGAAGGGGGCACCCGTTCCGATGAAAAAGGCCGGGTCTCCCCTGGACCGCAACCCCGCCCGGTCCAACCGGGGCCGGAACCGCATCCCCCCCAGGGTCGAGCCGCCGGCCAACCGGCAGAAAGACTCCACCGAGCAGAAGAGCCTGATGAAGCCCTTCTATATCGACCATGATTAAAGACGCTGACTGGCAGCAGCGGATCGGCGCCCCGCCGGAGAGATCCCGGAGGCGGCGTCGGCGGCGCCGGTCCGGCTGTCTGACCCGATTTCTGGCTTTCGTGCTGGTGGTTGCCGCCCTGACGGGGTGGTTCTGGTGGCAGCAGAACGGGCTGAGCAGCGAAGAAATTGAGATCGCTTCGGCCCCGGACGGGTTCGCGGGCTACCGCATCGTTCTCATCTCCGACCTGCATGCGAAGGAGTTTGGCGCGGGAAACGAGAAGCTCATCCAATACGTCAAAGACCTGCACCCGGATCTCATCGCCATCGTGGGCGATATTCTGCACGAAAAGAGCCAGCTTGCCATGATCCCCGCCGTGGCCAGCGGCCTGGCCGGCGTGGCCCCGACCTATTACGTCACCGGCAACCACGAGTGGGCTGCCCATGCAGTTCAGGAGCTGGAACCGCTGCTGGAAGAAAACGGCGTCCACGTCCTCTCCAACACCTATGTGATGCTGGAGCGGGGCGGGGACAAGATCGCCCTGTTAGGCGCGGAGGACAGCAATGGCTACGCCGACCAGAAGACCATCGCAGAGCTGTCCGAAGAGGTGCGGCAGGAGCAAGGGGACGTTTACAAGATCCTGCTCAGCCACAGAAACACCCGCATCGAGGAATATGTCGATGCCCACATCGACCTGACCCTCTGCGGCCACGCCCACGGGGGACTCATCCGCCTGCCGGGGACGGACGGCCTCATCGGGCCGCACCGAGAATTTTTCCCCAGCTACACGGCGGGTCTCTACGACCTGCCCTACGGCCAGCTGGTCGCCTCCCGCGGCCTGGGCAACCAGTTTCCGGCTTTCCGGCTCTTCAACCGCCCGGATGTGCCGGTGGTCGTGTTAGAATAAAATTAGAATAAAAATGATTTGCGTAATTTTGGAATGAGATGAACAGAGAGAACCTATGAAACGAAAGCAATACACCAGAGGGCTTCGGGTGGGCGTTCCCATTTCCCTGGGCTATTTGGCGGTGGCCTTTACCATGGGCATCACCGCACGAAACGCCGGATTGTCGGCCGTTCAGGCGACCCTGACCAGCTTTTTGGTCAACGCCTCGGCGGGCCAATACGCCGCCTTTACCCTCATGGCCGCCCAGGGCGGATATTTGGAAATGGCCATCTTAGAGCTGGTGACCAACGCCCGTTACCTGCTCATGTCCTGCTCCTTGAGCCAGAAGCTCTCCCCCAAGACCAAGCTGTGGCAGCGCCTCACGGTGGGCTTTGCCGTGACGGATGAGATGTTTGGCATGGCCATTGCCGAGCCGGAGGAAGTCAGCCCCTGGTACTATTTTGGTATGATGAGCATCGCCATCCCCGGCTGGTCGCTGGGGACTTTTTTGGGGACGACGGTGGGGAATATCCTGCCGGCCAACGTGGTCAGCGCCCTGAGCGTGGGCCTGTACGGCATGTTCCTGGCGGTCATCATCCCCGCCGCCCGGAAGAGCAAGCTGATCTTGGGCGTGGTGGTAGCGTCCATGGCCGCCAGCTTCCTGCTGGAGAGCCTGCCGATTTTTGCCGGGATCGCTTCGGGCACGAAGCTCATCCTTTTGACGGTCGTCCTCTCCGCCGGGGCGGCGCTGCTGTTCCCGGTGAAGGACGAAGAACCCGGAGAGGAGGAGACCCCGTGACCCATAACAACTATATTTATATTCTGGTGGTGGCGGTGGTGACGTACCTCATCCGCGTCCTGCCTCTGACCCTCATCCGCCGGGAGATCAAGAACCGCTTTCTGCGCTCCTTCCTCTACTATGTGCCCTATGTGACCCTGGCAGCCATGACTTTCCCCGCCATCCTGCACGCCACGGACAGCGTATGGTCCGGTCTGGCGGCGCTGATCGTGGGCGTTTTGGTCGCCTGGTTCAGCGGAAATTTGTTCTTTGTGGCCGCTGCCGGGTGCGTGGTGGTCTTCCTCGTGGAAATGCTGCTCTGATCCCTTGACCCCTTGAAAGGAGACTGTGATGGACGAACGGAACCTTGGGCCGACGGCCTATGAAGCGGGCCGCTGCCGGGTGGCAGTGGTCGGCGCGGGGCACGCCGGGATCGAAGCGGCCCTGGCCTGCGCCCGGCTGGGGCTTTCGACCCTGTGCTTTACCATCAATCTGGACGCTGTGGGCAACATGCCCTGTAACCCCGCCATCGGCGGCACCGGCAAGGGCCATTTGGTCCGGGAGCTGGACGCCCTGGGCGGCGAAATGGGCAAGGCGGCCGACCAGGCTTGCATCCAGTACCGCATCCTGAACCGGGGCAAAGGCCCCGCCGTCCACTCTCTCCGGGCGCAGGCCGACCGGCGGGAGTACCAGAAGGTCATGAAAGCGACCCTGGAGCGCCAGGAAAACCTGTGGGTCAAGCAGGCGGAGGTCACGAAGCTCTTGACCGAGAACGGCCATGTCACCGGCGTGCAGACGAACACCGGGGCGGTCTATTGGGCCGACGCCGTCATTCTCTGCTCCGGGACGTATCTGGGCGGCAAGACCATCATCGGCTCGGTCACCAAGCACAGCGGCCCGGACGGGATGTTCGGCGCAGACGAGCTGACCCAGAGCTTACTGGACGCGGGCCTGACCCTGCGCCGGTTCAAGACGGGCACGCCCCCCCGCGTCAACGCCCGGTCCATCGACTTCTCCCAGCTGGAACGGCAGGAGGGGGACGAGGACGCCGTCCCCTTCTCCTTTGCCAGCCAGAAGCCGGGGGCCAACCGGGTGTGCTGTTACATCACCTACACCAACGAGAAAACCCACGAGATCATCCGGGCCAATCTGGACCGCTCCCCCCTCTTCTCCGGTATCATCCAGGGGGTGGGGCCGCGGTACTGTCCCTCCATCGAGGATAAGGTCGTCCGCTTTGCGGACAAGCCCCGGCACCAGCTTTTCTTGGAGCCGATGGGCTTAGACACCGAAGAGATTTATGTCCAGGGCTTTTCGTCCTCCCTGCCGGAGGACGTGCAGGTGGCCATGCTCCGCACCCTGCCGGGGTTGGAGCAGGCGGTGATGACCCGCCCGGCCTACGCCATTGAATATGACTGCGTGGACCCCACCGAACTTCTGCCTACTTTGGAACACAAAAAAGTGGCCGGGCTGTACGGCGCGGGGCAGTTCAACGGCTCCTCCGGCTATGAGGAGGCCGCTGTGCAGGGCTTCGTGGCGGGGGTGAACGCCGCCCGGAAGCTGCTGGGCAAGGCCCCCATGATCTTAGACCGCAGCCAGGGCTACATCGGCGTCCTCATCGACGACCTGGTGACGAAGGGGACCAACGAGCCCTACCGCATGATGACCTCCCGGACGGAGTACCGCCTGCTCTGCCGCCAGGACAACGCCGACGAGCGGCTGACGCCCATCGGCTATGAGATCGGCCTCATTTCCCAGCAGCGCTATGACGCCGTGCAGGAAAAGTACCGGCAGGTCAAGCGGGAGGTGGATCGGTTGGAACACACCGGCCTGCCCGTGAGCCCCGCCCTCAACGCGCTCCTGGAGGCCAAGGGAGAGCCACTGGCGAAGAACAGCGTGCGCCTGTCCGATCTGATCCGCCGACCCAAGATCACCTATGCAGACCTGGCGCCGCTGGACACCGGCCGCCCGGCGCTGTCCCCACAGGTGGCGGAACAGGTGGAGATCTCCTTGAAATACGCGGGCTACATCGCCCGCCAGCAGCGGCAGGTGGAGGAAATGCGCCGGTTGGAGGGCAAGCTCCTGCCGGAGGAGATCAACTACGAGACCCTGGCAGGCCTGCGGCTGGAGGCCCGGCAGAAGCTCACCGCCATCCGGCCCAGAAGCCTGGGGCAGGCGGCCCGCATCTCCGGGGTCTCCCCGGCGGACATTGCCGCCCTGATGATCGCCTTACAGGAGGGATAAGCCAAGATGAAACTGACGAACGTGAAAGGCAAGACCTGGGTGCTGGACGGCCCACAGCTTGTTGGCGTGTACCAGCTCGACGACACCCGCTGCCTCCTGCTGGACCCCGGCAGCTGGAAGCTCATTGCACCCATCGAGACGGCCTTAAAAGAGGTGGGCTGGACCCCTGTGGGGGTGGCCTGCACCCACATGCACTATGACCACCATGAAAGCTCCCGGTATTTCCAAGAAACCTATGGGGCGGCTGTCTGCCTGCCGCAGCTGGAGGCGGACATCGTGCGGAACGAAGAGAGCCTGAAAAACCATCTCTTCAACTTCACCATGGGGATGATCCGCACCATCCCCCGCTTGCAGCATCTGGTCTGCCCGGTGGACCGGGTGATCGGCTTGGACGAGGATACGGTAGAGTTGTGCGGCGCAGAGCTGAAGGTGATCCGCACCCCCGGCCATTCGCCGGACCATGTGTGTTTTATCACACCTGACAACGTCTGCTTTGCCGGGGACACCCTGATGACCGAGGACGTGCTGGCCGAGGCCATGGTCCCCTTTGCCTTTGACCTGGCCGACGATCTGAAGAGCAAGCAGGTCGTGGGCGAGCTGGACTGCGACGCCTACATCTTCTGCCACAAGGGCCTGCGTTACGGCTCCGTGGCGGACCTGGCCCAGGCCAACATCGACCGCGTTCACTGCCAGCTGGCGGCCTGCGCGGACCTGGTGAAAGGCCCCATGACGTACAGCGAGTTTTACGCCGCCGTGGTGACGGCCTTTGATCTGCCCGTGGGCCACCCCGCCCGTGGGCTGCATTTGGAGCGGTACATCCGCCCCTATTTGGAGTATCTCATCGACACCGATCAGCTTGCGCTCATCGAGCAGCATGGGGCCCCGTCGGTCCGGCCCAAAGGGGCGGTGCAGGGTGGCTAAAACTGTCGTGCTGGGCCTGTCCGGCGGGGTCGATTCCGCCGTGGCGGCCCGCCTGCTGGTGGAGGAGGGATACACCGTCTACGGCCACTGGCTGGACATCGGCTTAGGGGGCCGGGAGGCCGCCGCAGAGGTGGCGGAGAGCATCGGCATCCCCTTCTCCGCCGGGGACATCCGGCAGGAGCTGGAGACGGAAGTCATGGCCCCGTTTCAGCGGGACTATCTGGCCGGGCGGACGCCCCTGCCCTGCGCCCGGTGCAACCCCACGGTGAAATTCCCCGCCCTGTTCCGGCGGGCGGAGGAAGTGGGGGCGCAGTTCGTCGCCACGGGGCACTATGCCCGCATCCGACAGACGGAATATGGCCCCGCCCTCTGCCGGGGGGCGCACACCAACGACCAGGCGTATATGCTGGCCCGCCTGCCCAGACAGTGGCTGGGCCGCCTCCTCTTTCCCATTGGGGGCTATGAGAAGACCCAGGTCCGGGAGCTGGCGCGGGGGTATGGCATCCCCGTGGCGGACAAACCGGACAGCATGGAGATCTGCTTCATCCCCCAGGGGGATTACGCCGCCTGGCTGGACCAGCGCGGGCAGGTCCCCCCGCCGGGGGACTTTGTGGACCGGGACGGGAACGTCCTGGGCCGACACCTGGGCATCCACCACTACACCATCGGCCAGCGGCGGGGGCTGGGCATCCCGGCGGCGCACCGGCTCTTCGTTTCGGCCATCCGGCCGGCGGAAAACCAGGTGGTCTTGTCCGATGGGACCGACCTCATGGCCGATACCGTCTGGGGGGAGGCGCTGAACCGCCTGGCACCCCTGGAAGAGAGAGCCGAGGTGACGGTCCGCCTGCGCCATTCAAAGACGGAGACGCCGGCTGTGTTTTACCGGGAGGGCAGCGGGGGACGCCTGGAGCTGAAGACCCCCGCCCGCGCCCCCACACCGGGGCAGCTGGCGGTGCTGTACGATGGAGAGACTGTGTTGGGGAGCTTGTGGATCACAAAAGACCGTCGCGTGTAACGCGAGGAGGGTAGCATGGAACTGCGGCAAGTAAAAGGAAACACCTGGGTCCTGGACAGCTGGGAGCTGATCCCCCTTTACAAGCTCGATGCCCACCACTGCGTTCTGCTGGACACCGGCACCTGGGACCAGCGGGACGAGCTGGAGGCCGCGCTGGACGCGGCGGGGCTGGACCCGGTTGCGATCCTGTGCAGCCACGCCCACATGGACCACATGGGCAGCAACGCCTATTTCCAGAAAACGCGGGGAACGCAGGTCATTATGAGCCTGGGCGAGGCGGCGCAGATCATGTCGCCCCTGGGCATCCAGCTGCAATACTATAACTTCAACATGGGAGCCTTTGGGCAGTACCCGGAGCTGGGCACCGCCCCCTGTCTCCCGGACCGCATTTTATTGCCGGGGGAGCGGGAGATCGAGATCGGCGGGGCGAAGTTTGAAATCCTGCCCACGCCGGGGCACACCATCGACCACATCAGCGTGCGGACCCCGGACGACGTGCTGTATCTGGCCGACGCCATGATGACGGGGCGCATCCTGCACCACGCCAAATTTCCCTATGCCATCTCCGTTGGAGAGTATCTGGATACGCTGGTGAAGCTCCGGGAGGTCAAGGCGGCGGAGTATATTGTAGCCCACAAGGGGATCTATCAAGAGATCCTGCCGTTCATTGACCTGGAGCTGCGCTTTTTCCGGCAGCGGATGCTGGACCTCTTGGACCGCATCGACGAAGTGACCACGCCCAAGCTGCTGACGCAGGCCATCTGCGCACACGACCGGGCGCGGCCCAAAAGCCCCCGGTCGCTGGCCTATTTTGAACAGGCCAGCCAGAATTACCTCAACTATTTGACGGACCAGGGCTGGCTTGCCCTGGAAATCCAGGAAAATACGCTGGTCTATCGCAAAGTCTCCGTCCCCGGCGACCGGCCTTTGGTCAAGCTGCCGCCGACGGGGTGGTTTTGTGACAACCGGCCTGTCAGGAGGGAAGATATATGGAACTGGAACAAGTAAAGGACAACACCTGGGTGCTGAAAAGCTGGGAGCTGATCCCGGTGTATCGTCTGGATGCGCACAAGTGCATCCTGCTGGACACAGGCCTGGTCGAGCAGCGGGAGGAGCTGCAGGAGGCCCTGACGAACTACGGCCTGGAGCCGGTGGGCGTGATCTGCAGCCACGCGCACATCGACCACATGGGCAACGTGGCCTATCTGAAAGAGAAATACGGGGCCAAGCTGGCCATGAGCTTGGGCGAGGCGGGGCACCAGATGTCTTATCTGGGCCTGAACGTGACGAGCTACCTGCTCCCGCCGGAGGACTTGGAGAGCTGGGACGCCGTGAAGGGGACCCCTTGCCTGGCCGATCGGATCATTTTGCCCACCGAGGATCACATCACGTTCTGCGGCGCGGAGTTTGACATCGTCCACACCCCCGGCCACACGGTCGATCACATCTGCACTCGGACGGCGGACAACGTGCTCTACTTAGGCGACGCCATGATGACGGGGCGGACCCTGCACCACTCGAAATTCCCCTTCGCCTTCCGTGTGCGGGATTATCTGGACTCCATGCGGAAGATGCGGTCGGAACCGGCGGATAAATTCATCGTGGCGCATTTTGGCGTCTACGATGAGATCCTTCCCCTCGTTGACATGGAGGCCCGCTTTTTTGCCGAGCGGATGCTGGACCTGCTGGACCTCATCGACCAGCCCACGGACCCCAAAAAGCTGACGTCGGACATTTGCCGGACCTATCATATTACGGCGACGAAGCTCTCGGATGTCTCCTACTTCGAGTCGTCCAGCCTGTCCTACCTGAACTATCTCCGGGGCTTGGGCTATCTGGAAGCCTATGTGGAGGACAACAGCATCCACTACCGCCGCACCCCCACCTCGTATGCCCGCAAAGAGGCCAAACGGGAGAGTGTGCTGCCCAAGACGGGGCAGTTCCGCTGAACTTCATACATACCGAGACGAAAATCCCCCTGCTCACGCCGAGCAGGGGGATTTTTGTGGGGAAATTCAGGGGCTTAGATAGGCGGCCAAGTCCTGCCGCCACTGGGCGTAGGCCGGGTCCGCCCCCAGGGAGGCACCGTCGGCAGACCGCTTGGCGGCGGCGGAATAGCCGTCGTGGTTGACCCGCACCAGGGTCGGGGGAGCGTCTGCGGTGAGGTAGAAGCAGGTCCCGTGATTCGGGCCGGTGAGCAGCAGGTCGCCGGGCTGGGGGGTGTAGCTGGGGAGGGCAGAGTAGGAGAGCCGATCATACTGCCGCAGCAGCGTGACCAGGCGGCGGCTCAGGCTATCTGAGAGGGGGATCTCCCCGCCGTCCTCCTCCAGAACAGAAACTTGAGTGATGGCGACGCCCTCCAGCTGGCCGCCCTGCTCGCCGGGGCTGAAGTGGAGGATGATGAGGGCGGCAACGACGGAGAGGAGGCTCAGCAGGGCAACGAAGAGAAGCGGGTGTTTGGTCATGGGGGACCTCCTTGATGGTGGCCGCCGGAGGCGGCGGATTGGATTGGTGGGGTGCGCATCGTGCGGTGTTGCTTTCGTACACTGCGGAGTGCTTGCGGCAGGTGACTCATGGAGTTTGGCTGCGCCAAATGATTTTATGACTGGTTCCATGGGGGGCGGTGGTGGGTTGGTACACTACGGCTCAGTTGCGGTAGGTAGCCCTCATTCGTCCGCTTCGCGTCCACCTTCCCCCTCGGGGAAGGCTCTCGGGACGCGGTACAAACTTGAAAAGTAATACCTTTCTATGGCAACGGCACCACCCAAAGCCTTCCCCGAG
The DNA here is from genome assembly GCA_004556345.1 of Clostridiales bacterium. GTDB lineage: Bacteria > Bacillota > Clostridia > Oscillospirales > Oscillospiraceae > Evtepia. Next base: position 78,296 of record SFHQ01000002.1, on the reverse strand, counting down.
GGGGAAGGTGGGCCGGCTAGAGCCGGGTCGGATGAGGGCTACGTCGCGCACGGAATCGGTCGTGCACTAAGGTACTACCTAAGACCCCATCCCCGGTGCCGTCACCCACCCAAACCCCACCTCCGTCTCCCGCAGCCGGAAGAGATAACGCAGCTCCCTCTGCCCCGTCTCATCCGAAATGCTGTTTGCGTAATACAGGCCATCCTGCCCTATATACAAGTAGTCCCCCGAATCCCGCAGGGTCCCCTCCCGCTCATCGCACACAGCGTAGCCTTCCCGGATGCCACGGTCAGCCAAGAGGTCGCGGGTGGGGTCCTCCGGGTCGGGACAGGTCAGGTCTTGGAGGGGCTGGTATTGGATGTCTGTGCCGTAACCATACGACCCCTCCTGGAACGACTCACCCTGCGCTGTGGGCAGGAAGTAGAACGAAGCGCAGTCCTGGTCCAGGAGATCGGGCCTTCCGTTGTAGAGAATTTCCGCGATGGCGTAGCCAGGGTGATGGACCTCGACTTGATACTCCCAGTTCAGATAGTAGAAGCAGCTGGTGTTCAGGCACAGGGCATCCCACCACCAGAGGTCACGGTGGGAGTACAGCTCGAAGAAAATATCCTGCGTCACGTTCTCCGGTTCCCAGCCCCGGAGGGGCTCGGCCTGCTTGCCGGCGCCGTCGGGGTAGTACCAGGAGAAGTGGGTGGCGTTCTGGGCCAGAGCGAGGAAGAAGCTGCCCTGGAGGGTCAGCCAGCGGTTGGTCCGCTCGCGGGCGGCGGCGTCCGGGGGCTGCCTGGTGAGGGCGAGGACGATATTGCAGCCCTGCCCCTCCGGCTGGCTGGTGACAGTATATGGGCCGAGGGTGCGTTCCAGGTCCATTGTTTTTAAAAGGGCTTCGCAGGCGGCGGGGTCTGCGGCATCGGAGACGCGGGCGGCGTAGATTTGACCGGCCCGGTCAGGAAAGGCGCAGACATCTGCCTCGTAGCACCAGGCGCTCCATTTCTGGATGAGATTTTTCCGGTCCCCACCCAAAAAGTCCCCGGCTTCAGAATAGGAGAAGGCGGCGCTGCGGCAGGTGATGCTTTCGCCGGTGCTGCGGACCTGGACCAGCCGGGGCAGGTCCGTCCCCTGAAACAGGAGACGGTACTCGACAGAGCCGTCCTGATTGGAGAGACTGACCGTCCCCTCCGGCCTTCCGGGGTCTTCGCAGGGGGTGTAGCTGCTTTTCTTTGTGTGGTCTAGAAGCTCGACAACTTCCCGCTGCTGGTCCTCGGTCAGGGCCACGGGGCCGGTTGCCCCGGTCAGCGTTCCCTGGGTGATGCGGGTCAGGCCCAGGGCGGGGGCGGCGGTGCTGTGGTTGCCTGCAAAGCCCACCCCCAGCACCAGGCAGACCAGCGCGGCGGCCAGCAGCACCCCCATCACCGGGCGGCGGTAGCGGAGCAGGGAGATGATGCGCTCCTTCGCGTCCTCCTCCCCAAAGGCGAGGGGGACGGCGCTGGGGACCCGCGGGTCCCGGCTCAGATGGAGCAGGGCAGCGGCGTATTCTGTGGGGCTGGTGTGTTCCTCGTGATCCAGGCGGCGCAGGACGGCCTGATCCGTCGCCATCTCGATGTCCAAGCAGAGCAGGCGGTAGGCGATCCAGAGGACGGGGTCAAACCAGTGCAGGCACAGCAGGACATAGGCCAGGGGCTTGAAGCGGTGGTCCCAGCGGCGGATGTGGGCCTGCTCATGGAGCAGGACGTAGCGCCGCTCCTGCTCTGTCAGCCCCACGGGGAGATAGATGCGCGGGCGGAAAAAGCCCAGGACGAAGGGGCTGTCGATCTGGTCCGTCTCGTAAATATGCTCGGAGAGGAGCACGGCGTCGTCAATGCGGTTTCGCAGGCGGCAGTACGTCACCACGCCCCAGAGCGCAGCCACAGCCGCCCCCGCCGCCCAGACGCCGAAGGCGATCACAGGCCAGTGGGGGGTCTCCGCAACGGCCGTTTCGCTGGGGGAGCTTTCCGGGGCGGGCGCGGTTTGCGTCCCCTCCGGCGTCCCGCCGGTGGGCGGGGCGGCCTGCGCTCCGCTCGGCAAAGGGCGGGAGGAGGACAGCACGAACTGGGCGATCGACCCGTCCGCCACCCCCTGGGGCACCAGGCCCACCGGCAGGGAAACGCTCACCGGGCAGGCCATGCGGAAGAGCACCACCAGCCACAGCCCGCAGATCAGCGCCCGCGGCAGTTTATAGAGAAACAACCGGGCCACCATCACGCCCAGCGCCGTCAGCGCGGCCGCCAGGCTCATGCTCAATAGGGTGCAGCAGAATCCTTCCATAGGGTCCTCCTTGTCTCGTCTCTTGGTTATCCGATGCCTCGCTCCACCTCGACCAAGTAGGCCAGCTGGCCCTGAGAGTAGTAGGCGAAATAGGTGCTCTCACCTTTTAGATAGCAGCGATAACCGGTGTCTTCGTTCGCCTTGAAGCTGACAAAACGCCAGCAGGCATAGGTCTCTTCGTCATACATGTCAAAGCGCTGGCCGCTGAGGGTCCGCAGGATCTCCGGCAGGGGGGAGCCGTCTTCCAGCGTGGTGTCTCGATAGACGCTCTGCCCCTGTTCGGACCCATCCGCCCAGCGCACGGCCAGAGTGCTGCCGCTCCAGACCAGCTTGAAATTTTCATAGTAGGCTTTGGTCTCGGCTACGGTGGCCTGGGGTTTCTCCACCAGAGTGGCGTTGAAATAGAGCAGGTCTTTCACGGAGTAGCAGTCCCCGGTGAGCTTGCCGGGGTAATACGGCTCCATGCGGGTAAAGTGGGTGGCGTACAGCAGGCGGAAGGTCTCCAGGTCGGGCTGGTTCATCTTGGGGTTTGCCTCTTTCGTGATCGCCCCGGTATCCTGCGGCGTCGGCTCAGACGGGGTGGTATAAGCGACATACCCGGCGTTGTCGATGAGGGCTAAAATCAGAGAAGACATTTCTTCCAGATACCGCCGGGCCGTCTCGCTGGTCAGGTCCTGCTCCAGATGCAGGATGATGCCATACGGCTCCTGGCTGGTTTGCAGCTCGATGGTGTATGGGCCAAGCACCTCGTTTAGCTGGAACGATCCTACGACGTTGGCCACGGCGACGTTGTTGCCGACGTAGGGGGTGTGGAGCTGATACAGATCATCGGCCCGCCCGACAGAGACATAGGCCGCAGCGTCGGCCAGCCAGGTCTCAATGCGTTGGTCCTGGAAGGTGAGCGTTCTCCGGTGGCAGTCTCCGTCTATGGTATTGCGACAGAGGGAGAAGCTGCCGGACTCGTTCCGCAGCTGGTAGATGTCCCCATTCGGCGTGGAGAACACAATGGTTTTGTCGGGCAGGTCCTCGGCATCGGAAACGGTGGTTTCCTCGCCTTGTTCGGCCTGGTCGATGAGGTCAGTCACCTCTCGCGCCAGCTCGTCGGACAGAGGAACCAGAAGGGGCAGGTCCGTGAGGGGCAGGTCCGAGCTGACCCGGTTATCTGCGACGGAGAGAACGTCTACCATCGACGCCTGCCGCACCGTCTGCCCATCCAGGGTGATCTCCTGGGCTTGGGTCCGGTTGGACAGAAGCAGAACGCCCAGCACCACGCAGGCCACGACGGCAATGAGAATGACCCAGAACGCCGGTTTCTTATACGACAGCACCGAGCGGATCCGATGCTTCGGGTTCTCCTCCCCAAAGGCCAGAGGGATGGCCTGGGGGAAGCTGGGCTTGTGGCCCAGGTGCAGGAGCGCGGCGGCGTAGCCTGCGGTGTCCGTCCGCCCAAAGGAACGGATCACGGCCTGGTCCGTGGCAGTCTCAAGGTCTCTTCCGAAGAGGTGGTAAGAAAGCCAGAGAACGGGATTGAACCAGTGGAAGCAGAGCGCGACATAGGCCAAGGGTTTCGTCAGATAGTCCCGGCGGCGGATGTGAGCCTGCTCATGGAGCAGAACATAGCGCCGGTCGGGTTCCGCTAGGCCAACGGGAAGATAGATGCGGGGGCGGAAGAAGCCGCAGACGAAGGGGCTGTCGATCTGATCGGTTTCATAGATGTTTTTCTCGATGAGAATGGCGTCTGCAATTCTCAGGCGCAAGCGCAGGTAAGAGACAGCGCCCCAAGCCAGGCAGGCGATGCCACCGGCGGCCCAGAGGATGGTCAAAACCGTGTCGCGGTCCGGCCCGGTGGGTTGCTGGGCGGCGGGGGTGACAGTAGTTGTCTCTCTGCTCGTGGGTGTTTGCGTTGTGGTCGCGGGGGTCGGTACAGTTGCCTGCGCCTCTGCCGCTGGCGTTTGCTGGGGCAAAACCCGCTCAATGTAAGCACCGCTGGAAACGGTCTCCGGCATGAGGCTCACGGGGAGGGAAACCCCGCCGGGGCAGACCATCCGCAGCAGCACCACCGCCCAGAGCAGGCAGGTGATCCAGCGGGGGACCCGCTTGAGCAGCAGGCGGAGAAGCATCACCACGCCCGCCGCAATGGCGGCGGTGAGAGACATGGTGAGCAGGGTGTGTAAGAATCCATCCATTACAGTACCTCCGTTTTGAGGGTCAGGGAATGTATTGGTACTCCGCCATCTGGATCAGATAGTCGGGCGTGCCGGTCGGCACCTCGAAGTGGGCGAAGTACAGGTCGCCGTTGGCCTCATAGAGGCGGTAACCGGTGTCCCGCTGTAAGTAGTCCAGGACGGTGGTGCAGGTCATCGTCTCATACTGGCTGGTGTCCAGGCCCAGGGCTTGGAGCTGGGAGAGGTCGGTCAGTGTTTCCCGCTGATACGTCGGCTCGTTGTAGACCTTCTTGGGTCCCAGGGAGCCGGAGAAGTTGACGTAAAACTGGTCGAAGGAAACAAGAAGGTTGTTTCCGCCGTCTTCGTCGTTGGGTTTGTACTCTGTGGGGGCCAGGTAGAGGATGGGGCCTAAGTGATAGGACAAAGTTTTTCGGCCCCAATCTTCCCGCCGGTCCAGGAAGATCCCACGAGCTTCCTTCATCTGCTGGAAGAGCTTCTGGAAATCCGTGGCGTTCTGGACGGGGGAAGCTGTACAGGAGAAGCGGCCCAGGGATTTGAGGGACTCCTTTGGCCCAAACTGCCAGGAGACAGAGGCAATGTCCGGGCTGAGGGAGCGGACGGCGGCACCGACAACGTCCAGATATTGGTGGAAGGTGGTTTGTTCCACTTGAAGCACCGGGGGATCGGGGAAATAAATGGTCATATCAAAGGGCGGCTCAGTCTGGTTGAAGAGCACCCGGTAGGTGCCGATGGTCGCGTACAAGTCCAGCTCGTTGAGCAGGTTGGCCGCGTCCGCCTCCGACTTGACCCGCCGGCCCTGGGTGGCGTAGAGTTCATCCGGGCGGGTCTTCCAGAGGTAGTCGTTGAGCTTGGCATACCAGGCTTCATAGGCGGTTTGGAACTCCGGGCCAAGCTGGTAGTATGTGGTGTCGTCGTGCTCCCCGATGGAGCTGCTGAAATCCAGATAGGCGTTTCCTTCCTGAAAATAGAACTTGTAGGTGTGTCACGGCATTCTGTTTTGTGAAGCGATGGCGACGGGATACCCCTCGTCGGGGCGACTCCACTGTAAATCGGGGTCACGCACCTCGGTCACATCCGACCGATGCTGTTTATAGATCGAGACAAGCTCCCGCCGCAGGTCCTTGGGGAAATCGGGCACTTCGCCTGTCACCCAGACCTTGCCGTAGTCGATGCTCCGCCCGTCGATATGCCCGCCGGAATTGCCCAGCAGGAGCACGCAGGCCGCGAGACAAGCCACGACGGCCACGAACAGCACCCAGAACGCGGGCTTTTTGTACGACAAGACCGAGCGGATGCGGTGCTTGGGATTTTCCTCCCCAAAGGCCAGGGGAACGGCCTGGGGGAAGCTGGGCTTGTGGCCTAAATGCAGGAGCGCGGCGGCGTAGCCTGCGGTGTCCGTCCGCCCAAAGGAACGGATCACGGCCTGGTCCGTGGCGGTCTCAATGTCCCGGCCGAAGAGATGATAGGCCAGCCAGAGAACGGGATTGAACCAGTGGAAGCAGAGCGCGACATAGGCCAGGGGTTTTGTCAGGTAGTCCCGGCGGCGGATGTGGGCCTGCTCATGCAGGAGGACATAACGCCGGTCGGGTTCCGCCAGGCCGACAGGTAAGTAGATGCGAGGGCGGAAGAAGCCGCAGACGAAGGGGCTGTCGATCTGGTCGGTTTCATAGATATTTTTTTCGATGAGAATGGCGTCTGCAATTCTCAGGCGTAGGCGCAGGTAGGAGACGGCACCCCAAGTCAGGCAGGCGATGCTACCGGCGGCCCAGAGGATGGTCAAAACCGTGTCGCGGTCCGGGCCGGTGGGGGTGACAGCTACTGTCTCCCTGGTCACGGGAGTTTGTGTCGTGGCGGCTGGTGCTGTGGTCGTTGTGGTAGCCGCCTGCGGCGTGCTTGCAGGTGTTTCTGCCTGGGGCAAAACCCGCTCGACATACGCACCGCTGGAAACCGTCTCCGGCATCAGGCTCACGGGGAGGGAAAACCCAACCGGACAGACCATCCGCAGCAGTACCACCGCCCAGAGCAGGCAGGTGATCCATCTTGGCACTTTCTTGAGGAAAAGACGCAGGACCATCACAACGCCTGCCGCAATGGAAGCGGTCAAAGACATGGTCAGGAAAGTATGCATAAGATCCCTCCTTACGCTTTGGTGGTCGAGATGGTGTAGGGATAGGAGTTTTCGCTGGAAAGGGTGTCCTCCCGGTGGGCGAGGAGCAGGGTGTCGTTGTCCAGCCAGCAGGCGGAGCCGATGAGCTGGGCTTCGCCGTTTTCGCCGTCCGGGGGGAAGTGGGCGGTGTGCTTGCCGGTTGTTAAGTCGTAGACCCAACACTCCTGCCGCACACCGGGTCCGGGGCCTTGGTGCCCCAGCGTTGCGCAGAGGAAGAGCAGCTTGTCGCCGTGCGGGGAGACAAAGGCGGCGTCTCTGCCGCGGGGAAGCACGTCGTCCTCTTCCAGAATGGTGGTGAGGTTGCCATTTTCATAGCGGGCAACATAGAGGGTATGATCTGCTGTCCAGGGCGAGGGGGCGTTTGCGGTATCTTGGTCATAGGTATAGACCACCAACCCGTCCCGCACGGTGCGGACAAAGGCGTCGTTGCAGGCAAACGCCAGGGGGAAGGTCTGCCCGTCTAAGGTCAGAGCGGCGTAGCCAGACTGCCGGGAGATCAGCAGGGTGTTGTCATCCAGCCAGCCCAGGGGGAAGACGGTGTCCTCAGGACTGCCGGGGAAGAGACACTTGCTCTCGTAAGTGTCGAGGTTATACAGGTAGAGGGAGGCACCGGTTTCGCCGGGGGCGCGGTTACTGGAAATGACCTGTTTTTCATCCGGGGAAATTTCCAGAGGATAAAATGGCTTGGCTTCCGCCGGGATGAGCATCTCTGCCTGGAAGACTTGGTCAACTAAGTTGTAGCAGTAATAGCCACGGTTGAGGGTGCTGACGATCAGTCCCCGTCCGCTGGGCATGGCTGCTACGGACAGGATGGTATCACTATCGATTTGAGGATACAGATAGGTTTCTTCCGCAAAAGGTACGAGGTAAAGAGTGTCTAATTTTCCGTCTTCAGAAGTTTGTAATGATACGGAAGGGATATCCCGCGCTGTCCACTTTTTGCTGGACGAGCGCACGAGGATTTGGTCGTCCAGCTGGATGGCATAGGCTGTGCCGTCGGCATAAGCCGCGGTGGGTTCTGCCTGGCTGGTGCCCAGCTGGGTCATGCCGGGGCGCAGGTCGGCCAGGAGCAGGGTGCCTAAAATCACACAGGCGGCAACGGCGGCCAAGATCACCCAGAACGCAGGTTTTTTGTACGACAAGACCGAGCGGATGCGATGCTTGGGATTTTCCTCCCCAAAGGCCAGGGGAACGGCCTGGGGGAAGCTGGGCTTGTGGCCCAGGTGCAGGAGCGCGGCGGCGTAACCGGCGGTGTCCGTCCGCCCAAAGGAGCGGATCACGGCCTGGTCCGTGGCGGTCTCAAGGTCTCTTCCGAAGAGGTGGTAAGAAAGCCAGAGAACGGGGTTGAACCAGTGGAAGCAGAGCGCGAGATACGCCAGGGGTTTCGTCAGGTAGTCCCGGCGGCGGATGTGAGCCTGCTCATGGAGCAGAACATAGCGCCGGTCGGGTTCCGCCAGGCCAACGGGAAGATAGATGCGGGGGCGGAAGAAGCCGCAGACGAAGGGGCTGTCGATTTGATCCGTCTCATAGACATTTTTCTCGATGAGAATGGCGTCTGCAATTCTCAGGCGTAGGCGCAGGTAGGAGACGGCACCCCAAGCCAGGCAGGCGATGCTACCGGCGGCCCAGAGGATCGTCAAAACCGTGTTGCGGTCCGGGCCGGTGGGGGTGACAGCTACTGTCTCCCTGGTCACGGGAGTTTGTGTCGTGGCGGCTGGTACTGTGGTCGTTGTGGTAGCCGCCTGCGGCGTGCTTGCGGGTGTTTCTGCCTGGGGCAAAACCCGCTCGACATACGCACCGCTGGAAACCGTCTCCGGCATCAGGCTCACAGGGAGGGAAAAGCCGACGGGGCAGACCATCCGCAGCAGCACCACCGCCCAGAGCAGGCAGGTGATCCATCTTGGCACTTTCTTGAGGAAAAGACGCAGGACCATCACAACGCCTGCCGCAATAGCGGCGGTGAGGGACATGGTCAAGAGTGTGGGAAAGAAGCCATCCATAACGTACCTCCTTGGTCCGGGGGGTCAGCGGTTTTTGTATTCTTCCAGCAGCTCTTCCAGCTGGGCGGCCTCCTGGTCGCTGACGGAACCGGCCCGGAGGAAGGCGGCCAGGAAGTTGGGCAGGGAGCCGTTGAAGGAGCGCTGCAAGACCTCCTGTCCGTCGGCCTGCTGGACGGTGGCCCGGTCCACGAGAGAGGTGACAATGGCGTTCTCGTTTTTCAGGCAGCCCTTCCCGCACAGACGCTTGATGACGGTGTAGGTGGTGGTGCGCTTCCAGCCGAGCGCTTCCTCCGCCAGCTTGCACAGCTGCGGGGAGGAGACAGGCTCGGCTTGCCAGACCAGGTCCAGCAGACGGTGGTCGGCCAGGGTCAGGTTGGTGTTGGGTTTCATAGGTCAGCCCTCCAGTCGAATGTTTTAGACAAGCTCAGTCTAAATGAATAGACTGGATTTGTCAAGGGATTTTTGGAAAATAAAAAACAGCTGCCTCTCCGGGGAGAAGCAGCTGTGGGGGAAAGATCGGGTCAGACGATCTGGAAAAGGTAGAATTTCAGGTACTCCGTCTCCGGTACGCCCCAGAGGATGGGGTGGTCGGGGGACTGGCGGCGGTCCTCGATCTGGCGCAGGGAGACGGCGGCGTCGGCGGCCGCTTCGCGGAGCATCTGACAGAAGAGGTTCGGCGTCATAAAGTGGGAGCAGGAGCAGGTGGCCAGATAGCCGCCGCGGGGCAGGAGCTTCATGGCTTTGAGATTGATCTCTTTATAGCCCCGGTAGGCGTTTTTCACGGTGGCCCCGCTCTTGGTAAAGGCCGGGGGGTCCAGGATGATGTAGTCGTAGGGATGCTTCTTCTCCTGGGCCAGGGTGGTGAGCAGGTCGAACACGTCCGCCTGTTGCACGTCTATTTTGTCCGAGAGGTTATTTAGGGCGGCGTTGCGGCGGGTCAGCTCCACGGCGTCCTTGGAGATGTCCACGGCGGTGACGTGTTCGGCCCCGGCCTGGGCGCAGTTGAGGGCGAAGGCCCCGGTGTGGGTGCAGCAGTCCAGCACCCGGCGGCCGGGGGCCAGGGACGCCGCGGCCCGGCGATTATACTTCTGGTCCAGGAAAAAGCCGGTCTTCTGGCCGTTGATATAGTCCACGTCGTAGCGGATGCCGTTTTCCACCAGCTCCAAATGCCCGTCCAGGTCCGTGGCCAGGCCGGGGAGGGGGTAGAAGCCTTTTTCCTTGGGCAGGCCCTCCTTGTCCCGCAGGGCGGCCTCGTTGCGCTCGTAGATGGCGCGAATTTCAATGCCGTCATTTTTTAATTGCTCGACGAGCAGGGGGTAGAGGATGTGCTTGCGCACCTCCATGCCCAGGGACAGCACTTCCGTGACGAGAATATCCTGGAAGAGATCGACAGTCAGGCCGGGGAAGTGGTCGGCCTCCCCGAAGATCAGGCGGGAGCAGGCGAAGTCCGGCCCCATGACGGTCTTTCGGTAGTCCAGGGCGTACTGGATGCGCCGCCGCCAAAAGGCCTCGTCAAAGCGGTCGTTGGTGTTGCGGGAGAGAAGCCGGACGCGAATTTTGGAGTGGTCGTTGATGACCCCGGCCCCCAGCCAGCGCCCCTTGTGGCTCACCACGTCCACGATGTCCCCGTTTTGATAGGGCTGGTCGGGGCCGGTCGTCTCTGCCCCATAGACCCAGGGGTGCCCGGCCCGGAGGGAGCGGGCGGCTTTTTCGTTGACAGTCAGGATGGGATAGGGACGAGTGGGCATGGCAGGGGTCCTCCTTAGTTCGGTTTTGTAAAGTGTCTGCCTTATTATAGAGGATGGTTCAGAGATTTTCAAGGTGGCAAACCCTGTCGAACTGTGCTATCATCAAAGCATCAAGACACAGAACAAGGGAGGCAGCGACCATGAAACCAAACATCCGTCTGCTGGCGCTGGATCTGGACGGGACCCTGCTCAATGAAGAAAAACACATCACCCCCCGCACCCTGGCGGCTTTAGAGCGGACCAGGGAACAGGGGGTGCTTCTTGTACCGGTGACGGGGCGGCCTGCCCAGGGTCTGCCCCAGGCCGTCTTAGACCTGCCCGGTCTGCGCTATGCCGTGACCTCCAACGGGGCCACCATCCGGGACTTGCAGGAGGACCGCTTTTTGCTGGAAAAGCACCTCACCCCGGCCACCTGCCTGGCCGTGCTGGCGCGGTGCGCGGACTTCGACATGATCCGCCAGGTCTTCCGGGAGGGGGTGGGCTATCTCTCCCAGACGGACTACGACACCCTGAAAGCCCGCTACGCAGGGACGGCGATGCTGGCGTATCATCTCAGCACCCGGAAGATCTTGCCGGGGACCGTCGAGGAGTTCCTGACCCAGGATGAGCGGCCCGTGGAAGAACTCTTCTTCCTCACCGACAGCACGGACACCAAGGCCCGCCTCCGGGCGGCCCTCTCCGACCTCCCGGACATCGGCTTTGCCGACCCCTTCCCCAACGACCTGGAAGTGATCGCGGGGGGCATCGACAAGGGCATCGGCCTGCGCTTTCTCTTAGACCACTTAGGCATCGACGCCAGCGAAGTCCTCGCCATGGGCGACGGGGGCAGTGACCTGCCCCTGCTCCAAGCCGCCGGGATCGGCGTGGCCATGGCCAACGCGACAGCAGAAGTCAAAGCCGCCGCCGACTACATCACCACCTCCTGCGACGAGGACGGGGTAGCTGTGGCGCTGGAGAAATTTGTTCTCCATCCATAAAAGGCAGGTAGTATAGCTCTGCGTCACCAGGGAGGAAGAAGGGCTGGTCGTTGAGGATGACCTCTACCGGCAGGTCTGCCCGGATGGGGGTGATGACGGGCGCGGGTTCCAGCGTGACCATGGAGTAGAGGGCACGGCAGCCCTCTGGGGTCGGCTCTGTGGCCGTCGGTGTGGTGCCGGGAGAGAGGAACAGCGTCGCCGCCAGGCCGATGGCGAAGGCTAGAGCAGTCCCGGCGGAGAGAAGGGCGCGGCAGTGCTTTTTGGCGCGGGAGAGCCAGGTGCCGCAGGTGGAGACGGGGATCTCAAAATGCGCTGCGATCTCCTGGTAGGACAGGCCCTCTTCGTAGTATAAGAGGAGGATCTCCCGCTCCCGGTCCGTGAGCTGGGCGGGCAGGATGTCGGCCAGGCCAAGGGTCGGGGGCGGGGCGCTGGTGGTGGCCTCGGCCTGGTCTAGGGGGCACAGGCGCTGCCGCTCCCTGGCCAGCTTGGTGTAGGTGTGGCTCAGTTCATAGTGCAGGGCACGCAGGAGCCAGGCCCAGGGGTTTTCGTGGCGGCGCAGCGTGGGGAGCTTTTCTGCGGCGGCCAGGAAGACCGTTTGGACCAGGTCCTGGGCTAAGTAGGGGTCTCCGAGACGATGGTGGGCCACCCGATAGAGGGGGCCTGCGTAGCTCTGGTAGAGCGTGTGGAGAAACCTCGTCTCAGAGCGGCTGAGGGGAGACTGCGTTCGCATCGGCCCACCGCCTTTCTATGGGGTCTTCTATTAGGATAACACATCCAGAGCCTTAAAATATTTCAATTGGCAGAAAAAAGCCCCAAGTCCGGTGAAAAAAGACCGGACTTGGGGCAAAGGGAAGAAAAACGAGAGAAAGCGAAAGGGAAGCGTGGCTGAACCGGGATCGCTCAGCGGCCCAGGCTGTGGACCAGCATGGGGATGGCGGCCTCGAAGCTCACGCCATACCAGCGGGCTTCGGGGTCCTTCTGGGTCTCGCGGATGCACTCCAGGGTGTAGTCCACGGCGATCTTCAGGGCGCCGGTCAGGTCCTTGCCGTTCATCAGAGCGCCCACGCAGGCGGAGGCGAAGACATCGCCGGTGCCGTGGAAGCTCACGGGGAGTTTTTCGTTGAAGTAGCTGGAGTAGCTGTCGGTGGCAGAGTCATAGGCCATGGCACCGATCTTGCCCGGCTCGAAGGAGACGCCGGTCAGCACGGCGGTCTTGCAGCCCAGGCCGGTCAGGTCCTTGAGGAGCTTTTTGATGTAGGCCTCGTCATAGTTGTCGCCCACGTAGTCGATGCCCAGCATGAAGGAGGCCTCGGTCAGGTTGGGAACGATGACATCGGCCTTGCCGCACAGCTCGCCCATCTTCTTGGCAAATTCCGGGGTGAAGCCGGGGTAGAGCACGCCGTTGTCCGCCATGGCGGGGTCGGCGTAGACCAGGGTGCCGTCGCCACCGAAACGGTCGAAGAACTTGCCCACCAGGTCGATCTGCTCGAAGGAGCCCAAGTAGCCGGTGTAGATGGCGTCAAAATGGATGTTCTCGTTGGCCCAGTGGTCAGAGATGGGGTCGATCTCCTGGGTCAGGTCGTGGAAGGTGAAGTTTTTGAAGCCGCCGGTGTGGGTGGACAGAACGGCCGTGGGCACCACGCAGGTCTCCACGCCCATCGCGGAAATGATGGGCAGGGCGACAGTCAGAGAGCATTTGCCCAGGCAGGAAATATCTTGGATGGAAACGACACGTTTCATGGGTTGGGTCCTCCTTAATTACAATATGGACAGCGAGCCTGTGGAACAATTTCTCCCGCGCAGGCCGCTCAGATTCAGTGGTTATAAAATACCACAAAACTGACCTGCTGGACAGGGCCAATCCTGTTTTATTTGCCATAGTCAGTTGGACAGCACCAAAAAAGCCTTTCGGTTTTACCCGAAAGGCTTTTTTGGTGAGTAATAATGGAAGGATTTATGTCAGTCGCGGTGTGGATAAGAAGGAAGGAACCACACGCGGACGAAATCAAATTGATTTTGCAAGTTTTCTTGCAGATGAAACTTTCTGTCGCAATTTTTTGCTTTTTGGAAGGTTTCGTCGTTCCTCTTGGAACTGTGGCTATTATCGTTGATTTCTTAGAAATAGTCAAGTGACAGGTTGTACAAAAGACAGAACTTATTTTTGTGCATTTCTTCTCTGTTTGCAAAGCTGAACAAGAGAAGAGCAAAAATGAATGTATCGAGCGTCAAAAATTCACAAGAAACCGTGTTTCAAAATTGCAAGAGAAAAGAAAATACAATGCAGAAAACACCCGCCGGACGCGATTTTTTCGTCCGGCGGGCAAAAAGAAGAAAACGTCAGGTTTGGTCAGGCAGAGTGCATGGGGCCAGCGGGGTCAGGCGGGGCGGACCACCAGGCGCTGGATCTCGCCGTCCTCGCTGAAATCCTGGATGGTGGCCACGGCGCGGATGTGATAGCCGTTGTAGACGGCGTAGTAATAGGCCTGGGTGTCGCTGATGATGAGGGGATCGGTGATCTGGAACTTCTTAAAGAGGAAGCGGTTGCGGAAGAACATGTCGATGCCCTCCGGGCCGTAGGCGTGGAGCTGGGGCTGCCCGGCGTCCTTGGGGCAGTAGTCCACGAAGATGGCAGTGGAGGAGAAGCATTTGCTCAGGGCCACGGAATCCTGGTTGACCATGGCCTGGACGAACTGTTTGATGAGTGTCATGGAAATACGGCCTCCTTTTAATAAACTTTTTCCGAGTTGAGCAGGGCGTCGGTGCCGCCGTCCACGAACATCACGTTGCCGTTGATGCCGTGGGCCAGGGGGGAGATCAGGAAGACGATCACGTTGGCGATGTCCTCCGGGTGCATCAGCTCGTCGGTGCCATAGTTGATGGGGATGGGCAGGGCGGCCAGGGCGGCCTTGGCGTTTTCGCTCATGGTGGCCGTCATGGGCGTGGAGACGTTGCCGGGGGCCACGGTGTTGATGCGCACGCCGTTGGCGGCCCAGGAAGCGGACACCCGCCGGGCCCAACGGGCCAGGGCGTACTTCGTTGTGACGTAAATGCTGTTGCCCACGGAGAGGTCGGAGCCGTCAAAATCGTCCAGGATGTTCAGGATGCGCTCCTCGTTGATGGGCTTGGTCTGGCTGTAATTGAGCATATCCACCAGGTCCATCCGGGCTGCGCCCTGGGAGATGGTGTTGGAAGAGGTGACGACGCAGCTGCCGCCCTTCTTTTTCAATAGGTCGAACAGGCCGTGGGCCAGGTTGGTCGCGCCGAAGTAATTTAGGCTGACCATCAGCTTCACATTGCCGCAGGCCCCGGACACGCCGGCGTTGCAGCACAGGCCGTCGATGCCCTCCGGGTGCAGCTCGTGGATCTTTTGGATCACTTCGTCCCGGCCCTCTTTGGTGGCCAGGTTTGCGCAGATGTCGCTGTCCTTCAGGTCCACGTTGATGACCTCATGGCCCTGCTCCCGCAGGATCTCCACGGTCTTGCCGCCGATGCCGCCGGAGCCGCCGGTCACTACATAAACTCCCATAAATGCTGCCTCCTTTGATGCAGTAAAGTATATTAGTGACATTATGCGAAGAAAACGCCGAAAGGTCAAGGCGGGAAATCCACAAAAAGCAGGGGAGTTTCTCCCCTGCTTTTGAAGACGTATCCCAAATTTGACCGTTTCTGACGGAAATTTGTCCATCCTAGACGGAAAATTCAGGCGTGTTCCGCCGTTGCATCCCTCTGCAGAGTGTGATAAAATAAAGTATCCTAACCAAGAAAGAAGGTTTTTTCCATGGAAAAATCGTTACAGGAGTTTGTCACGGAGCAGACCAAAAAGGTCCTGGCCGCCGGGTCCTGCTGTCAGGAATTGAAGGACGTTGCCCAGGCTTGGCTGGACGCCGCAGGCACCCCCGGCGAGGCTGAGGCCACCAAGAAGTATATCCAGGAGCTGGAGGAGGACGTGACCACCATCGACGGCCTGATCGCCTTTGCGCAGACCGACCTGGGCAAGAAGTACCTGGGCGAGGACGGGGCAGACAAGGCCCGCGCGGCCAAAGCCGCCGGTGCCGTCTGGTGCACCTGCGACGCCTGCCAGGCGGGCGGCGCGATCCTGGAGAAGAAGGCCGAGCTGCTCAAGTAAGAGGGACCGCCTATGATCATTGAAGAGATGCTGGCCTACAACAAGCAGTTCGTGGCCGAGAAGCGCTATGAGCAGTATGCCGCCAGCAAATACCCCAACAAGAAGATCGCCATCCTGACCTGCATGGACACCCGGCTCGTGGAGCTGCTGCCCGCTGCGCTGGGCCTGAAAAATGGCGACGTGAAGATCATCAAGAACGCCGGGGGCGTGGTCACGAACCCCTTCGGCAGCGTCATCCGCTCCCTGCTGGTGGCCATCATCGAGCTGGGCGTGGAGGAGATCATGGTCATCGGCCACACCGACTGCGGCGTGCAGCACATCGACAGCGACATCATGATCCACCACATGAAGCAGCGGGGCATTTCCCAGGAGTCCATTGACCTCATGAAATACTGCGGCATCGACTTTGAGAAATGGCTGGCCGGGTTCGACACCGTGGAGCAGTCCGTCACCGACACCGTCGAGACCATCCGCAACCACCCCCTCATGCCCCATGACATCCGCATCGGCGGCTATGTCATCGACTCCATCACCGGGGAGGTCAGCACCGTCTGCAAAGCAGAATAAGGCTTCTGCGCTTCCCCATCCGGTTTGGATGGGGAAGTTTCTTCCACAAAAGCCCAGTCTGCCACCTTGACGGACGACGGGCAGACGGATATAATAAATGAGCTAGAGAATCGTTCTATTCGCATTGGTTATAAAAGAAAGGGGTTAATTCCTATGGCTAACGATCGTGTATTTAACTTCTCCGCTGGCCCTTCCATGCTGCCTCTGGAGGTCCTCCAGCGTGCAGGCGCTGAGATCACCAACTACAACGGCTCCGGTATGTCCGTCATGGAGATGAGCCACCGCTCCAAGGTCTTCCAGAAGATCTTTGATGACACCCAGGCCAAGTTCCGCAAGCTGATGAACGTGCCTGAGGGCTATAAAGTCCTGTTCCTGCAGGGCGGCGGCACCATGCAGTTCGGCATGGTCCCCATGAACCTGATCGGCAAGACCGGCAAGGCCGACTACGCCGTGACCGGCAACTTCGCCAACCTGGCCATGAAGGAAGCCAAGAAGTACGGTGAGATCAACATCGCCGCCTCCACCGAGGACCGCAAGCACACCTATATCCCCGCCCAGGGCGACCTGAAGCTGAGCGCCGACGCCTCCTACTTCTATTACTGCTCCAACAACACCATCGAGGGCACCCAGTGGCAGTACGTCCCTGAGACCAACGGCGTGCCTCTGGTCAGCGACATGTCCTCCGATATCCTGTCCCGCCCCGTGGACGTGAGCAAGTACGGCATCATCTTTGCCGGTGCCCAGAAGAACCTGGCTCCCGCCGGCCTGACCATCGCCATCGTCCGGGAGGACCTGGCTGGCCACGAGCTGCCCATCACCCCTGCCATCATGAACTACAAGAACATGATCGACAAGGACTCTATGTACAACACCCCTCCCTGCTGGTGCATCTATATGCTCGGCCTGATGTGCGATTGGCTGGAGCAGCAGGGCGGCGCCGCCGGCATGGAGAAGATCAACATCGCCAAGGCCAACATGCTCTACGACGTGCTGGACAACGCCAAGCTCTTCACCGTGGCTGCCGAGAAGGGTTCCCGCTCCTTCATGAACGTGACCTTCCGCACCGCTTCCGCCGACCTGGACGCCAAGTTCGTGGCCGAGTCCGTGGAGCAGGGCTTCACCAACCTGAAGGGCCACCGTTCCGTGGGCGGCATGCGTGCCTCCATCTACAACGCCATGCCCACTGAGGGCGTGGAGAAGCTGTGCGACTTCATCAAGAAGTTCGACAGCGAGAACTAATAAAAATAGCCTTCCCCGAGGGGGAAGGTGGCTGCGCAGCAGACGGATGAGGGCTGCCTACCGCGACAGAGCCGTAGTGTACTAGGGTAGAGCGTGGAGAGGCAAACCCTTGCACCTCTACCTCTTTACTGATAAGTCTTCTCTCTGCAACGTGGCCCTCATCCGACCCGGCTTCGCCGGCCCACCTTCCCCCCAGGGGAAGGCTTTGGGGGGCGTTGCTTGAAATCACTATGAAAGGACTGGATTTCCCATGTATCATGTGAAAACCATGAATAAGATCTCCAAGATCGGCCTGGCCCAGCTGGATGACCGCTTCGAGATCAGCGATACCATGGAGCACGAGGACGCGATCCTCGTCCGTTCCGCCAAGCTGCACGACTATGACTTCCCCGCTGAGCTGCTGTGCATCGCCCGCGCCGGCGCTGGCGTGAACAACATCCCCCTGGACCGGGCCGCTGACGCTGGCATCGTCGTCTTCAATACCCCCGGCGCCAACGCCAACGGCGTGAAGGAGCTGACCATCGCTGCCCTGCTGCTGGCCTCCCGTAAAATTTCTCAGGGCATCACCTGGGTCAAGGAGCAGTCTGCCGCCGGTGCTGACATCTCCGCCGTCGTCGAGAAGGGCAAGTCCGCCTACGTCGGCCCTGAGATCATGGGCAAGACGCTGGGCGTGGTCGGCCTGGGCGCCATCGGCGTGCTGGTGGCCAACGCCGCCGCTGCGCTGGGCATGAACATCGTCGGTTATGACCCCTATCTGTCCGTGAAGCACGCCCTGAACCTGACCCCCGGCGTCGAAGTCGTGGGCACCCTGGACGAGCTGTATGCCAAGGCAGATTATATCACCCTGCACCTGCCCATGACCCCCGACACCAAGGGTACCCTGAACGAGGCCGCCTTCGCTGCCATGAAGGACGGCGTGCGCGTGGTCAACCTGGCCCGCGGCGAGCTGGTGGACACCGCTGCCCTGAAGGCCGCCATGGACTCCGGCAAGTGCGCCGCTTACGTCACCGACTTCCCCAACAGCGACACCGCCGCCATTGAGGGCGTCGTGGCCATCCCCCACCTGGGTGCTTCCACCCCGGAGAGCGAGGACAACTGCGCCATGATGGCCGCCCGCGAGATCAAGGACTACCTGGACAACGGCAATATCGTCAACTCCGTGAACCTGCCCGTTCTGTCCATGCCCTGGGCTGCCAAGACCCGTGTCTGCGTCATCACCAAGAACGCCGACGGCGCTGCCGTCACCGCCGCCGTGCCCGCTGTGGCCTCTGCCTTCAAGGCCCGCGGCGACTATGGCTACTATATCCTGGATACCGACGCTGCGGTGGACGCCGCTGCCATTGCCGCCATCCCCGGCGTGCTGCGGGTCCGCGTGCTGTCCAAGTAAGAAAGGGGTTTCACACTATGGCGAACCTTCATCCCACGGCCTGGGTGGCTCCCGGTGCCTATCTCCGGGGTGACGTGACCCTGGGCGAACAGACCAACGTGTGGTACAATGCCGTCCTCCGGGCCGACCAGGAGAAGATCACCATCGGCGCCTTTTCTAACGTCCAGGACAACTGCGTCCTCCACGGCGACGCAGGCAACCACGTGACCGTGGGCGACCACGTCACCGTTGGCCACGGGGCCATCCTCCACGGCTGCACCGTGGAAGACAAGTGCCTCATCGGCATGAACTCCGTGATTTTAGACCACGCCGTCATCGGCGAAGGCTCCATCGTTGGGGCCGGGGCCGTTGTTGCGGCGGGGACCATCGTGCCGCCCAGAAGCCTGGTGGTCGGCATCCCCGCCAAGGTCAAAAAGACCCTCACGGACGAAGATGTGGCAGGCAGCGTCGCCAACGCCGACAGCTACCTGGGCCTCATGACCATCGGCCAGGCTGACCCGGAAAATCAGGGTTGAACACCAGGATCGGGGATCCTGTGATCAGAACAAGACCCAGACAGGGGGCGGAACATTCCGCCCCCTGTTTCGTAACGCGCTTTGTGACAAACCCAAGCGTTCGCAGAAAGGAGGGGCTGGCCATGCCCTACAAACTCTCTCACCCCGAATACCTCACGCTGACCGGCCCCGACGGGACCCGGTATCGCGGCGGCGACCAGGAGTGGTACCATGACCTCTGGCAGCGCCGGGCCGGCTGCGGCCCCACCACAGCGGCGGCGCTGCTGTCCTATCTCGCCCAGGCCCACCCCGTTTTGGCCCCCATGGCTCCCGGCGAAGCCCACACCCAGGCGGGCTTTCTGGCCTATATGGAAGCGGTGTGGCCCTACGTCACCCCCGGCTCCCGCGGCCTGGACAACCCGGAGAATATGGTCCTGGGCTGCCGCAGCTTTGCCCAGAGCCGGGGCTGCTATCTCAAGGGCGAGGTCCTGCCCATTGCCCGCCGCCCCCAGCGGCCCTCCTCCGCCCAATGCCGGGCGTTTCTGGCCCAGGCTTTGGGGCGGGACTGCCCCGTGGCCTTTTTGAACTTTTCCAACGGCGCCCTGAAAAATCTGGACAGCTGGCATTGGGTCCCCCTCATCTCCATGACGGAGGGGGAGCGCGTCCTGCTCTGCACGATCCTGGACGAGGGAGAGGAGCGGGTCATCGACCTGGACCTCTGGCTGGACACGACATTTTTGGGCGGCGCTCTCGTGACGCTCTGGCCGGACCCGGACGTGGGGCATCTCCATGAAGCGTGACGCAGACGGCATCAGACACAAAAAAAGGCCAGCAGCGCGAAGCTGCTGGCCAAAAATTTTATCATTTTGTTATGATTCATGTGCAGTCAGGCAATCGCCTCAAATTCCCTTCAGCACGGTGATGTCGATGAAAGAGGCGTTGCGCACGATGTAAGTGGAGACCGAACCCATCTTCTGCGTGCAACCGCGGGAGGAGCGGGTCATCAGGATGGCGTCAAAGCCGCCCTCCTTGGCAAAGCCGATGATCTCCGGGCCAGGGTTACCGAAGCGCAGGGCGGTGTCCACCTTGTACTCAGGCATCATTCTGGCAAAAGAGGCGAGGAGCTGACGGGAAACCTCGGCGTCGTTCTCGTCCACGGACTTGATCTCGTCGTGGTCGGGCATGGGCTTCACTTCGTCGTTGTCGTCAGTCATCTTATGGGGCCGGGGTTCGGGGGTGACTAACAGAATGGTGATCTCCGTCTCTTTGGGGTCGTAGCTTTGCTTGATCTCCTGAATGGTGCGCAGGCTGCGGGGACTTCCATCGATAGGCAGTAGGATCTTCTTCATGTGGGTACCTCCAATCATCATGTTGCTTGCTGTGGGCTTGCAGGGTTGGGGTCTTCCAAAGGGGGTGCTTTTATTCGTCACCCACTTCCCGCATCACGATCACATCGAGGAACGAGGCGTTGCGCACGATGTAGGTCGCGACCGAGCCGAGCTTACGCAGCGGCCCGCGGGAGGAGCGGGTCATGATGATCATGTCGATCTGTTCCTCCTTGGCGTACTCCACGATCTCCGCTCCGGGGGCGCTGCCCAGGAGGACCTGGGTCTTGACCTGGTAACCGGGGAGAAGGTCGGCCACGGCGTCTAACTCAGGCTGGGCCTTTTCTGCGTTGTGCTTGATCTCATCCATGGAGTTGATATACAGCTGGGCGCTGACGACTTTGACGATGGTGATGTCGCTCTCTGCCGGGTCGCAGAGCTGCTTGACCGCTTCTACGGTGCGCAGGCTACGTTTGCTGCCGTCAACTGGTAACAGGATCTTTTTCATGGGGTATGGCCTCCTTGAGTCTATGACCTCTTGTGGTGCTTTTATTATACAATCAAGCCAAAAGAAAGTCAATACAATTGCAGGTTATTTGTCGAAATTTTCTAAAAGCGTTTTCAGATGCAAGCTTTATTGCGATTTTTCGGGTCCGTGGATGATGGTATAGGCGTTGTGGACGGCCTCCACCTCGACCACCTGGTGGGCCCCGCCGGCCTCGCCGTCCAGGGTCCAGCGCAGCTCCTGGGCGGCGGTGAACTTGACCTTGGCCGTGGAGAACGTCGTCATCATGGAGTTGAGGATGGCGGGGTTGGTCATCAGCAGGGCGCGGCTGAATTCCTCCATGTCTTTCACGTCCCGGACGGGGGAGATGAGGGTCACCTCCAGCAGGCCGTCGGAGAGGTCCGGGTTTCCGGGGGGGAAGTTGTTGAAGCGGCCCACAGACGTGGTGTTGCTCACCATGCCGTAGAGAAAATCCCCCTCGATGACCTTGTCATCGTACTCCACCTTTAAGTGGTAGGGCTTGATGGAGGCGAGATTCTTGACCACCTCCAGCACATAGGCGTTGTAGCCCAGAAGGTTCTTGGCTTTCTGTGGGGTGGAGTAGGCAATCTCCGTAAAGGCCCCGAAGGCGGCGACATAGAGAAAGCTCTGGCCGTTGAACCGGCCCAGATCATGGGTGTGGGGCACACCGGTGACGGCGGTGGCCGCCAGGGCGGTCAGATCGCCCAGGGGCAGGTTTAAGTTTTTGGAAAAGTCATTCGTCGTCCCCACGGGGATGTAGCCGATGATGGGCTGCTCGTCTAACCGCACGGCCCCGGCGATGGCCTCGCTCAGGGTGCCGTCGCCGCCAGCGACCACGACCTGGTCAAAGTCCTTGCTCCAGCGCACGATGGCCTCCCCGGCGTCGCCCCGGTACTGGGTGGGATAGGCCGTGACGAGACAATCCTCTTCCGTCATGGCGTTGATGATGTTGGACAGTCCGGCCCAGGTCTTGTTTTTTCCCGCGTGGCGGTTATAGATAAAAAGGACGCGTTTCACGTGGATTCCTCCTTATGGCAAGATCAGTGCTATTTGAGCGCGGAGTGGCCCCCTCAGACCGCTTTGCGGCCAGCTGTTTTAGGAAAATTTTACTGAATCGAACTGTCCCCCGGACAGTTCGACCCTTTCAGGGGAGCCACGCTCAGGATAAAGAAGATTATAAACCCTCCTATTTCCGTTGACAATAGGCACTTTGTCGGGATATACTGGTTTCTATGAACATTCGGTTTGGAAAGACAGAATTTTCCAAGCTGGAAGGGAGGGAGACGGCACCATGAACAAAACGGAGCTGCTGGACAAATACGCCAGAGACGGCGAGAGCCGGTTGCTTCTGGCTCGTGTGCTGGACCAGCAGCAGCGGGCGGATCAGCGGGGCATCCCCACCCACACAGCCTTTCTCTCCCCCGCCGAGCAAGCCATGAGCGCCGACCTGCTGATGGCTGCCGCGCCGGGGCAGGGCGTGCTGCACGGCGGCTATGCGGATGCCGAGCGCAAGCTCTGGGGCTTTCTGCCGGACTGGCTGGACGAAGACCTCTGGCTGGCCGGGGAGGACTGCCCCCTGGCGGCCTTGGAGGTGAAGACCCCCAAGGGGGCCAAGCTGACCCACCGGGACTATTTGGGTTCCCTCATGGGCCTGGGCATCACGCGGGAGAAGATCGGGGATATTCTGATCGGAGAGACGGGGGCGCAGGTCATCGTCCTGCGGGAGACCCTGCCCATCTTACTGGCCCAATGGGAAAAGGCCGGGCGTTACCCTGTGACCCTCACGCCGCTGCCCCTGGACCAGCTCACCCCCACGCCGGGGGAGACGAAGGAAGTCCGGGCCACCGTAGCCTCCGTCCGTTTGGACGCCGTTGTTTCCGCTGGCTTCTCCATCCCCCGCAGCCGCGCCGCCGAGCTTATCAAAGGCGGGCGGGTGATGGTCAACCACCGGCCCTGTGAGAAGGCGGATAAGGTCGTCGAGGCCGGAGACGTGCTGACCTGCCGGGGGCTGGGCAAGTGTGTCCTGACCGAGATCGGGGGCACGTCCAAGCGCGGACGGACGATCCTGACCCTCCAGCGCTATCTGTAACTTCCAGATCCATCGCATAGTTCCCATAGAAAGAAAGGACCGCACCATGACAGAAGAACGCATCGCCCGGCTCAACGAGCTGGCCCGCAAGAGCAAGACCATCGGCCTGACCGAGGAAGAAAAGCAGGAGCAGGCTACCCTGCGCCTGGAGTACCTGGCCTCCATCCGCCAAAGCCTGGAGGCCCAGCTGGACAACGTCTACTTCCTAGAGAAGGACGGCACCAAGACCAAGCTGCAAAAGAAGGACGAGGAGAAAAAGCCCCTGTCCTGATCCGATGTTACCCACACGACAAGACCGCCTGACCGGCGTTTTGTAAGGCGGCCCTGCCGCCCCCTATCACAAGGAGGATTTTTAGTATGCCCAGTATGTACGTCAACGTTCCCAAGCTGGAACAAGGAACCAAGGATGCCCTGGCTGCCAAGCTGTATGACGCTGCCGCCCCCATCCTGAAGGCCCCCCACATCTACACCTTCGTCAACGAGTACGAGACGCTGTACGAAAACGGCCAGCCCGCCCCCCAGAAGATGGTGGTCGCCAACATCGAGGCCGGCCCCACCAAGGAGGAGAAGGTCAACGCCCTGGCCGAGTCCATGCAGGCCGCCGTCCAGGAGGTCCTGGGCGAGGACAAGAAGCTGACCCTCGTCTTCCACGACAACGGCCTGGACCGCATCGCCATCGGCGGCGTGACCATCGCCACGAAGATGCAGAAGAAGTAAATACGTTTCTATTGCAAAAGGAGCTGCCTCATAACGAGACAGCTCCCTTTGTATTGTACTTAAGAATCAAGTTGTTGATTCTTCGTCTTCTTGCAATAGCACAGTATCCAAAAAATTCCGAATCTCTTTTGGATTTTGTAACGTGCATATTGTATCAAAGAAGCCTGTAGACCCAGATGCTGGATATGAAGTGTTGAGTATATTTGAAGCGCCAACTTCTTCATCTTCACACGGAGCAAGCAAAACCCCTCGAACTTGTCCATTGGGGAAGGCCAGCATTATTGTCATGCACTTCCAGTTAGCATCATATCCACCAGAAAGCTCACGCCGAGTCGTGTGCGTTTCTTTACAGGTTGAAAGAAACGCCAAGATCTGTTTTTCCTGCTCTGGCGATGGGATCGTGAAATCTTCATCCTCCCCGCCACCAATTTCAATAAACATAATTCGTGTGTTTTCTGGAGAAGCTACCACAGGATGAGCTTGAAAAAACCAAGCGATCATGAGTATCATCGCCGTAGACGCTAATAAGCAGCATACCCCTATCGTATCTTTTCTCATGATGGCACACTCCAAAATCTACAGGTCAAGTTAAATATTAAATAAAAGTCCTACTTCTTATGAGATCACTATACATGATATTTATAGTAGCTGCAATACAAATCTCGCTGTAAAATAAATTTCCACCGTTGGCGGTGCGACCATCGCCACGAATTCACCGTGGCTGGCTCTCCTCGTTTTCTTGTAAACGGGGGGGTTCGTGCTATAATATAAAGTAATGATATGGGTTCGTGACGCTACGCCAGTCCGTCTTGCATAGCTTCCCGACGTCTCTGAGAAACCAAGACAACAAGCCAGAAGAAAGACATAGCTGTCTCTCCCCTGGCTTGTGTTGCTGGGTCCGCTTTACCGGGCGCTGGTAGACTTCTGGGCGCTGTCGGTGGTGTTCTTGGCGGCTTGCTTCATGCCGTCTAGGGCGTCCTCTGCGGTGTCGCCGATGCTGCGGGCGGCGTCTTGGGCGGCCTTGCCCAGGTCCTTGGCTGTGTCTTTGGCGTTTTCGCCGGCCTTCTTTAGGTCGTCACCGGCCTTGTCCCGATTGGATTTTGCCTGGCCGCGCTTGCCGTCGTAGGAGCGGGCGTGGTAGCCGTCGACCCGGCCCTGGCTGTCGGCGTGATAGCTGCCGTCGGTGCTGCCCGACAGCGGGCCGCGGGCGTCCGCCTGGCGCTGGATGGCCCAGTCCTGAGAAGCGGCGTTGGTGCCGCCGTCCCAGCGGTGGGCCGAGGTCCCGGCCTTGTCGCTGGTGCCGCAGGCCGTCAGGGACAAGGTCAGGACCAGGAGCAGCCCGGCGGTGAGATACTTGCGAGCCATGATGATCCCTCCGTTGTTTCGTTGCTTGCCGCGCCTGAAAAAACGCGGGGGCTTGCAAAGAAGCCGTGCGTATAGTATGCGCCGGCGGGGGAAAACTTTCTCAGACAGAAAAAGTCAAATTTCCAAGGAAGTTTTTGCATCATTTTTCTCTGAGTGTGTGTAAGTCACGGTATCTCAGGCCAAAATGCAGTATCCTAAAGCCACAACAAAGAACACCAGCCCAAAGGGCAGACGGCCCAGGGCAAACCCATATAAATCACAACGAACATCAGAAAGGAGCACAACAATGGAACTGAAGGGCAGCAAGACCGAAGCCAACCTGTGGGAGGCATTTGCCGGCGAAAGCCAGGCCAGAAATAAGTACACCTATTACGCCAGCCAGGCCCGGAAGGACGGCTTCCAGCAGATCGCCGCATTCTTCGAGGAGACCGCCGGCAACGAGAAGGAGCACGCCAAGCTCTGGTTCAAGGAGCTGGGTGGCATCGGCACCACCGCCGAGAACCTGATGGCCGCCGCCGAAGGCGAGCACGACGAGTGGACCAGCATGTACAAGCGCATGGCAGAAGAGGCCCGCGAGGAGGGCTTCCACCGCATCGCTGACCTCTTCGCCGCCGTGGGTGAGATCGAGAAGTCTCACTACGAGCGCTACCTGAAGCTGCTGGAGAACCTGGAGAACGACGAGGTCTTCAAGAAGTCCTCCGTCAAGGTCTGGTACTGCCGCAACTGCGGGCACCTGGAGTATGGCGACAAGGCCCCCGATGTATGTCCCGTCTGCAACCACCCCCAGTCCTTCTTCGAGGTCAAGGCGGACAACTATTGATACAACTTCATCCGGAACCCCCAAAAAGCCGACCCAAAATCAGGGTCGGCTTTTTGGATTCATGCTTCTAAAAATTGAAGAATGTTTTTTTGACGGATCCCGCCGCGGTTGATGTGCAGAAGGGTATCTGTGGATCAAGAACGCACTCTCCAGAACGTCAAGATAGTTGTAGACGGTTTCTGTGCTGAGCTTTCTCCCCTGACTTTTAAAGTTTCTTCTATAATGGAATAAAATCAAGAATGAACCAAGAGTTTCTTGTATAGAAGAAACTTTTTGCGGTTCGGGCGGAACAAAAAGAATAGCAGTTGCGCGGGGAGCGCAGGCGTGTTACACTAGGCTTACGAAACGGGCAGAGATCTGGCGAAACGGGACGCAACGGAACCGACAGAGATCTGCCGGAAAGGACGGAACGAACCTTGCAAGCTGTAAACGAGCAAACGGTGACGATGGACCGGCTCAAGCCCGGCCAGAGCGCCGTGATCCAAGCAGTGGGCGGCAGCGGGTCACTGCGCCACCATTTGCTGGATATGGGGCTGACGCCGCAGACCGAAGTCACCCTGCAAAAGACCGCCCCTATGGGCGACCCGGTGCAGATCAAGCTCCGGGGCTATGAGCTGACCCTCCGCCTGGACGAGGCGCGAAAGATAGAGATCGGGGCCGTGTATCAAAAGACCGGCGTGGAGACCAGACCGCTCCGCTACCAGGCCATCGACCACCCCGCCGTGGGCGAACAAAGCACCGTGGAGACAGACCACCCGAAGAAAACGGAGGGCATCCCCGCCGGGCAGCCCCTGCGCTTTGCCCTGGCGGGCAACCAGAACTGCGGGAAAACGACCCTATTTAACCAGCTCACCGGGGCCAACCAGCACGTGGGTAATTTCCCCGGTGTCACCGTGGACCGAAAGGACGGCACGATCCGAAGCCACCCGGAGGCCACCGTGACCGACCTGCCGGGCATCTACTCCCTCTCCCCCTATTCCAGCGAGGAGATCGTCACCCGGCGCTTTTTGCTGGAGACGAAGCCGGACGGCATCATCAACATCGTCGATGCCACGAACATCGAGCGCAATCTCTATTTGACCATGCAGCTCATGGAACTGGGCATCCCCATGGTCCTGGCCCTGAACATGATGGACGAGGTGCGGGCCAACGGAGGCACGGTCCGGGTCAACGAGCTGGAGCAGGCCCTGGGCATCCCGGTGGTGCCCATCTCGGCGGTGAAGAACGAGGGCATCAACGAGCTGATCGACCATGCCATCCACGTCGCCCGCTACCGGGAGGCTCCGGTGCGCATCGACTTTTGCCCGGACAACCCCAACCAGAATGACCCCCTGGGGGCCGTCCACCGGTGCATCCACGCCACGGCCCACATGGTGGAGAACAACGCCAAAGCCGCCGGCCTGCCGGTGCGCTTTGCCGCCACCAAGCTCATTGAAAATGACCCCATCATCGAGCAGGCCCTCCACCTGCCGGAGGACAAGCGGGAGGCGTTTGAACAGATCGTCTCCGTCATGGAGAAGGAGTCCGGCCTGGACCGAGAGGCGGCCCTGGCCAACATGCGCTTCTCTTTCCTGGAAGATCTCTGCCGCACCTCCGTCGTGCGGCCGAGGGAGAGCAAGGAACACAAGCGCAGCATGGCCATCGACCGGTTTTTGACCGGCAAATACACGGCCGTGCCCTGCTTCCTCGGCATTATGGCGGTGATCTTCTGGATGACCTTCAGCGGCATCGGGGCGTGGCTGTCCGACGGGATGGCCTTTCTCGTGAACCAGGCCATCGCCCTGCTGGACCACGGGTTGCAGGCCTTGCACGTCAATGCGGTCGTCCACTCCCTGGTCATCGACGGCGCAGCGCAGGGCATCGGCAGTGTGCTGAGCTTCTTGCCCGCCATTGTGACGCTGTTCTTCTTCCTGTCGATCCTGGAGGACACAGGCTATATGGCGCGCGTGGCCTTTGTGATGGACCGGCCTCTGCGGAAGCTGGGCCTCTCCGGCCGGAGCTTTGTGCCCATGCTGGTGGGCTTCGGCTGCTCCGTCCCGGCCATTATGGCGACCCGGACCCTCTCCAGCGAGCGGGACCGGCGGATGACCATTTTGCTGACCCCCTTTATGAGCTGCTCGGCCAAGCTGCCCATTTATACCATGCTGGTGGGGGCCTTCTTCCCGCGGCCGTACCGGGCGCTGGCCATGGTCGGACTGTATGTCTTTGGGATCTTGTGCGGCATTTTGTATGCCGGGATCCTGAAGCTGACCAAGTTCCGGGGGGAGCCGGTGCCCTTTGTCATGGAGCTGCCCAACTACCGCCTGCCCAGCGCCAAGAGCGTGGGGCACCTCATTTGGGAAAAGGCCAAGGGCTTTTTGCAAAAAGCCTTTACCGTCATCTTCCTGGCCTCCATCATCATCTGGTTCCTGCAGACGTTTGATGCCCGCCTGAACGTCGTTGCTACCCCCGGCGAGAGCTTGCTGGCTGCGCTGGGCGGGATCTTCGCCCCCCTCTTCGGCCCCTTGGGATTCAACGACTGGCGGGCCTCCACCGCCCTCATCACGGGCTTTACCGCCAAGGAGAGCGTCGTGTCCACCCTGACCCTGCTGGTCGGGGGAGATGCGGCCAACATCACCACCCTCTTCACCCCCTTCACTGCCGTGGTCTTCCTGGTCTTCACCCTGCTCTACACCCCCTGCGTGGCGGCCATTGCCACGGTCCGGCGGGAGCTGGGCAGCGGCAAGGCCGCAGCAGCCACCGTCCTCATCCAGTGCGTGATCGCGTGGGTCATGGCGTTTCTGGTCCGCTGCGTGGGCCTGGCCCTGGGGTTTGCCTGATGTCGGCAGGGTTTGCCTCCTGGGATATTCTATGGTAAGATAGCAGCAGCAAACAAAAAACAGGAGGAGATGGCTGTGTACGACATTTGGCTCTGCGATGACGAGGCGGTGCACCTGCGCGGCTTGGAGGAGAAGATCGCACGCATCCTGCCCGACGTGCGGCTGCAATCCTTTGAAGACCCGGCGGCGGTCCGGGCGGCGGCGCGGGCGTGTTTGCCGGATATTCTCATCATGGACATCGAGTTCGGTCCGGCCAGTGGGATCGCCCTGGCGGACGACCTGTGCGACGGGGCGGACAAGCCCATCCAAGTCCTTTATCTCACCGCCTACGGTGAGCGGTACTGCCAGCGCATCTTCACCGGCCAGGTCAAGCCCGTGGGATACCTGACCAAACCCGTGGAAGATACGTACCTCTCGTACCATCTCCGGCGGTGCGTCCAGCAGATCGACGCCCGTGCCAAGGACCAGGACGTGCTGACCTACCCCAAAAACCGCGCCCTGTGCAGCGTCCCCTATCGGGAGGTCCTGGCCCTGGAGAGCAAGGGCCACACCATCCAGATCTGCGCCCGCGACGGCCGGACGGACCGGGCCTTTCACGGCCGCCTGGACGAGTGGGAGGAAAAGCTGCCGGAGGAATTTGTTCGGGTCCACAAGAGCTACATCGTCAACATGCGCTACATCGACCGCATCGACCGGAAAAACGTCCTCCTCCAGGGGGGCCGGGCTGTGCCCATCAGCCGCAGCAAGCAGGAGGAGACCCACACCCGCTACCTGCTCTACCGGGGGGCGCGTCTATGATCCTGCAAGTCTTTCTGTTGCTGGCCAGCGCCTTGCAGATCCTGACCTACGCGGCCTTTATGAGCTTTATGCTGGAGCCTCGCTTTGCCCCCAGGCTCAACTTCTGGCTAACGGCGGGCGGGTACCTGCTGGCGGCGGTGGTCAGCCGCCTTTTAGAGGCCCACACCCTGGCCAAGCTCCTCTCGGCCAATGGGCTGGCGCTGCTGCTGGTCTTTGTCTTCTTCCGCAGCAGCGTGTGGCACAAGCTCTTTGCCTTGCTCTACACCTGGGTGACGGTCTTCGCCCTGGACATGGGGGCGATGATCCTCTGCGTGCAGTGGCTGCATCTGAGCGAGTATGAGATCCTGACCAACCCCGCCGTCCGCCTGGGTGTGACCTACTTCAACTATGTGGCCACCCTGGCCCTGTGGCTGATCCCCATCATGAGAAAGCTCCACCGGACCACGCCCCTCCAGCGGCAGACGGTGAAGCGTTTCGTCTTCTATCCCCTGGGGCATCTGCTGTTCATCGTCGGCTTTTACTGGCTGGTGGAGCAGTATCCCTCGCCCCGGCTGGCGGCTTACTTCGCCCTGGCCTGCCTCTACTGCATCGTGGTCAACATCTTCCTCTTAAAAACCATGACGGACACCGCCAAAAAGGCCGAGCTGGAGCGAAAGCTCCAGGTCATGGAGTATGAGAAAGACCGTCAGATGATGGAATACGATGTCCTCCAGGAGAAAGAGCGGGCCGTGGCCCGCCTGGCTCACGACTACAAGAACCAGCTGGCCGTGGGCCTGACCCTCTTGGAACAAAAAGACTACGACCGCCTGGCCGACCAGCTCCGGGCTCTCTCCGACAGCCTGACCACTACGGAAACCGTCCACTTCTGTGCCAACCCCGTGGTCAACGCCGTCCTGGCCAACAAGGCCGCCCTCTGCCGCCGGGAAAACATCACCCTGGAAGCGTCTCTGGACGTCCCAGAAGCCACGGGCCTCTCCGACGGGGAGCTGTGCAGCGTTTTCGCCAACCTCCTGGACAACGCCATCAAAGCCGTCCGCCCCCTGCCGCCGGACCGGCGGCGCATCTGCATCAAGGCCGGGCCGGACGGCGGGAGCCTGCTCCTCAAAACCGAAAACCCCTATGACCCCACCCAGTACCGCAAAGGCAAGGGCCTGGGCCAAGGCATCGTCCGCGACATCGCCAAAGCCCACGACGGCGACTTTCTCGCCCTGCCCCAGGGAGAGAAGTTCGTTTGCTTGCTCTCTCTGCAACTGGTACAGGATCAACCTTAACACACCCATAAAAACAAATCCCCATAAAAACCCCTCCGGGCCACCCATGTCTTACGACGCGGGTGGCCCGGAGAGTTTTTATGGGAAGGAGTTTAACTTTGGAACTGGCTTCGGGTCATCATGGCCCGTGCCTGGGCCAGGAGAGAATCGCTCACCGCGTGGACCAGGATCACTTCTCGCAGCTCCGGCAGGAGGGGCTTTAACTGGCCCTCGATGAGGGTCTCGTTGGTGAGGGTCGCGCCGGGGCAGCCGGCGCAGCGGCCCAGCATTTTCAGGCGCAGGACGCCGTTTTCATAGCGGACCAGTTCCACGTCGCCGCCGTGTTCCCGCAGGGCGGGGCGGACCAGGGTCTCCAAGAGTTCTTCCAGATGCTGCGTCATGTTCGTGTCCTCCTCGGTGTTGATTCTATCCGGTTTTTTGGGGGAGACTCAGTCCTCTTTCACGCGGGCGATGCGCTTGGCCAGGACCTTCTTGCCGGCGATGTCACCCTGGCGGGCGATCATCACGCGCTGGGCCTGGGGAGAGCCGGCCCCGTGCAGGGACTCGGTCCGGTAGCCGACGGCCCCGGCGCCCAGAGAGAGGTTCTCGATCAGGCGGAGAATACGCATGCGGTTCTCGGCGGTGGTGCCGGTGCCGCTCTTCATATACTTCTCGACCCAGGGACCGGTGAACTCGCCGTGCAGGTCCGCCTCGGACAGGCAGGTGCCCACGGCACCGCCGGCCAGGTCCTCGGCGATGCGGGCCATCTCATAGGGGAAGCGGGTGACGTTCTGCTTGCAGACGTTGGCCAGCAGGAGATTGATCAGGTAGTTGCCGGAGGCGGTCTGGGTGCCCTCGGCGGAGCAGGCGATGCCGCAGGAGTACATGGTCTCGTTGAGATGGATCATCTCGATGAGCTTGTCCTTGATGTGGCTGGCCTTGGCCACGCCGTTGTAGTCGGCGGCCACGGCGGCAGCGCCAATCAGCACGTCGCCCACGCCGACCTTACATCCGCCGTAGGACTGACGGTGATAGCCGGCAAAGCGCTCGACCATGACGGTGGCGAACTCGCTCTCGCCGTTCATGTAGATGTTCTCGTTGGGGATGAACACGTCGTCAAACACGACCAGCAGCTCCACGCCGCCGTACTGGGCGTTGCCCACGTCGATGTCGGAGCCTTCCAGCTTGCGGGTGTCGCAGCTCTGGCGGCCAACGATCATAAACAGGCCCTCGGCGTCTGCGGGGCAGGAGAAGGAGACGGCGTAGTCCTTGTCCTCAGGACCCATGGCCTGGGTGGGCATGACCAGGACCTGGTGGGAGTTGCACATGCCGGTCTGGTGGGCCTTGGCCCCGCGGACCACGATGCCGTCGGGCCGCTGCTCGACCACGTGCAGGAACATGTCGGGGTCTTCCTGTTTGTGGGGGGGCAGGCCGCGGTCGCCCTTGGGGTCGGTCATGGCGCCGTCGATGGTCCAGTCCTTTCTCTGGGCCTCGATGACGAACTTCTTGAAGTTCTCGTGGTACTGGCTGCCGTACTTCTGGTCGATCTCATAGGTGGTGGAATAGACGGCGTTGATGGCGTCCATGCCGACACATCGCTGGAAGCAGGCGGCGGTGACCTGGCCCAGCAGGCGCTGCATCTTCACCTTTTTCACCAGGTCATCGGTGGACTGGTGGATGTTCATGAAGCGGTTGACGGTCTCGCCGGTCAGGTGGGAGGTGGCGGTCATCAGGTCCGCGTAGTTGGGGCCTTGGGCCAGGTCATAGGTCATCTTCACGGAGTTCACGGAGGGAGCCAGGATGGGGTCATCCACAGGGTTCTCGACCTTCTTGCCAAACATGTAAACCTTCATGTTCAGCTTGCGCAGGCTTTCCACATATTCTTTTCCAGTCATCAATGCCATAATCGTAGTTCCTTTCTCAGTGTGTGTTGGGTGTGGTTTCGTACCGTAGAGGATTTTTTGTGTAATACGTAAGAATTGTAAATGGAGGAATTGTTCAGACAGTTCGTCGTTCGCCCTAATATACAAGCAATCAGCGTGCCAAGTAGAGGCAAAAAAAGAAAACCAGGAAAAGTTTTTTGAAAAAGGCGAAAAAAACCGAAAAATAAGAGGCCCGGTTTGACTATATACTTAAAAATAAGCGGTCAAACCGGGCCGTTTTTGGATGGATCGGGAAAAAATCCGGGGGAAATAGGGGAACTGCTGCTTCAAAATTAAAACAGTGTTTTAGCAATAAAACGACGGGAAAAGACGGGATGAATGGATGGTGCAAAAGTGAAACAGCGCTTAGACTTCCGCCCCGATCAGCCCCGCCTGCTGATACTTCTTCTTCCGCCGCAGCAGGGTCGCCGGGTCCATGTGCAGCTTCCGGGCGGCCCCGCGGAGGGAGCCTTCCTGCTGCATGGCCTGGGCGATGAGGGCCGCTTCATAGCGGGCGACCTGCTCCTGGAGCGGTTCGTCCGTGAGGACGGGACCGGCGGCGGGACATGGGGGCGTGAGCGGCTCTGGGGAGAGGGCGGCTTCTGTGTCCTCGGCGTAGGAGGAGCGGGGGACGGGGGCGACGCCGTAGGAGGGGTGGATGGTCTTGGGGGTGTGCAGGTCGCCGTTGTCCAGAATGGCCAGGTCCTCGGCCTGGATCTGTTCGCCGTCACTCATGATGAAGGCGCGTTCCATCACGTTGCGCAGCTCCCGGACGTTGCCCGGCCAGGAATAGCGCAGGAGGGTCGCTTCTGCTCCGGCGGTGAGGGACTTTTTATGTTCGTAGGTTTGGTTCAGTTCGTCGATGACGGACCGGGCCAGCTTGGGAATATCTAATTTCCGCTGGCGCAGAGGGGGCACCCAGACGGGGAAGACGCTGAGACGATAGTAGAGGTCCTCTCGGAAGGTCCCCTCGGTGACGCATTTTTGCAGGTCCCGGTTGGTGGCGGCGATGACGCGCACATCGACGTTCACCGGCTTGCTGCCGCCCACGCGGGTGATCTCTTTCTCCTGGAGGACCCGCAGGAGCTTGGTCTGGGTGGCTAAAGATAGCTCGCCTACCTCATCCAAGAAGATGGTGCCCTCGTTGGCCACTTCAAACAGGCCGGGCTTGCCCTCCCGGTTGGCCCCGGTGAAAGCGCCGCGCTCATAGCCAAAGAGCTCACTCTCAGCCAGGTTTTCCGGGATGGCCCCGCAGTTGACGCGGATGAAGTTTTTGGAGGCGCGGGGGGAGCGCTGGTGGATATAGGTGGCGATGCGCTCCTTGCCGGTGCCCGTCTCGCCCTGGATGAGGACGACGGTGTCCAGCTGGGCGGCGCGGCTGACGATGCGCAGCAGGTTCAGGGTGGCCGGGTCCTCGGCCACCAGCTGGGGGGTGGTCATGAGCTGTGCCCGGATGACGGACATCTCCTGCCGGTACTTGGCCGACAGGCGGCGCTGGTGGTCCAGGGTCTCTTGCAGGGCGGTCAGCTCGGAAATGTCCCGCACGTTGGTCACGACCAGGCAGACGTTATCGTCCTGGTCGTAGATGGGGGTGCTGGTGACCACGGCCTGCTTGCCGGTGGTGAAGGTCTGCTCCAGGGTCACGGCCTGGCCCTGGTTCAGGGCCTTGAGGGTGGAGGAGTGGGAAATGACGCCGGTGTCCACCAGCTGGGCCATGGGGATGCCCAGCACGTCTGCGGCGGTCAAGCCGGAGATGATCTCATAGGAGTGGTTGCACCACAGGGGGGTCGCCTGGCCGTCGGTGATGAAGATGCCGTCAAACGAACTCTCCAGCACGGCCATGAGCCGGGTCAGTGCCGAGGCCTGATCCGGCGCAAAGGGCAGGCGATCGGGTTTGGACAGATACACGCGATCTCGTTTCATGGGGTTCACCTCTTTGTCAGAATAACAGAAAAAACAGGTTGGTGTCAACGGCGGAGTGGATTGACAGGGCGTCGTGGGAGTGGTAAACTAGAGCACAATTATTTGTGTTAGGATGCGGCTCTGTGCGCTCTGTTTTCTGTGGGGCCTAAACTGGGAAAACGCTTCTCGCGGGTTACGTTGTCGAGGGAGAGAATGAATGTATGGACTACAAAGAAACCATATTGATCGTAGATGACTCTGCCCTGAACCGGATGGTCTTGATCGAGATCCTGGGCAAGGAAAACTATACGTTTCTGGAAGCGGAGAACGGACAGCAGGCCGTGGAGCTGCTGGACTGCCACCCGGAGGTCGACCTGCTGCTGCTGGACATCACCATGCCGGAGATAGACGGCTTTGGTGTGCTGGAGATCATGAACTAGTATCACTGGATCGAGGAGACCCCGGTCATTATGATCTCCGCCGAGGATAGCTATACCTTCGTCGAACGCGCCTATGACCTGGGGGCCAGCGATTACATCACCCGGCCCTTCGATGCCCGCGTGGTCTGCCGCCGGGTGAGCAACACCCTGATGCTCTACGCCAAGCAGAAGCGCCTGGTGCAGATGGTGGCCGAGCAGGTGTATGAGAAGGAAAAGGTCAGCAACACGATGATCAGCATTCTGAGCCACATCGTCGAGTTCCGAAACAACGAGAGCGGCCTGCACGTGGTCCACATCCGCACCATCACGGAATTGCTGCTGCGCCGGCTGCGCAAAAAGACGGACCGGTATCCCCTGACCGAGGCAGACATCTCCCTCATCAGCACAGCCTCGGCCCTGCATGACATCGGCAAGATCAATATTCCCGAACAGATCTTAAATAAACCCGGCCGGCTGACGAAAGAGGAGTTTGACATCATCAAGACCCACTCCGCCGTGGGCGAGCACATGCTGCGCCAGATCCCCTTCAACCAGAACGAACCTCTGGTGAAGGTCGCCCGCGAGATCTGCCGCTGGCACCACGAGCGGTGGGACGGCCGAGGCTATCCCGACGGGCTCAAGGGCGATGAGATCCCCATCTCCGCCCAGGTCGTTTCTTTGGCCGACGTGTACGACGCGCTGACCAGTGAGCGCTGCTATAAGGCGGCCTTTGACCACGAAACGGCCCTCAACATGATCGTCAACGGCGAGTGCGGCGCGTTTAACCCCCTGCTGCTGGAGTGCCTGATGGACGGGGCCGACCAGATCAAACAGGCCATGCAGGAGACCGAAGAGGAAAAGCAGAAGGACGCGGAGCAGAGCCAGCGCCAGGAGGCCAACCGCCTCTCCCGCGAGGTGCTCCAGGAAGAGGGGCTGCTCGCAGGCCGGGAGAAGCAGGGCAGCGCCCGCAAGCACCGGGAGAACGCCCCGAAAACCTCAGAATGACGGCCCCAAAATACACGGTATTTTTCTCAGGAAGGACAGGATCAAAGGAGAGGTGGGTTATGACACTAGAGGCATTCTATGCAAAGATCGGCGGCAACAGCGCGGACGTTTTGCGGCGCCTGCCCAGCGAAGCGATGGTGCGGAAATTCATAGGAAAGTACCCGGCAGACACCAGCTGGGGCAGCCTGGAAAGTGCCATTAACAGCCAGGATTGGGAGGTGGCCTTCCGCGCCGCCCACACCCTGAAAGGCGTGGCCCAGAACCTGGGCTTCCAGAAGCTGTATCTCTCCAGCACGGCCCTCACCGAGGCCCTGCGCGGCCCCAAGCCCTTGACCGACCCCGCCCTGCGCGAGGCCGTGGCAATGGACCAGGCCGCCCTGCTGACAGCCATCCAGGAACTGGAAGGCTAACGCCGCTGCACAGAAAAACTAGAAGAAGAGTAGGGTATTTTTCCGCTCTTTCTTGACAAATTTGGCTTGGTTTGCTACCATTGTTCGATATTTGCGAGGACGTTTTTTCCAATTGACATCCTTTGGTGTGTGGCGTATAATAGAAATACCGAGTAGCAATACTCAAAAAAGATGGAGTACCCTGCCACTAAGTGGGAGCCAAAAAAGCGGTGTACCCTACCATGAGTGGGAGCCAAAAAAGCGGTGTACCCTACCATAAGTGGGAACGAAAAAGCAGAGGGCTGAATCCCCAGGGTTCAGTCCTCTTTTTTACAAATTTTGTAAAGGAGGATATTTGATGAGTTTTTCTTTTTTTCGAGTCGATTCGACGTATTGCGATTTTTTGAGAGAGCATGATCCCTGTGTGCCGTATACTATGGATCGTAAGGAAACACGCCCTTTTATCGGCATCGTCTTTACGGTCAATGGAATCTCTTATTATGCGCCGCTGACTTCTCCAAAACCGAAACACCTGCGCATGAAAAACCAAGTGGATTTTTTGAAGATCAACCAGGGCACCTGGGGAGCCATCAATTTCAACAACATGATTCCCGTACATCCAAAGAGCTTAACAAAAGTAGATATGAGACGCACAGAGTCAGATACAAAAGAGGATATTGCATATAAAAATTTGTTATCGAACCAGCTTTCCTGGTGTAACTCAAACCGGGACACGATCGTAAAGCAAGCGAAAAAACTCTATGAGATGATTGTCAGCGGAAAAGCCTGGCCTACTTTGGCGGGTCGCTGCTGTAATTTTTCTGTGGACGAGCAGCAATACCTGCTTTATTGCAAGACGCACTTGGAAGAAGACAGATAAGGAGCATAGAGAAAAGACCAGCGCGGCTGCCACGGGAAAACGTGGTTGCCGCGCTGGTTTGCGTTTGTGTCGTTATCCTTCCTCTTCTGTTTCCAGAAGCACTTGGAGGATGCTGTCGTACAGCCGTTCCGGGTGGGTGCGGAATTTTTCCGCCAGGCGACCGGCCTGCTCCTCGGAGACGGTGAGCAGGTCCAGGGTCATGATGTTGCCCTTGTCGTCGTCCAGGATCAGGCGCAGGGTGTGCGCCCCGTCGTCTCTGGGGAGGATCTCTGCGCGGACCTGGGCATCCCGGCGGAGTACGCCGTTGACCTTGGCCAGGTTTCGGTCGCACTTGCGGCGCACGGAGTAGGCCAGGCTGCTCTCGCAGATCTTGCCGTTGCGGCGGCCCTTTTCGGTGATGCTGTATTTATCGTCCTTGAGCTCCAGGTGGCCGGTGTCGACCAGCTCCGCCAAGGCGGCGGCGAAGTCGAAATACTCCACGCCGTCGTCGCAGAAGGTCAGGTCGGCCAGGGTGGAGAAATCCACCGAGGAGGCCACACGGGCCATGAGATAGAGCACCAGAAACTTGATGTCCAATTTATCGTGGATGAAGCCTGCTTTTGCCATGCGATCGGACGCTCCTTTCCCCCCGCAGCGGGGGCTCCTGCTGCCTTTATTATAGGCAATTTCCGGACAAAGGGCAAGTGACAAAGCCACCGAAGGCGAGAAGTCAGGGGGAGAAAAAATCAGCGGATGACCATGCCGACCTTTCGGGCGTTCCAGATGGCTTCAAAGGTCTTGGCGTTCTCCCAATACTGGTGGACCTGGCCCCGGTTGTAGTAGTTGTAGGGGTCGGAGATGTAGTAGCCCTTGTTGGGGTCATAGCCGCAGACCAGGACGGCGTGGTTGTTGCTGACCAGGCGCTGCTGGGTGCCCTCGATGTTGTAGGTCCGATAGTAGGGGGAGGCCCACCACAGGGTCATGTAGCCCACCACGCAGTTGCCCGCCAGCAGCTCCCGCTGCAAGTCAGTGACGGAGGCCCCGCGGAAATCGGCGCAGGGGTTGTCGCTGCCGCAGTAGGTGTTGGAATACTCCGCGAGCTTGGCCGGGTAGATGGTGGTGCGGGTCCGCTTGGAGGTGTCGGGAACGTAGGGGGAGCCGACAAAGCCCTTCTCCGGGTCGGACTTGGAGCGGGGCAGATTGTCCAGAAAATACTTGATGGTGACGTCCTGGGCGTACCCCTTGGCCTTCAGGCCCATGAGGTCGGCCACGGCCTCGCAGCCCACCCAGGCGTAAATATTGTCGATCTGGCTGATGTAGGGCACGTTGGTCATCTGGTAAGACTTCGCCGTCTGGGTCAGGGCGCCGGTGGCGTCAGCTTTGTAAGCGCCCAGGGTGGTGTTGGTGACGAGCTTGCCCGTCCAGGCCACGTAATACAGCTGGTTCCCGGCGGCGTGGAAGCCGGGGGTGAAGGTCATGCTGGCCACATCCACGCCGTTCCAGCTCTCGCCGCTGCCGGAAGCGGCGGCGGTGTGGGAGACGGAGGCTTCCGCGATGGTCCTCGCGCCCCAGTAGGAGGCGGAGACATCGGAGTAGATGCCCAGGGCGATGAGCCGGGTGGCCTGGGCGGCGTCGCCGGTTCGGCCGAGCATGTTGTTGACCACGGTGCAGGCCTCGGCGCGGGTCAGGCCACTGTTGGGCCGGAAGGTCCCGTCGGGGAAGCCGCTGATCCAGCCGTGGGAGGCAGCGGCCTGGATCTGGCTGGCGGCCCAATAGCCGGAGGACACGTCGGGGAAGCCGGCGCTGTTGCCGGAGATGGGCTTGGTGCGGACCAAGAGATCAATGAACTCGGCGCGGG
Source organism: Clostridiales bacterium (assembly GCA_004556345.1). GTDB lineage: Bacteria > Bacillota > Clostridia > Oscillospirales > Oscillospiraceae > Evtepia. The sequence goes on along the minus strand of SFHQ01000002.1, from coordinate 39,041 downwards.
TCATCACGTCGTTGGGGCGGAACTTGCTGCCGTTGTCAAACAGGCCCAGGGCGCACAGGGCGCGAATGGGCTGGGTGTACCACTGCCCGGCGATGTCCGTGTAGGAGCAGGCCCTGGTGCCGTTGTCCGGGGTGGCCAGCAGGCGGTAGACCAGCTGGGCGGCCTGGGCGCGGGTCAGCTTCTGGTCGGGGCGAAAGGTCCCGTTTTCAAAGCCCTCCATGTAGCGCACGTGGTCCTGCCGCAGGGTGGGACCATGGGGCAGGGGCGTGCTGGGCGTCGAGGGCCGCTCCGGGGTCGTGGGGGTGGTCGGCGTGGTGGGCGTCGTCGGCTCGGCGGGGGCCTCCGGGGTGGAGGGGGTCTCGGCAGAGCCGTTGTGATTGCCGCCGGTGCCGTTGTTCGTGTCGCCGCCGGGGGTGCTGTCGTTTTTGTCGCCGCCTGTGCCGGGGGTGGTGTCGGCATCGGAGCCGGTGTCCGGGGCGGGCGTCGTGTCAGAGACGGCGGGGGCCTGCTGGTCGGCGTCCTTGGTCTCGGCGGCCAGGGCCGGAGAAGCCAGCAGGCTGAGGGATAACACCAGGGCCAAAGCCCCGGCAATGGGTCGTTTCCACATGGTTGTCTTCCTCTCTCTTTGGAATGTCTCGGCTCGGCCAGGGGGGATCAAACCTCCATGATGACCGGCAGGATCATGGGGTTGCGCTTGGTCTTGCGGTAGAGGTAGCGGGACATCTCGCTCTTGATGGCGGACTTGATGCTGGCCCAATCCAGCATCCCCTGGGCCTGGCAGGCCTCCAGGGAGTCCAAGGCCACCTCCCGCAGCTCGTCCATAAGCCCCTCGGACTCTTTCACGTAGACAAAGCCGCGGGTGATGATGTCCGGGCCGGAGACCAGGTCGCCGGTCTCCCCGGAGAGGGAGACGACCACCACGATCATGCCGTCCTGGGCCAGGTGGCGGCGGTCCCGCAGGACCACGCTGCCCACGTCGCCCACGCCATAGCCGTCCACGAACACCCGCCCGGAGGGAACGGTGCCTGCCAGCTGGGCGGAGTTGTGGGTGAACTCGACCACGCGGCCCACGTCGGCGATGATGATGTTCTGGGGGGGCGTCCCCATCTCCTCGGCCACACGGGCGTGGGTGCGCAGGTGGCGCTGCTCGCCGTGAACGGGCATGAAGAACTTGGGCCGCACCAGGGCGTGGATGATCTTCAGCTCGTCCTGGCAGGCGTGGCCGGAGACGTGGAGCGTCCCGGCGTTCTCGCTGACCACCTCGGCCTTTTTGCGGTAGAGCTCATTGATGATGTTGTTCACGGAATTTTCATTGCCGGGCACGGCGGAGGCGGAGATGATGACCCGGTCGCCGGGCTGGATCTCCACCTGCCGGTGGGTGGAAAAGGCGATGCGGAAGAGGGCGGACATGGCCTCGCCCTGGCTGCCGGTGGTGATGATGCAGACCTTGTCCTTGGGCAGGGACTTGATGTGGTTCAGGTCCACGAGCACGCCCTTGGGGATCTCTGTATAGCCCAGCTCCGTAGCCACTTGCAGGGAGTTTTCCATGCTCCGGCCGGTGATGGCGACTTTTCGCCCGTAGCTGGCGGCCACGTTGATGATCTGCTGGATGCGGTCCACGTTGGAGGCGAAGGTCGTGACGATGATGCGCTCCTTACAGCCCCGGAAGAGGGCGTCGAAGCTGTTGCCCACGGCCCGCTCCGAGCGGGTGTAGCCGGGGCGCTCCACGTTGGTGGAGTCGCACAGCAGGGCCAGCACGCCCTCTTTGCCCAGCTCCCCCAGGCGGGTCAGGTCCATGATCTTGCCCTTGATGGGGGTGGGGTCGATCTTAAAGTCGCCGGTGTGGATCACGGTGCCCACGGGGCACTTGATGGCAAAGCTCACGGCGTCGGCGATGGAGTGGTTGGCGTGAATAAATTCCACGGAGAATTTCCCGGCCTTCACGATGTCCCCCGCCTCGCAGGTGACGAGCTTGGTGCTGTCGAGCAGCTTGTGCTCCTCCAGCTTCAGGCCCACCAGCCCCAGGGTCATCCGGGTGGCATAGATGGGGGCCTGGAAGGAGCGCAGGACGTAGGGCAGGGCGCCGATGTGGTCCTCGTGCCCGTGGGTGAGGAAGATGCCCCGGATCTTATCCTGGTGCTTGATGAGGTAGCTCACGTCCGGGATGACCACGTCCACGCCGTACATGTCGTCGTCGGGGAAGCCCATGCCCACGTCTACGATGATGATATCGTTGCCATACTCGTAGACGGTGAGATTCTTGCCGATCTCGTTGAGTCCGCCCAAGGGGATGATTTTCAGTTTTTCTGCCATAATAACTCCTTTTTTTCAGTGTGTCCCGGCGGCAAGCCCCAAAGTTTCCTCCAATTGGGGGCACAAAGACAAGGGGAGCCGCTGGACGCACCCGACCGCCCTGTCCCGCGGTGGGTTTTGTCCGGCTTCCCCTGGTTCGTCACGGCTTGGTAGCACCGTGGAAGGATCGTGCAGTTTGGGGTGCGCGGGGTCATATATCTCATGCCGCAAAGCGCGGCCTGTTCACAGTTTGATTTCTCCTAGTATAGCACGCTGGAACAAAAAAGTATACATATTTTTCACTTCCTCTGGGTTTTTGGGCCGGGATGTGCTATGCTGGAACAAAACGACCGGCCCGCTGGCGGGCCGCTGACCCAGGAGGAACCGGACCATGAACATCCAGATCTTTGGCAAGTCCAAATGCTTCGACACGAAAAAAGCCCAGCGCTATTTTAAGGAGCGCCGGGTCAAATTCCAGGCCATCGACCTGAACAAATACGGCATCAGCAAGGGGGAGCTGACCTCGGTGCTGCGCTCGGTGAAGCTCCCCGACCTCATCGACGAAAAGCACCCCGACGCAGCGCTGCTGGAGTACCTGGCCTATGACCAGGACAAGATCGAAAAACTCCTGGAGGACCCTACCCTGCTCAGGACCCCCATCGTCCGCAACGGCAAGCAGGCCACCGTCGGCTATCAGCCGGACATTTGGAAGGGGTGGGAGTGAGCACCGCGCTGGGGCAGAGGTCCGCGCTGACCATCTCCGGCTTACAGACCAAGTTCCACACGCCGCAGGGGGAGCTGACCGCCGTGGATGGCATTGACCTGACCGTCCCCCGCGGGAGCATCGTGGGCCTGGTGGGGGAGTCCGGGTGCGGCAAGAGCGTCACGGCCCTGTCCGTCCTGGGCCTGGTCCCCGCCGGGGGGCAGGTGACGGCGGGAGAGCTCTGCTTCCAGGGCCGGGACTTACGCCAGCTGTCGGAAAAAGAACGCCGCAAGCTCCGGGGGGACCGGCTGGCCATGATCTTTCAGGATCCCATGACCTCCCTCAACCCCGTCTATCCCGTGGGCCGGCAAGTGGCGGAGGTTTTGCGCCTGCACCGGGGGATGGACCGGAAGAGCGCCAAGGCGAAGACCATCGACCTCTTCCGGCAGGTGGGCATCCCCGACCCGGCGGCCCGGTACGATGCCTACCCCCGTGAGCTCTCCGGCGGCCTGCGGCAGCGGGTGATGATCGCCATGGCCATGGCCTGCGAGCCGGAGCTTCTTTTGGCCGACGAGCCGACCACGGCCTTGGACGTGACGATCCAAGCCCAGATCCTCTCCCTCATGGGCGACCTGCGCCGGGAGCATGGCACGGCCATTCTGCTCATCACCCACAACCTGGGCGTGGTGGCCCAGCTGTGTGACCTGGTCTATGTGATGTACGCCGGGCAGATCGTGGAGGCGGCGGAGACGTTTGCCCTCTTCCGGGAGGCCAAGCATCCCTACACCCAGGGCCTGCGGAAGGCCATCCCCGCCCTGGAAGGGGGGCAGGAGACGCTGTATACCATTCGCGGCACGGTCCCTGACCTGCGCTGTCCGCCCCCCGGCTGCCGCTTCTGCCCCCGGTGCGACCGGGCCACGGAAGCCTGCGCCCAGAGCGTCCCGCCCCTGCGGGATGTGGGCGGGGGGCATTTCGTCCGATGTTTCCAAGTAACCTGAGAGGAGGGGAAACGATGCCAACGATCTTAGCCGAGGCACGGGGCCTCTCCAAAGACTTCCCCGTGAAGGGGAAAAAGGGGGCCCTTCTCCACGGCGTTTCCCAGGTAGACTTACAGGTCTACGAAGGGGAGACCCTGGCGCTGGTGGGGGAGTCCGGGTGCGGCAAAAGTACCCTGGGCCGTCTGCTCCTGGGCCTGCTCCCACCGACGGAGGGGCAGGTCCTCTTCGACGGCCAGGACCTGGCCCAATGTGCCCCCAAAGAATTACGGGCCCTGCGGCGGCAGATGCAGATGGTCTTTCAGGACACCGCCGCCGCCCTGAATCCCCGCTGGGACGTGGGGGAGATCCTGGCGGAGCCTCTGCGCATCCACAAGCTCTGTCCGCCCAGGGAATTTGCGGGCCGAGCAGAGGCCCTCTTGGAGCGGGTGGGCCTGCCCAGGCAGTTACTGGGCCGCTATCCCCACGAGCTCTCCGGCGGCCAGCGCCAGCGGGTGGGCATCGCCAGGGCCTTGGCGGTGGAGCCGCGCTTGGTGGTCTGCGATGAGCCTGTTTCGGCCCTGGATGTGTCCGTACAGGCCCAGATGCTGAACCTGCTGTTAGACTTACAGGCGGATGAGGGCCTGACCTATGTGTTGGTCTCCCATGACTTGAGTGTGGTGCGCCACAGCGCGGGGCGGGTGTGCGTGATGTTTCTGGGGCGGGTGTGTGAGATCGGGCCGACGGAAGAAGTGTTTACTGCGCCTCGCCATCCCTACACGAAGCTCTTGCTCGCCGCCGTCCCCCGGCCCGACCCCACGCGGCGCAATGAAAACGGCCCGCCCCTGGCCGGGGAAATTCCCAGCCCGGTGACGCCGCCCTCCGGCTGTCGCTTTCGGACCCGCTGTCCTTACGCGCAGGCCCGCTGTGCCCAGGAGGTCCCGAAGCTGCAAACAGAGGGGGCGCGGGGCGTGGCCTGTCATTTCCCATTGAGGTGATATGAATGCCATTCATCGACTTACACTGTGATACAATCTCCCGCCTCTTAAATGCCCGCCGCACGGGGGAGGCGGGGAGCTTGCGGCAGGCGGACTTCCACATTGATTTGGAAAAATTAAAGGGCAGTGGCTATCTCCTGCAAAACTTCGCCCTATTTGTCAATCTCAAAAGGGGACGTGACCCCTTACAGGAAGTCTTGACCTTGGCCGACTTGTATTGGGAAGAGCTTGCGAACAACAAAGACTTGGCCCAGCCCGTCTTATCTTTCGCTGATTTGGAAGCTGCCCGCCGGGAGAAAAAACTCGGCTGTCTGCTGACGGTGGAGGAGGGCGGCGTCTGCCTGGGCCGGCTGTCCCTGCTCCGCACCCTCTATCGTGTGGGGGTGCGGATGCTCACCCTGACCTGGAACTATCCCAATGAATTGGGCCAGCCCAACGGCCAGCCGGGGGGCCTCACGGAGACGGGGCTTGCGTTTTTGGAAGAGATGGAACGCCTGGGCATGATCGCCGATGTCTCCCACCTGGGCGACGACGGCTTCTGGGACGTGGCCCGCCACGCCAAGCGGCCGTTTCTGGCCAGCCATTCCTGCTGTCGCGCCCTTCGGGACCACCGGCGGAACTTGACCGACGAGATGCTCAAGGCCTTGGCCGACAACGGCGGCCTGGTGGGCGTGAATTTCTATTCCGCCTTTTTGGGACCGCATGAAGCCTCCCGGACGGAGGACATTGTCCGACACATCCGCCATGTCGTGGATGTGGGCGGGGAGGAACTGGCCGCCCTCGGCTCGGATTTTGACGGCATTGACTGCCCCCTGGAGCTGGAAGACGCCGGTCACATGGACCGGCTCATCCGCGCCTTGGAACAAGGCGGCTTCACGCCCCGCCAGATCGAGCGGGTGTGCTGGCAAAATGCCTGGGATTTTTATGAAAGGACATTATAAGGAGGAAGATACCCATGACGTTTCCCTATGCATCCCTGTTACAGCCCTTGCAGATCGGCAAGCTGACCATCAAAAATCGCTTTTGCGTCGGCCCCCTGACCCTGCCCTCGCTCCACGGCCCCTTTGGGGAGTTCTCAGAGAACGGCCTGGCCTACTTTGAGGAGCGGGCCAAGGGCGGCTTTGGCCTCATTTTCACCGGGGCCTTTCATCCGGATACGCTGGTGGACCCCGTCCATCCTCTGGACAGCAAGCAGCCCCTGAAAGCCCCCAAGAGCTTCCAGCGCTCGGCGGTGGAGCTGCTGGAACGCCTGGATGCCTACGGGGCCAAGATGATGCCCCAGGTGTCCATGGGGTACGGACGCAACGCCCTGGGCTGCTTCTGTCCCTCGGAGATCCCGTACTATCACGACCCGGCCCGCATCGCTCCCGCCCTGACCAAGGACCAGATCAAGCAGAAGATCGACCAGATGATCGCCACGGCGGTGCTGCTGAAGCAGTGCGGCTTCCCCGGCATCGAGGTCCACGCCATGCACTGGGGCTACCTGCTGGACCAGTTTGCCATGACCTTTATGAACCACCGGACGGATGAGTACGGCGGAGCGTTAGAGAACCGCCTGCGCTGTGCCCGTGAGATCCTGGACGGGGTGAAGGCCGCCTGTGGCAGCGACTTTGTCGTGTCCATGCGCCTGGCCCTCAAGAGCTACATCAAGGGCTACAACCACCCCTCCCTCCACGGCGAGGACGAGGTAGGCCGGACGTTGGAAGAGGGCCTGGAGATCGCCAAGCGTCTGGAAGCCTATGGCTACGACTGCCTGAGCGTGGACTTTGGCCAATACGACTCCTTCTATTACGCCGCGCCCCCCTGCTACATGGAAAAGGGCCGGGTCCTGCCCCTGGCCAAGGCCGCGAAAGAGGCGGTCAAAATCCCCATCCTCTGCGGCGGGCGCATGAACGATCCCGACCTGGCGGCCCAGGCCGTGGCCGAGGGCAGCATTGACGGCATCGTGCTGGGCCGTCCGTCCCTGGCGGACCCTGCCTATCCGCAAAAGGTCGCCATGGGATGTCCTGAGGACATCCGCCCCTGCATCGGCTGCAACCAGGGCTGCATCGGGGCCTTGAAGATCGGCCGTCGAGCCGGGTGCGCGGTGAATCCCCAGGCGGCGCGGGAAGCCAGCTTTGACCTGACGCCTGCCGCGGTCAAGAAAAATGTCTTAGTGGTCGGCGGCGGCGTGGCCGGGATGGAGGCCGCCCGCTGTGCGGCGCTGCGGGGCCACAAGGTCACCCTCTGCGAGGCGGGCAACCAGCTGGGCGGCAATCTCATTCCCGCCGGGGCCCACGACTTTAAGAAAGAGTTGAACGAGCTGAACCAGTGGTATCAGCGCCAGCTGAAGAAGCTGGATGTAGAGATCGAGCTGGGGGCCAAGCTGGACGCCCAGGCGGTCCTGTATCATAAGCCCGATGCGGTGGTCCTGGCCGTGGGCGCAGCCCCCGTCGTGCCGAAGGTCCCCGGCATCGAACGCGAGAACGTTGTGGACTGCGTCACGGCCCTCACCGGAAAGGACCTGCCGGGCGAGAACATCCTGGTGGTCGGCGGCGGCTTGGTCGGCTGTGAGACGGCCCTGGGCTACGCCCAGGCCGACAAGCATGTGACGATTTTGGAAGCCCTGCCGGATATTTTATCCGCCGGCATCCCCGTGCCGGAGATGAACAGCTCCATGCTGCGGGACCTGCTGGCCGAGCAGAACGTCAGCCTGAAGACCGGCGCCCGCCTGACCTGCGTCACGGAGACGGGGGCTGTGGCGACTGCGGCTGACGGCACCGAGGAAGCGATCCCCGCCGATCACATCGTTCTGGCTGTGGGCTTTGCTTCCCGCCCCTCTCTGGCCCAGGAATTGCAGGGCGCTGGCGTGGCCGTCTACCAGGTGGGTGACGGCGGCAAGGTCGGCAGTGTGATGACGGCCATCGGCTCGGCCTATACCGTGGGCCGTCAGCTTTGAGTTCATTTCAAAAGGAGACAGAGAACATGAGAAAGAATTTTCAGAACATCGGGTTTTATCCCCAGCCTGTGCTGGTGATCGGCACCTATGACGAAAACGGGACCCCCGACGCCATGAACGTCGGTTGGGGCGGTCTGGTCGGCAGCGTCTACGTGGAGCTGAACATCTCCGAGGGCCACAAGACCACCGCCAACCTGCGGAAGAAGGGTGCCTTCACCGTCAGCTTTGCAGACCAGGCCCACCTGGTGGAAGCGGACTACGTCGGCCTCGTTTCCGGCAACACCACCCCGGATAAGATCGCCCGGGCGGGCCTGCATCCCCTCAAGAGCGAGTTTGTAGATGCCCCGCTCTTCGAGGAGTTCCCCCTCACCTTAGAGTGCGAGGTGGCCGAGATCACCGACGGCCCCGGCGGCCTGCGGGTCATCGGCCGGGTGGTCAACATGAGCGCCGATGAGTCCATCCTGGGCGAGGACGGCCTGGTGGACGCGGACAAGGCCAACTTCCTGGCCTATGACCGGGTCCGCCGCGTCTACCGCCTCCTGGGCGGCGTGGTCGGTCAGGCCTATCACGACGGGCAGGCAAAGATGTAACGAAAAAGTTCAAGTGAGATCACTGGAACAGAATGTTGACATTTTAATCGAATGTCGCTATAATAAAAATGTGGAAACCAAGACGGTGCCACATACATAAACTTACTTGTCCAAGAGAGAAATCTCTAAAACTCAGTGAGTCGTCTGTTGCAGCAGACGGCTCACTTCTTTCTTGTCCAAATGTCCAACAGCGCAGCGACGCCGCACAGTATGGTCATCAAATCAGCAAAGGTTTGAAGTGTTATGTATATCACCTCCTTGGGAAGATTTCCCGCGTTGGCTCTATACACGCCTCCATCCGCCTACGCGGGATGTCAGGCACCGTCTTTTACCGAGCAATGCCTACGATTGCAGGCATTGGGTTTCCACGAAAAGAAGTATACTAGATGAAACGAAGATTGTCAAATGATGAAATGCTTTTAAGGGAGTTCTTTAGATTATTTTGACAGGTATACCTGACGTACTAAATAAATTTCAAGGTTTTATCAGATACAACTGATAAAATTTATATCATAGAAAAACTCCGAGGTTCTATCAGATATACCTGATAAGACCTCGGAGTTTTTGTATTCTGTAAGATATACTGGATGTTGCGTTAGAAGGGGTCCGGCGTCTGGGGGGGCTTTTGGTCCTTGGGAGGCTCGCCCTGGAAGATGGCCTCGGCCACCTCCTGCTGGCGCTGACGCTCGGCTTCCCGTTCGGCTTTCAGACGGGCTTCCTTGGCGGCGCGTTCGCTTTCCTCGCGCTCCCGCTGGGTGCGCTCCTCGGCTTTGCGCTGCTCTAAGGCGTCGGGATCGTCGAAGACCAGCTTGAAGTCATCGGCAGACATGGTCTCAAACTCCAGCAGATACTGGGCCGTGCGCTCCAGGGCGTCCATGTTCTCGGAGAGGATCTGGCGGCAGCGGGCGTAGGCTGTGTCCAGCAGGGCCTTGATCTCCTCGTCGATCAGCCCGGCGATCTCCTCGGAGTAGGCGCGGGCCTGGGACATGCTGCGGCCGATGAAGACCTCCTGGTCGTTGTCGTAGGAGATGGCCCCCAGGCGGTCGCTCATGCCGTATTTCATCACCATGCTGCGGGCGATGGAGGTCGCCGTCTGCAAGTCGTTGGAAGCGCCGGTGGAGATGTCGCCCAGCACCAATTCCTCGGCCACCCGGCCGCCCAGGCAGGTACAGATGCGCTCCTGCAATTCCTTGCGGGACTGGTACATCCGGTCCTCTTCGGGCAGGGAGATGGTCAGGCCGCCCGCGGGACCGCGGGGGATGATGGTGATCTGATGCACGGGGTCCTGGGTCTTGAGCTCGTGGATGACCACGGCGTGGCCGGCCTCGTGATAGGCGGTGAGCTTCTTGGCGTGGGGGGGCACGACGCGGCTCTTCTTTTCCGGGCCTGCAATGACCTTCAGCATGGCCTCGTGGATCACATCCATGCGAATGAAGGGCCGTTTTTCTCTGGCGGAGAGCAGGGCGGCCTCGTTGAGCAGGTTTTCCAGGTCTGCGCCGGTGAAGCCGACGGTGGCCTGGGCGATGGTCCGCAGGTCCACGTCCTCTGCCAAGGGCTTGTTGCGGGCGTGGACGCGAAGGATCTCCTCCCGCCCCTTGATGTCGGGCAGGCCGACGTAGATCTGCCGGTCGAACCGGCCGGGACGCAGCAGGGCGGGGTCCAGGATGTCCGCCCGGTTGGTGGCGGCCAGGACGATGACGCCCTCGTTGGAGGCGAAGCCGTCCATCTCGACTAAGAGCTGGTTCAGGGTCTGCTCACGCTCGTCGTGACCGCCGCCCAGACCTGCGCCGCGCTGGCGGCCCACGGCGTCGATCTCGTCGATGAAGACGATGGCGGGGGAGCTTTTCTTGGCCTGCTCGAACAGGTCGCGCACGCGGGAAGCACCCACGCCCACATACAGCTCCACAAAGTCGGAGCCGGAGATGGACAGATACTGACACCCTGCTTCCCCGGCCACAGCGCGGGCCAGCAGGGTCTTACCGGTACCCGGAGGGCCCACGAGCAGCACGCCCTTGGGGATGCGGGCACCCAGCTGGGTGTACTGGGCGGGCTGGCGCAGGAAGTCCACGATCTCAGCCAGCTCTTCCTTTTCCTCGTCGGCCCCGGCCACGTCGTCGAAGGTGACGGTGCGGCCCGTCTCAGCCAGGGTGCGGGCCTTGGCCTTGCCGAACTGGCTGGCGGAGGGGCCGCCCCCGCCGCCCTGGGCCCGGCGCAGGAACAGGAAATACCACAGGATGGCCATCACGGCCAGCACCACCACCCAGGTCAGGATGGTGCTCATCCAGGCCGGAGAGGGGCTGTCGGGGTAGTCATAGCTGCTGAGGATGCCGCTCTCATACTGTTTGACAACGAGATCATTGAAGTCGTCGTAAAACAGCTGGAAGTTGTAAATGGAGTAGACAACGATGCGGCTGCCGTCCACAGGTTCTTTCAGGGTGATGGTCAGGTTGTTGTTGTCATCTACGGTGAAGCGGTCGACCTTTTCCTGCTCGAACAGCGTGCGGATGTCAGAGTACACCCGGTCCGTCTGCTGGTGGGCCGAGGCCGTGCGGTAAATGCTGGTCCCGCAGAAGACCAGGGCCACCACGAACAGCACCAGGATCAGACCGCGAAAGGGATTTGTGTTTGGTTTCAAATGGAACTCACTCCTTTGAGGGGCCGGGGATCTCCCGCCCCGGGATCACGCCCGCGGGGGGGGAGGGCGGTTATTCGTATACGCTGGGCTTTAGGACGCCGATGTAGGGTAGCTGGCGATAGTGCTGGTCAAAGTCCAGCCCATAACCCACCACAAAGGCGTCGGGGATGGTGAAGCCCACGTAATTGGCCTGGAAGGGCAATACCCGGCGCTCCGGCTTATCCAGCAGGGCGCAGACCTTGAGGGAGGCAGGGCCGCGCTTTTGCAGCTCCGGCAGGAGCTTGGAGAGGGTGTTGCCGGAGTCCACGATGTCCTCAATGATCAGCACATCCCGCCCGGAAATGTCGTCGGCCAGGTCCAGCTTCAGCTTTACCTGGCCAGAGCTTTCCGTCCCGGAGCCGTAGGAGGAGGCGGACAGGAAATCAACGGTGAGGGGCAAATTGATCTGGCGCACCAGATCTGCCATAAACACGAAGGAGCCACGCAGGGTACCCACGATCAGGGGGCTTTTCCCGGCGTAATCCTGGGTGATCTGATCGGCCAGCTCCTTCACTCGCCGGGCCAGGGCCTCCGGGGTGAAAAGGATCTCTTGCATATCCTGTTCCATCATACTAATTCGTTCTCCTCTCTCTGTTTCGGGGTCAGGCGAATGTGCAGGGCGGGGTGGCCGGGGGTGGCCACACGGGGGAAGTTGGGGCCCAGGCCGGCGGCAGCCAGCAGGCCCGTCTCATCGGCCAGCACGGGCACGCTCTGCCGGTGCTGCCGGGGGATCTTTTCGTCGATGAACCATTTTTTCAGGGTCTTGGTCCGCCGTCCGGGCAGACGCAGCTGGTCGCCCTGCTGGCGGGCGCGGAGGACCAGGGGGAAGGTCACGCTCTCCCGGTCGATGTCCCACTCATATTCCTCCTGGGCGGGGATCTCCGGGCAGGTGGTCTCCTCGATCTCGATCTGCCAGCCGTTGTCCAGCGCGAACACGCCGGGGCCGGTCAGCAGCCGCAGGGAAAACGACGGGGGGATGGCCTCCGCCGGGCAGATCACCAGGTTCTCATACTCCCGCCAGGCGAAGAGGCCCTCCGGCAGGTTCAGGTTGGCCGAGGGGGTCTCCCCGGTGGCCAGCTCGATGATCTGGTCGATGTGCACCGCCGAGACCTGGAAGCGCCCGGCCTTGGCCAGCAGCTGCTTCACCGCGCGGGCGGCAATGGGGTGGGGCAGGTCCGCCAGGGAAGCGGCCTGGATGGAGACCTTGCCGTCCTCCACCAAGGCCTCGCAGGTGACGCTTTCGGCCATGTCGTGCAGCAGCTCCCGGTCCTCCCGCAGGTGGACCAGGTTGGCGGACAAGGTCGAAACAAAGGCGGGGTTTAAGTCCTTCATCACGGGCAGGATCGCCTGCCGGATCCGGTTGCGGGCAAATTTCGTGTCTTGGTTGGAGCTGTCCTCCACGTGGGGGATGTTCTCCTGGGCTAAGTAGACCTCGATGTCGATGCGCGGCACGCCCAGCAGGGGCCGGATCAAAATGCCCCGCACCGGCGGGATGCCGGTCAGGCCGTCCAGGCCCGAACCGCGGACCAGGTGCAGCAGGACGGTTTCGGCGTTGTCATCGGCGTTGTGGGCCGTGGCGATCTTTTCCGCCCCGACTTCCTGGGCCGTCTCGGTGAGAAAGCCGTAGCGCATGGCGCGGGCGGTCTCTTCGATGCCCTTGCCCTGCTCCTGGGCGGCCTGGGCCACGTCCCCGCTGCCGATGGTCAGGGGAATGTTGTGGTCGGCACACCATTTCGAGACGAAGTCCTCGTCCCGCTGGGACTCTTCGCCCCGGAGCTGGTGGTTGAAGTGCGCCGCGTGGATCATAAGGTTGCGCTCCGGCGCCAACGTCTGCAGCACGGACAGCAGCGCCATCGAGTCTTTTCCCCCGGACACGGCGCACAAAACCGTGCTTCCCTGGGGAAGCATCTGATACTGGTCAGCAAATGCCGCCGCTTCGGCGGCCAGATCAATAGGGTTCTTCATATTTCCGCTCCATTGAGGAAAAGGCAGTGAACTCCGGCAGCCACTGGAGGGGGATGGTGGTGGTTTCCCCCCGGCGATTTTTGGCGATGATGCACTCGGCCTGATTATGCTTGTCACTGTCCTTGTTATAATAGTCGTCTCGATACAGGAACATGACCACGTCGGCATCCTGCTCAATGGCCCCGGACTCTCGCAGGTCCGAGAGCATCGGGCGCTTGTCCGAGCGGCTCTCGTTGGCACGGGAGAGCTGGGACAGGCACAGGATCGGTACGTGGAGCTCCTTTGCCATGATTTTCAGGGAACGGCTGATGTCTGCCACCACCTGCTGGCGGTTCTCCCCGGCGTACCGGGTGCCGCTGCCGGAGGACTGCATCAGCTGTAAGTAGTCGATGACCACCAGCCCCAGATCCTCCACCCGGCGGCATTTGGCGTTCATGTCCGCCACGGAGAGGGAGGGGTTGTCGTCAATGAAAATTTTCGTGTGGGCCAGGGCCGTGGAGGCCACGGTCACGCTGTCCCAATCGTCGGGGGAGAGCTTGCCCGTCATCAGCTTTTTGTTGTCCAGAAAGGCCTCGTTGGAGATGAGACGGGTGGCCAGCTGCTCCCGGCTCATTTCCAGGGAGAAGAAGACCACGCTCTTGCCGGAGAACTTGCCCGCGTGGAGCAGGACGTTCAGGGCAAAGGACGTTTTGCCCATGCCGGGTCGGGCGGCCAATAGGATGAGCTCGGAGCCGTGAAAGCCCGTGAGGGTCCGGTCCAGGTCGGCAAAGCCGGTCGCCATGCCGGGCACGTCGGAGCCGGACATGGACAGCTCTTGCAGCCGGTCGAACACATCCACCAGGATCTTGGAAAGAGGCTCCAAGCCCTGGGAGGACTTCCCCTGGCGGATGGCGTAGATGCGCTGTTCTGCCAGGTCGAGGACGGCCTGGGCCGTCTCGCCCCCCTCCTGGACCAGGGTCGTGAGTTCCCCGGCCGTCTCGGAAATGCGGCGCAGGAGCGCCTTGTCCTTGACGATGCGGATATACTCGGAGACATTGGCGGCGGTGGGGGTGATCTCCATGAGCTGGAGCAGGTAGTTGCTGGTGGTGTTCTCGTCGTAGACCCCCCGCAGCTTCATCTGGTCCAGCACCGTCACCGGGTCAATGGTGGCGGAGAAGCTGAACATGGTGTAGATGGTCTCATAAATATCCCGGTTGGGCTTCAGATAGAAGTCCTCGCCGGTGAGCTGCTCCACCACGTTGGGGATGCAGCGGGGGTCGATGAGCATGGCCCCCAGGACCGACTGCTCAGCCTCGACGCTGTGGGGGATCTGGCGGAGAAGTAAAGAGGATTCGTCCATCGGATTCACCTATCTCTCAGGGAAGTTTCTTATTTCTCCTCGGAAACCACCACGTTCAGGGTGCCGGTGATCTCATAGCCCAGCTTGCATTTGAGCTGATAGGTGCCGAAGCTCTTGATGGGCTCGTCCTGGACGATTTTGGTCTTGGCCACGTTCAGGCCGCACTGGGCCTGGAGGGCCTCGGAGATCTCCTTGCTGGTCACGGCCCCGAAGAGACGGCCGCCGGTGCCAGCCTTGGCGGGGATCTTCACGACCACGGCCTTGAGCTTCTCGGCAATGGCCTCGGCCTCGGCCTTTTCGGCGGCCATCTGGGCCTTCTTGGCCTTGTCCTGCATGATCATCTTGTTCATGTTGTCCGCGTTGGCGGGCACGGCCAGATTCTTGGGGAAGAGGAAGTTGCGGGCGTAGCCGTCGGAAACGTTCACCAGCTGGCCCCGCTTGCCCTGGCCCTTGACGTCTTTCTGTAAGATCACTTTCATGGTGTTGTACCTCCAAAATTTCTATCTCGATCTCGTAGGATGAGGATGTTTGCAAAAGGGAAAACTAAAAAAAGAAGGGTAACGATACGAAATTATGCCTCGTCGTCGAAGTAATTGTCGATGGTCTCTTTCAGCAGGGGCAGCACGTCCTCCGTGGTCTTGCCGGGGAACTGGGCCCCGGCGGTGGTGGCGTTGCCGCCGCCGCCCAGCATCTCGCTGATGACCTGGACGTTCACGTTGCTCCCCGACCGGGCGGAGAGATAGGCCTGCCCCGCCTCCGGGAAGAGCACGAAGGAAGCCTCGATGCCGGCGATGTTCAGCATCTCGTCCGCTGCCTGCCCTGCAATGGCCCGGCCCACAGGTCGGTCGGTCAGGGCGATGGCCATGGAGCCGCGGTAGGTCTGGGCCCCTTGGATGATCTGCATCTTGGTCACGGTGTCCCGCAGGTCATGCTGGAAGAACTTGTGGACCAGGGCGGTGTCGGCCCCGGCCTTGCGGAGGAAGGCCGCCGTCTCAAAGGTCCGGCTGCCGGTGCGCATGGTGAAGTTCTTGGTGTCCAGCACGATGCCGGCCAGCATGGCCTCGGCCTCCTGGCGCTTGAGGTCGCCGTTGTCCAGAATATACTGCACCAGCTCCGCCACCAGTTCGCTGGCGGAGGAGGCGTAGGGGTCGTGGAAGCTCAGGGCGGGCTTTTCGATGTAGGAAGCCGCCCGCCGGTGGTGGTCGATGACCACGATCCTGGCCCCGGAGGTCAGCAGCTCCGGCACCTGGGTCTGTTCCGGCCGGTTGGTGTCCACCACCACGACGATGCTGGTGGGCTTGGCCAGGCGAATGGCCTCATCCGGCGGGATGAAGATGCCCTGGTACTCCGGCAGGGAGGCCAGCTGCCTCGTCTGCTCCTCGGAAGGATAGGGGGAGGGGGCGCGAACGGCCTTGATGGGCACGTCTTTTTTTCGGGCAATGGCGCACACGCCGGCCACGGCCCCCAGTACGTCCAGGTCGGGGTATTTATGCCCCATCACAATGACCTGGTGGGTGCTGGCCAGCAGCTCGGACAGGGCGGAGGCCACCACGCGGCTCTTGACCTTGGTCCGGCGCTCGGTCTCTTTCGAGCGGCCGCCGAAGAAGGAAAAGTCGTTGCCGTCTTTGACCACCACTTGGTCGCCGCCCCGGCTGAGGGCCATGTCCAGCGCCAGGGAGGCGTATTCGTGGAGCTGCCGGGGGGTCTCCCCGTTGCGGCCGAAGCCGATGGAGAGGGTGGCGGCGACTCCGTTGGGGCTTTGCACCTGGCGGATCTCATCCAGCAGGGAGAACTTCTTCCGGCAGAAGACCTGGAACTGCGCGGCCTCCACCAGCAGCAGATAGTGGTCCCGGTCATAGCGGCATAAAAGCCCCTGCGAAGGGTCCAGCCAAGCGGAGAGGCGGTTGTTCAGCTCAGACCGCATCACGGCCCGTTCGCCCTCCTCCAGGCCTCGGCTGAGATCCTCGTAGTTGTCCACCTGTAAGATGCCCACGACGGAGCGGGTGGCGTCGAACTTGGCGGCTACTGTCGCGTATTGGGTCACGTCCACCCAATAGGTCGTGGCCAGAAAGCTGTCCTGCTCCCCGGTGCAGACCAGGTTGCCGTAGACCAGGTAGAGCTTTTCTCCCACAGGCACCGGCTCCGGGCTGAGGTGCTCGCCGTCCAGCAGCCACTGGCACTGAAAGGCGGGGACCAGGGCGGAGAGCTTCGTCTCGAAGAGATGGTCCGGGTCGCCGGTGAGGTGAAGAAAGCGTTCGTTGCTCCAGATGATGTCGTCCGTATCCGGCCGGAAAATGGCGATGGGCATGGGGCTGGAGAGCATGGTCCGGCGGGAGGCGTTGTCCACCCCGCTGGCCAGATGGTCCAGGTAATCCATCGCCTCCTGCTTCCGGCGGATGGCGCCGGACTGGAAGTAGAGATACAGGACCAAGAGGACCACCAGCTCCGCCATGCAGAGCCAAATGTTATACAGGCCGGTGAGAACGGCAAAGACCAACCCAGTGACGAAAAACAGGCGAAAGCCCGTGTCCGTCAGCCGGGAAAGCGCTTTTTGAAAGGTTTGCTGACGCATAGTCGTACCCTCCGGGCAGATGACATAATTTGTGATAGTACATTATATCACAATCCCCAGGGGGATACAAGGGGCGGGGAGGCTTTGCGGCGGTCATTTTCTGTGCCGCCGCTTCTTATACCAAACGCTGGTAAACACGATGCCCAAAAACAAGATCTGTCCGCAGAGATACAGCCACACCAGCAGGATGATCAGCGACACCAGGCTCCCATACACCAGCGAGTAGCGCGTGGACATACTGAGGAACCAGGAGAAGATCCCCGACGCCACCACCAGCGCAAAGGCCGAGACCAAGCTTGTCACCAACATGGGCAGCCGGGGCGTCCCAAAGGGCGCGGCCATGTTTAAGACCGCCATGAGGAAGAGGCAGAAGATGGCGAAGAGCAGGACGTATCTTGTCCATGACCACACGTCAAGCATCCGGTCCCAGAAGGGAAAATGCTCCGCAATGGCCCGGAGCGTCCGCTGCCCCGTGACCACGACCATGATGGACAGGTCCACGGTCAGCAGCAGGCCAAAGGGGAACAGGATGCTGACCACCATGCCCCGCACCATGGACTGAGACACGTCATCATACATATCCAAAATGACCCGTGTGATGGTCCGAAAGGCCGCGGCGGCCGAGAACCAACAGCCCGCCAACCCTGCCAAAAACAGGCCGGGGCTGCGGTGGATGGCGATGTAGCGCAGGTAGCTCTCCAAAACATCCAGCGCCGCCTGGGGCAGGATGGTCTGGAGCTGGCCGATGAGGCTTCCCACGTCGATGTTCACCAGGCCCAGAATATAGGACACGCAGATGAGCACCGGGAACACGGCCAGGATCACGAAATAGGCCAGGCAGGCCGCCGCCTGGGGCACCCGGCGGCTGAAATAGAGCAGGATCGCCTCCCGAAAGAAGGAGACGAGGGGAGAAGTCCAGAGCTTTTTCACAGGGGCACCTCCTGGGGCAGAATGGTCTTGGGGATCTTGGGGACAGGTCTGGTTCTGAACCTGTCCACCGGGGCATAGGCTGATGGCATACGGGAGTGATGCCAATGAAACCAAAGGCAGCCAAACGGGGCGCAGCCCGCCTGCTGCGCCGGGGCGTGGCGGGGATCCTGGCCCTGGCGGGCGTGGGGATGGCGGCGGTGGCCGCCGGTCTGCCGCCGCTGCCGGAGCAGGCCGCGGCCTATCTGCTGGAACAACAGACGCAGGCGGATGCGCCGGGCGGACAGGCCCTGTCCTTCTGGCAGCGCATTTTGCTGGCGGATTCTGCCCTGCTGGCCCAAGCCGCCGCCGGGCACGCGGACAGCGGCACGGCAGAGGAGACCACCCCGCCGGAAGAGATCGGGGAAACGCCGAACTTATCCCCAATTACCCCGGACAAGGTGGAAGAACGCACCCTCTCCGGCAGCGGGACGGAGTACGTCAACGCCCAGGGCATTTCTTTGTTCAACCGCACAGAAAAAACGGTGGACTTAGCGGCCATTGCCCAGGCCGGCTCCAGCCTGCACTTTCAGCCGGCGGAGGCAGGGCCGCAGATCCTGATCCTGCACACCCATTCCACCGAAGCCTATGCCCAGGACAGCGCCGCGCCCTACCAGGAGAGCGGCACGGCCCGGACCACCGATCCCTCTTATAATATCATAAAAGTAGGGGAGGAGATCACACGAATTTTCGAGGAAATGGGCCTCAGCGTCATCCACGACACGAATCTCTATGACTATCCCGATTACAACGGGGCCTATGAGCGGTCGAAAGCGGCGGCTGCGCAATACCTGGCCCAGTATCCCACCATTCAAATGGTCCTGGATGTCCACCGGGATGCGCTGGTCGGGGCGGACGGGACGGTCTACAAGCCGGTCTTGCAGATCGACGGGGTGAAGACGGCCCAGGTCATGCTTTTGGTGGGCAGTGACGACGCAGGGGCGGTGTTTCCGGACTGGACAGAGCACATGGCACTGGCCATGGAATTGCAGCAGCAGATGAATTCCCTCTGGCCGGGACTGGCCCGGCCCATCACCCTGCGGACGGCCCGCTTTAACCAGCAGATGACCAAAGGCTCCCTCCTGGTGGAGGTGGGCAGCCATGGGAACACGCTGGACGAGGCCCTAGCCGGGGCCAGGCTCTTTGCCCGGTCGGCTGCAAAAGTATTGCTCACCAGAGTGGGGTAGCAAAGCAGAGTAGGAAAAGGACCTGCGCTTGTTTTTCTCAACGAGTGCAGGTCCTTTTTGCATTGTGTGGTGGGGGGATGGTTCAGCGCTCCATGAAGCGGGAGAGGAAGTCTCTCGTCTCCTCCCGCTGGGGATCGACGAAGATCTGCTGGGGGGAGCCTTCCTCCCAGATGACGCCGTCGCGCATGAAGACGACGTGGTTGGAGACGTCCCTGGCGAAGGCCATCTCGTGGGTCACGACCAGCATGGTCAGGCCCTCGTTGGCCAGGTCCCGCATGACGGAGAGAACTTCACCGACCATTTCGGGGTCCAGCGCAGAGGTCGGCTCGTCGAAGAGCAGTACCTCCGGGTCCATGGCTAGGGCGCGGGCGATGGCCACGCGCTGCTTCTGGCCGCCGGAGAGCTGCCGGGGGCGGGCGTTGATGTAGGGGGCCATGCCGACCTTGGTCAGGTACTTCATGGCGACCTCTTCCGCCTCCTTGGGGTCCTTTTTTAAGACCTTGGTCTGGCCGACCAGGCAGTTTTCCAGCACGGTCATGTTGTTGAAGAGGTTGAAGGACTGGAAGACCATGCCAACCTTCGTCCGGTAGGCCGCTGCCCCGCCCTTGCGGGAGAGAATATTCTCATCGTGGAAGCGAATTTCCCCGCTGGTGGGGGTCTCCAGGAGGTTGATACACCGCAGCAGCGTGGACTTGCCGGAGCCGGAGGCCCCGATGATGGACGTCACGTCGCCCTTGTTCACGGTAAAGTCGATGTCCCGCAGCACCTCGTGCTTGCCGAAGGACTTGGACAGGTGGTTGACCTGTAGGATGCGTTCGTCTGTCATTACTGCTCACCTCCGTCCTGGTGGCTGCGCTCCCCGTGGGAGCGGCGGGTCTCTGCTTTCTGGCCCTCCCGGATGGCGGCGTCGCGCTCGGCCTGGCGGCGCAGGTCCTCGCGAAGCATGGACTTGACTGCTTCGGGGTTGCGCTCGTCAAAGGGGGTACCCTTGCTGGGGTGGTTGTAGGTCCCGGCGGACATGGTCAGGGCGTCCACCTGGACCAGCTCATAGCTGTCGTTGCCGTCCATCTTCTTTTCCAGCACGCGCAGGAGGATGGAGGCGGCCAGGGTCAGGCAGAGGTAGCCGATCATCTCGATGGTAGCGGAGGGGAAGTACATCAGGTTCAGGCCGACGATGTTGCGGTGGACGGCGAAGAACTCGATGAAGCCGATGACGAACATGACGGAGGTGTCCTTGATGTTGATGATGAAGTTGTTGCCGATCTGGGGGATGATATTGCGGAAGGCCTGGGGCAGGATCACATGGACCATGGTCTGGAAGTGGGTCATGCCGATGGCCTTGGCGCCCTCGGTCTGGCCGGGGTCCACGGAGATGATGCCGCCGCGGACGGACTCGGCCATATAAGCGCCGGTGTTGATGGACACGACGATGAGCGAAGCTATCCAAACGCCGGTACTGCCCTTAAACGAGATCGCTCCGCCGGAGAAGTAGGGCAGGCCGTAGTAGATGAACACAGCCTGGAGGATCATGGGGGTGCCGCGGAAGACCTCCACGTAGATGCGGACGATCACCCGGATCAGCTTCAGGATGAACCGCTTGCCCACGGCGTCGCTCTTCGTGTAGGGAATGGTGTTCAAGATGCCGCAGATGAGGCCGATGATACAGCCCACCAGCGTGGCGATGACCGCGACGATCAGCGTGTTGCGGATGCCGGTCATGTAGTCGGGCCAATACTTGGCCCAGAGCCTGGACATATCGTAGCCCAGCTGCATAAGTTTGTCCATGGGTCAGCGGTTTCCTTTCTCTGGAAGTTGCAGTATCCGACCCTGCAAAAACAGGGCCGGATACTGGGGTCATTTGGAGTAAATGTCGAATCAGGGAATCAAATTAGATGGTGGGCTGAACGGCAATGGCCTGGTTCATGATGGCGTTGAAAATGTCGGCGTTCAGGGGAGCCAGGACCTTGTCCATGGCGTCCTTCAGCTCGGTGTTGCCCTTGACAACGGAGATGCCGATGTTGATCTGGCCTTCATCGACCTTGAAGTTGTCCTCACTGTTGGAGAAGTCCAGGATGGCCAGGTCAGAGTAGGTGGTGCAGGCACCCATGGCGGTGGGCATATCGGTGCAGATGAAGTCCACGGTGCCGGACTCAACAGCCATGATCATGGCGGGAGCGCTCTCGGACTGTGCCATGATCTGAGCGCCCTCGACCTGAGGCAGACAGTCAGTGTACCAGATGGTGCCGCTCTGAGCAGTGCAGGTGCCGGTCAGCTCGCTGATGCCCTTGGCCTTGGCCTGCTCGCTGTCTTTCTTGGCTACACACACGATGGAGGCGTAGAAGTAGGGGCCTGCCATGTCGACCTGCTCCATACGACTGGTGGTCATGGACTGGCCGGCGATGACGGCGTCGATGGTGCCGGCGTTCAGGGCGGGGATCAGGCCGTCCCACTCGATGGCCTGGACTTCCAGCTTCCAGCCGTAGGTGTCGCAGATACGCTGGGCGATCATCACGTCATAGCCGTTGGCATAGGAGCCGGGGTTGTTCACGATGGGCACAGCGCCGTTGGAGTCGTCGGTCTGGGTCCAGTTGTAGGGGGCGTAAGTGCACTCCATGCCGACGGTCAGCACGCCGTCCTCCACGCCGGGGATGGCGCTGGTGTCGGTGCCGGTCAGGTCCTCGACAGGGGGGATTTCCACGGTAGCGGTGTCGGCAGCGTCGCCGTTGTCGGTGGTCGTGGTGTCAGCGTTGCCGCCGCCGCAGGCGCACAGGGACAGCGCGAGCACCAGAGCCAGGGTCAGTGCAAGAATCTTTTTCATGGTGTCTCCTCTTTTCATTGTATTTCATGGGCGGATAGGAACGGGGAAAGCGCGAAAAAAACCACGGGCCTGAAGCAGGTCCATGGTGATCAACAAAATGGGGATGGGGCTTGGACCCCTGATTTCTCTGTTGTTCCCAGGATAGCGCTCCACTGATTTGACCCAATGGCAGTCCGTCAGATATTTTCTGACGGCCCAGGCATCGCCCCGGCAGGCACCGGAGGGACCCTTCGGCGGCGTTTCCTTTCCCGCTCCCGGAGACCTGCCGGGGAAACGAGCGGTACTGATCAATGCCGCGCCTCTATCTTGTATAAATTTAGTATACGAAAGTATCTGCCGCTTGTCAAGACAGGAGGGGTACGGAATCAAGCCGCTTTTCCGGGGGGATTTTGGGGAGTATTGACAAAGGTACCTAGCCTCTTGCCATTCCCCCCGAAATGCAGTAAAATACAATTACTTTTATCCTCACAGCCATACCCCTTGGAGGTAACTGCTATGGAACCGAAAAAAACAAAGCCCTTGGGCTTTTGGATGGTCCTCATCGCCGTCATCGCCGCCGCAGCCATTCTTGGCATGATCCTGGTCCATGGCAACCGCCACACCGGCGGGGCCGTGCAGGTGACGCAGAACGGCGAGACCGTGGGCCTGTACCCCCTGGACGAGGACCAGACCCTCCGCTTCGACAGCGACAACGGGGGCTATAACATCGTCGTCATCTCCGGCGGGACGGTTCGGGTTAGCGAGGCCAGCTGTCCCGACCAGGTCTGCGTGCGCAAGGGCGCGACGGACCAGACCAACGACCCCATCGCCTGCCTGCCCAACAAGCTGGTGGTCCAGGTGGTCGGCGGCGGCGAACAGAACAACCAGCTGGACGGAGTGTCGTAAGCCCATGAACATCAAAAAACTGACCACCATGGCCATGCTCACGGCCATTTCCATGATCGTCTTCCTCATCGAGGCGCAGATCCCCATCCCCATCGCCATTCCCGGCGTGAAGCTGGGGGTCGCCAACGTCATTACCCTCTTCGCCCTGTGGACCCTGGGCTGGCGGGAGGCGGGGGCGATCCTGGTCGTCCGCATCTTCCTGGGCAACCTCATTGTAGGCAACATGATGGGGATGCTTTACAGCATGGCCGGCGGCGTGCTGTGCTGGGTGGTCATGTGCCTGGTGAAGCCCCTCATTGACCGCCGCCACATCTGGGTCATGAGTATGCTCGGCGCCGTCGGCCACAACGTCGGCCAGCTGGCCGTGGCCGTCTGGGTGTCGGGGACGGCCGCCATCGCCCTCTATGCCCCCGTCCTGCTGCTGGCGGGCCTGGTCACGGGCTTCTTCACCGGCCAATGCGCCCAAGCCGTCCTGAACCACATGGACAAAATTCAGAAGGGAAGTTGATCCCATGCAAGTAAAAGACCGGGTGTTGGAAGCCCTGGAGGCCAACCGGGGGACGTACTTCTCCGGCGAGGCCCTGGCCCAGAAATTAGCGGTCAGCCGCAGCGCCGTCTGGAAAGCCATCCAGCAGCTGCGGGAGAGCGGCTACCCCATCGAGGCCGCCTCCAAGCGGGGCTACTGTCTGGCCAAAGACAGCGCCATTTTATCCGCCCAGAGCATCGCGCAGTATCTCACTGTCCCCCAGCTGCGCCTGGAGGTGGAGCAGCTTGTTTCCTCCACCAACACCCTCCTCCGCCAGCGGGCAGAGGCCGGGGAGCCGGAGGGCCTGGCCCTGGTCGCCGCCGCGCAGACGGCCGGGCGGGGCAGACGAGACCACACGTTTTTCTCTCCCCCGGATACGGGACTCTACCTGAGCTTTTTGGTCCGCCCCCAGCTTTCAGCGAAAGACGCCCTCTTGCTGACCACCTGCGCTGCCGCTGCGGTTGCCTTGGCCATCGAGGACTGCGCCGGGGTCCCGGCGGAGATCAAGTGGGTCAACGATGTGTTCTGCCGGGGCAAAAAGGTCTGCGGCATCCTGACCGAGGGGGCCTTGGACCTGGAGACCGGCGGCCTGCAATACGCCATCGTCGGCATCGGCGTGAACTGCTTCCCGCCGGAGGGGGGCTTCCCCGAAGACCTGCCGGAGGCCGGTTCCGTCTTTGCCGAACGCCCCCAGGGGATAGAAGGTCGGAGCCAACTGGCCGGGGCCATTCTGAATCACTTTTTCGAGTTTTACCCGAACCTTGCCCAGCGCCCCTTTTTCGAGGACTACCGCAAGCGTTCCCTCGTCCTGGGGAAGGAAATTACAGTGTTAGAGGGAAACCAGACCCGCACGGCGCTGGCCTTGGACCTGGACCAGGACTTTTCCCTCCGGGTCCGGGAGGCCGACGGCACGGAGCGGACGCTTTCGTCCGGAGAGGTCCGGGTGCGCCCGGCAAAAGACAGATGTTGACCACAGGGAGGTGGGCCGATGGAACAGCCCAAACAATCATTTTTTCAGCGGCACCCAGGCTTTGACGCATACAGCCTCTTCTGGCTCGTCCTCTTTCTGATCCTGGCGGCCCTTGGGCGGTTTTTCCTGCCCCTGCTCATCCCGGCGGGGGTGGTGCTGGTGTACCTGCTCTTCCGCCTGCTGTCCAAGAACCAGGAGAAGCGGCAGATGGAAAACGCCCGTTTCTATGCCCTCTTCCGGTCGATCGGCCGCTGGAAGCGGGGCCGCAAGGGGATCAAAACGGACAAAGTCTATTACTACTTCAAGTGTCCCACCTGCGGCCAGTCCATGCGGGTCCCCAGGGGGTTGGGGAAAATTGAGGTCACCTGTAAAGCTTGCTCGTCCCGCTTTGAGGTGCGCTCCTAACATTCAGAGAAGATAGCAAGGCCCCGGCGCTGGGATCGAAACCGCGCCGGGGCCATTTTTTATATATGTGGATCAAACTTCGGACAGGGTAAAAGTAAACTCGGTAAACCCGTCCTGGCTGGTGACGGTGATGTCCTCTTTGTAGGTGTTGAGGATGGTCTTGACGATGTAGAGGCCCAGGCCCACGCCGTCCTTGTGGGTCGAGCGGGAGGAATCGGCCTTGTGGAAGCGGTCGAAGATATGGCTGAGCTGGTCGGGGGGGATGGTCTCGCCCTGGTTGCCGATGGAAATGTAGGCTTTCCCGGCCTTGGATGTGATCTTGAGGGTCAGCTTCCCCTTGGGGAAGGAGAATTTTACGGCGTTGTCCAGCAGGTTGTAGCAGACCTGCGTCACCGCGTCCGGGTCACCCCAGACCATCACGGGGCCGTCGGGCAGCTCGGTCTCTACGTCCAGATCTTTTTCTGTAATCTTGGCTTCCAGGCTGACCAGGACCCGGATGAGCAATTCCGCCGCGTCGAACTGCTCCTGCGCCGACACCCGTTCCGAGGATTGCAGGCGGGACAGTTCCAGCATCCGCCGCACCAGGCGGGAGAGACGGCGCGTCTCCGACGAGATGACTTGCAGGGACTCCCGCTCCTTCTCCGGCGGGATGGTGCCGTCTAAGATGCCGTCGGCAAAGCCTGCGATCGTTGTCATGGGCGTTTTCAGCTCGTGGGAGACGTTGGCGACAAACTCACTGCGCTTTTGTTCCGCCTGGGCCAGGGAGTCGGCCATGGCGTTGAAGGCGATGGCCAGCTCGCCGATCTCGTCATCCCGGTTGGCGTATTCTGTCACGCGGGTGTCCACCTCGCCGTGGGCGAATTTGTGGGCAAAGGCGCACATGCCCTTGAGCGGATCCACCATGCGCTGAACGGTGATGGAGCAGATGATGAGAGAGATGAGCAGCACGACCATGGCCGTGATGAGAAAGAGCTGTAGCGTGCTGTGTAAAAATTCAGACACACTGGTGGCGTCGGCGGCCACGAAGAGGAAGCCCGTCGCCACCCCAGAGGGGACGAGGTCAGCGGGGTCCTTAGGGTCCTGGGTGAGAGGGGAGAGGACTTCACTGGTGAGATAGCACCGGCTGCTGAGCAGCTGGTTAAAGGTTGTCATGCCGCTGTACTCGCGGCCCCGGAGCAGCTGGTTGACTGCCCAGCTGGGGACGTAGAGATTTTGCAGGGGCGTGTTGAAGGCCTCCTGATTCAGGTTCGACCCGGCGGCGCAGAGGACCTGGCCGTCGGTGTCGCAGACCAAAACGGTCGTGTCTGTGAGCAGGACGACGGAGTGGATGTAGTTGACAAACGACTCATCCGTGAGGCTCCCGCCCTTGGTCAGGGCGGCGTCGGCGTAGCTGGAGATAAAGCCGGCGTTTCGGTCCAGGGTGGTCTGGATCTCCTGGAGCTGGTAGCGGTAGGAGAGGCTAAAAAAGCCCACGCCCAACAGCACCATGCACAGAAAGGTCAGCCCCAGCAAGATGGCCACCTGCCGGACATACATACTTTTCATTCGTTTCATGGCGTTTGCTTTCGTTTAATTGTTATGCAGCTCGAACTTATAGCCCACGCCCCAGACGGTCTTGAGGGACCACTGGTCGCTCACGCCCTCCAGCTTTTCCCGCAGGCGCTTGATGTGGACATCCACCGTCCGGGAGTCGCCGAAATAATCAAAGCCCCAGACCTCGTCCAGGAGCTGGTTCCGGGTAAAGACCCGGTTGGGGGAGGAGGCCAGGTGGAACAGCAGCTCCAATTCCTTCGGGGGCGTATCCACCCGCTTGCCCTTGACCTCCAGCTCGTAGGAGTCCAGGTCGATGACCAGCCCGTCAAAGGTCAGGCGGCGGGCCTTGACCTCGTCCCCGCCCAGCCGGCGCAGGACGGCGTGGACGCGGGCCAGCAGCTCTTTCATCTCAAAGGGCTTCACGATATAGTCATCCGCGCCCATTTCCAGCCCGGCGACCTTGTCGATCGTTTCGCCCTTGGCCGTCAGCATGATGATGGGGGTCTTGTCCGTCTCCCGAATTTTAGAGCACACCGCCCAGCCGTCCATGACGGGCAGCATGATGTCCAGCAGGACCAGATCGGGGCGGAAGAGGCGATATAGCTCCAGCGCCTTGCCGCCGTCGGGGGCGATCATGGTCTCGTAGCCTTCTTTTTTTAAATAGAGGTTGATGAGCTCGGCGATGTTGCTCTCATCCTCTACGATGAGTACCTTTCTTGCCATAGGGGGCACCTGCTTTCGTAGATCAGATTGGTATTATTATCGCATGGACCGGATTTTTCGTCAAGAGAATGGGCATATTAGGCTTGAAGTCTTTGGAAAGGAGATGCCCAACCATGAGCCAGAAGAAGGAACACAAGCCCTGCAATAAGGCCCAGCAGTCCCAGAGCCAGAAGCAGTCTCGCTCCGGCAAGCAGATCAGCGGCGAGAGCAGCCTGCTCGGCAACGCCGGCAACAGCAACAACGGCGGCCAGGCCGGGACCTAACACGAGGGACCCCACACGGCAAAGCAGCCCCCAGCGCACAAGCTTCGTGCGCTGGGGGCTGCTGGCTTATGTCGTGCTTTGCGTCACAGCATACACCACATCCACAAGGCTTCCAGCCTCTTCTGCGTGGACCTCAAACGGATACGTTTTCGGCACGCCGCTGACTTTTTGGGTCAGCACCCCGGTCTGCCCCGGCGCTACCGTGACTTTGTGGTCAAAATCCAGGTCCGCCGTCAGAAGGACGGGGGATTCCCCTTGGTTTTCCACGGACAGGGTGAGGACAGTGCCGTCTTTGCTGCTGAGCTTCTCCGTGGTGAGGGTCACGCTCTGGGTGGTCTGATGGCTTCCGGCCATCAGCTCTGTGCTTTGCAGGACGTTGTCCGTCGTCTCCGCCTGCCCGCAGGCGGGGAGGAGGAGAAGGGCGGCCAGGAGAGACAGGAGCGGGAACAGTCTCTTCATGGGGATCATCCTTTCTGTCGTTTGATGGGGATTCTATTAAGATATTCCCACACCGGCTTCAAAACGGACCACTTTTTGCAAAAAGATCCCGCTGCCCAGCAAGTTTGTGAAAAGGGGAGAACTTGCGCCCGCTGCGTTTACGAGGCCCCTGCTTTCCTGGTATACTAAAGAAAACACGAGGGGAGGGAACGACCATGGACAGCAGCGCAAACGCCAGACTGGAAATACTCTACCGCCAGTGCTATCCGTCGCTGTACCGCTACGCCCTGTGGGCCTTGCGTGACCACCACCAGGCGGAGGAGGCGGTACAGGAGACCTTTCTCTCTGCCCTGCCCAAGGCAGCGGAGGTAACGGCGCTGGACCGGCCGGAAGGCTGGCTCATGCAGACGGTGAAGCATAAGGTCCTGCACCTGCGCCGGGAGCAGGACCGCCGCCGGGCCAGGATGCTCCCCCTGGAAGAAAAGCTTCCCGCTCCGGATCGGCTGGGGCAGTGGGAGGAGAGCGAGGACGCTGCCCTGCTCTGGCAGCAGGCTACCCAGCGCCTTTCTCCCCAAGACGCAGAGCTGCTCCGCTTGGTGGCCCTGGAAGAGCAGAGCCAGCAAGCGGCGGCGGAAGAGATGGGACTTTCCCTCTGGGCCTGCCAGAAGCGCTTGCAGCGCATCCGCAAAAAGCTCCGGGCCCAGCGGCTGGGCTGTACGCTGCTGGCGGCGGTGCTGCTCTCCGCCCTCATCGCCCTTCCTGCGGCGGGCCAGAAATGTCTGCTCCCGGCGGGGCTGACCTGGCAGCAGGTGACGGACAGCGCCCAGATCCAAAGCCAGCTTCTGGATGCCACGCTGGGGGCGGACGGCCTGCTGACCCTCAGCTACTCCGTCTCCGCCTGGGGGACTATGCATGCCTTGGGCGCGGAGCGGATCGTCATTTGGCGGCAGGTGGACGAGACTTCTTGGGTCGAAGCCCTTCGCTATGACGAGACCACTGCGGCTCTCTGGACGCCGGACGGCCAGCATCACAGCGGTCAAGTCCGCTACCAGGGCTGGCCCGCTACGGCCTACCGGGTAGAGGTCACCCTATTCGCCGAAAATGACCAGGGGAGAGACAGCAGGACGTGGAGCAAAGAACTTAGGCCGTAAGCCGTTTTTCTGTTATCTCCTTCATTTTACCGAAAAATGAAGGAGATAACAAGTGAAATGATGGAGATACCCCTTGAAAAGGAGGCTGTTTTTATGGACCCCACCCAGACCCTGGAGCTTGCCCAGGCCTTGAAGCTCTCGCCGACCTTACTGCAATCCATGAACATTTTGCAGATGACGACGTTGGAACTGTCGGCCTATCTCAAAGACCTGGCCCTGGAAAACCCTGTGCTGGAAGAACAGGAGGGCGGGACTTCCTGGGAGGAGTTTGCCCATCAGGTGTCCTGGCTGGCCGACCAGCCGGGGCCAAGCGGCGGGGAGGCCGTGGGTGAGCCGGGGCGGATCGACCAGGAGACAGGCTCCCTGTCCTTTTTGCTGGAGGAACAGCTGGACCGGTTGAAGCTGGACCAGAAGATCCTGGCGGTGTGCCGCTATCTGGTGGGCCTGCTGGACGACCGGGGCTGGCTGGATCCGGCGGACTTAGAGGGTCTTACGGCGGCTGGGGTGCCGGAAGCGCTGTTGGAGCAGGCGGTAAAGACGCTCCAAAGCCTGGACCCGGCAGGCATCGGGGCGCGGAACCTGGGGGAATGTCTGACCCTGCAATTGGACCGCCTGCCGGGGGAGGCCCCCGTGGCGCGGGCCATCTGCGCAGGGCATCTGGACCAGCTGGGCCGGGAGGCCTACGCCGCCATTGCGCGGGAGCTGGGCGTCTCCCTGCCCCAGGTGCGGGAGGCGGCCAATCTCATCCGAGAGCTGGACCCTGCCCCCGGCCGGGAAGAGGAGCTCAGCCAGCCGGTGGAGTACGTCCGCCCCGATGCCTGGGTGGCGGTGATCGACGGGGAGCTGCGGGTGTTCACGAACCAGTGGGACCTGCCGCAGTTTCATCTCAGCGACCAGTATTTGCAGCTGGCCAAGGGCAAGCCCGGTGACGAGGCCACGGAGTATTTACGCCAAAAAATGCAACAGGCCCGGTGGGTCCTGCAATGCGTCCAGCGGCGGCAGGGGACTTTACAGCGCTGTTTGGAGGCCATGGTCCAGGCCCAGGCCGATTACTTTTGGGAGCGGGCCGACGCCCCCCGGCCCCTCCTGCGGCGGGACCTGGCGGACCAGCTGGAGGTCCACCCCTCGACGGTCACCCGTGCCCTGGCCCACAAGTATCTCCAGTGCCGCCAGGGTCTGTTTCCCACGGCTTATTTCTTCGGCCGAGCCACGGGCGCGGGGGAGACCTCGGCCCAGCAGGCGAAGGTGGCGCTCCTTCGCTTGGTCCGAGCGGAAGACCCGAAAAAGCCCCTCAGCGACCAGGCCCTGACCGAGGCCCTGGCGGGGGAGGGGATGCCCCTGGCCCGGCGCACTGTGGCCAAATACCGCAAGGCTTTGGGCCTGCCCCCGGCCTACCGGCGGAAGCGCTGAGAAAAAATTCCCTATTTCCCCTTGAAATGATAGGAAAATATACAAACCTGCATAGAATTGCCGAATCTGCCTTGACAGTTGGGAGGGAGGGGCCTATAATTAACCCTCGATTATAGCCCAATCAGGAGCGGCTTACCGCCGTCCTCCATTGCCTTGTTGTTCCTTACAATAAGGTAGGGCAGATTTAGTTTGCCGCTGTGGAACCTGGTCAGAGAGCCTACTGCAGGGCAAAGGAGGCGTTTCGGTGGGAAAATTTATTCTCAAACGGCTGGGACAGATGGTCCTGGTCTTGCTTGCGGTCTCGGTCATTATTTTTGCCCTGGTCCGCATCACGCCCTCGGACCCTGTGGCTTCCATGACCCAGGGCAAGAGCGTCAGTGAAGAGACGAAACAGGAGCTTCGGGAGCATTATCACCTGGATAAATCCGCCCCGGAGCAATACATCATCTGGGTCACTGGCATTTTCAAGGGCGATCTGGGCGAGAGCTATCAGTATAAGCAGAGCGTGGGCTTCCTGATCGGGGAGCGCATCGGCACCACCATGACCCTGGTGCTGCTCAGCGGCGTGCTGGCCATTCTCATCGCCATCCCCGTGGGCGTTATCAGTGCGGTAAAGATGAATACCTGGATCGATAAGCTACTATCGGTCATCACGCTGATCTTCGTGGCCTCCCCCGTCTTTTTGACGGCCCTGGTCCTGATGTTGGTCTTTGCCTTGAAGCTGCGATGGTTCCCCGCCATCTACCAGGGCAACGGCCTGAAAGAAATGATCCTGCCCGCCATCGCCCTGGCAATGAACATGGTGGCCCTCACCAGCCGCATCACCCGGACGAGTATGATCGAGCAGCTCAACGCCGATTACATCCGCACGGCCACTGCCAAGGGCATCCCCCGCCGGCGGGTCATCATCACCTATGCGCTGAAAAACGCCATGATCCCCATCATCACCGTCACCTCCATCCAGGTCGGTTCCATGCTGGTGGGTGCTGTGCTGGTGGAGAGCGTGTTCGCCATGGGCGGCCTGGGCGACCTGCTCATCAAGGGCATCAAGGCCGCTGATTACCCCGTGGTGCAGGGTGTGACCTTGCTCATGGTGTTCGTGTTCCTATGTATCAATCTGGTGGTGGACATCCTCTATGCTGTCCTGGACCCCAGAATTCGTATGAAATAAGGAGGGCAAAGTATGTTCAGTGCATTCATTGGGCACGGCCCTCTGTACAAGTCCAAGCGCAAGAACGTGGGCAAACTCTTCACCCCGGTGGTCACGGTGGCCTTTGTGCTGCTGGTGGCGATCTTGCTGGTGTGTATCCTGGCTCCCGTTGTTGCGCCCTATGACCCCAACGCCCAGGACCTGACCCAGGTCCTGGCCAAGCCCTCGGCGGCCCACTGGCTGGGCTGCGACCAGACGGGCCGTGACATCTTTTCCCGTATTATTTACGGCGGACGGACGGCGCTGGTCAGCGCCGTGATGGTCGTGGTCATCTCCGTCATCATCGGCATCCCCCTGGGCCTCATTTCCGGCTACAAGGGCGGGCTGGCCGACACCATCATCATGCGGTGCTGCGATATCCTGCTGTCCTTCCCGTCTTTGCTGCTGGCCTTCGTGCTGGTGGCCGGTCTGGGGCGGAATACGTTCAACGCTGTGCTGGCCTTGGGCATTGTCTATGTCCCCATGCTCACGCGCCTGACCCGGTCGCTGACCTTGGTGGAGAAAAACAAGGTCTATGTCTCGGCCTGTGTGTCCCTGGGCTATTCTGACACCCGCATTCTCTACCGGCATATCCTGCCCAACTGCATCTCGACGATCCTGGTGCAGCTGACCCTGGACGTGGCCTACGCCATTCTGGACCTGGCCTCCCTGTCCTTCCTGGGTCTGGGCACCCTGCCCCCCCAGGCCGACTGGGGCGCCATGCTGGACGAGGGCCGCTCCGTGCTGCTCATGAGCCCGGTGCAGTCCCTCTCCGCCGGTATCGTCATTGTCATCGTGGTCGTCTCTTTGAATATCTTCAGTGACGGCCTGCACCAATATCTGGATCAGGCCCAGACGGCCCTGCCCAGCTTCCGCAAATATGAAAAGAAATTCTTGAAGAAGAAGGGGGGCGCGGCCGATGGCAAACCTGCTTGAGATCGAGAATCTGACCGTAGAGCTCATGTCCCACCGGGGCATCGTCTATGCCCTGTCCGGCGTGGACCTGGCCGTGCGGCCCGGCGAAATTCACGGCGTCGTGGGCGAGTCCGGCTGCGGCAAGTCCATGACGGCCAAGTCCATCCTGCGCTTACATAACCCCCAGCGCAGCCGGATGCGGGGAAGCATCCGCTTCGAGGGCAAGGAATTGCTCACCTTATCCAACCGGGAGATCGAGAAGATGCGGGGCACTGACATCTCCATGATCTTCCAGGACCCGATGACGTCTCTGAATCCCCTCATGACCATCGGCGGCCAGATCGCGGACATGTACCGCTTCCACACCGGGGCCAGCAAGAAAGAGGCCATGGAAAAGGCCCAGGAGATGCTGGCCAAGGTCGGCATCGAGCCGGCCGCCAAGCGCTGCCGTCAGTATCCCTTTGAACTCTCCGGCGGCATGCAGCAGCGGGTGATGATCGCCATGGCCATCGCCTGTGCCCCCAAGCTGCTCATCGCCGACGAGCCGACGACGGCGCTGGACGTGACCATTCAGGCACAAATTCTGGAGCTGCTCCAGCAGCTTTCTCAGGACATGGGCATGAGCATCCTGCTCATCACCCACAACTTCGGCGTGGTGGCGGAGACCTGCCAGCGCACCTCCGTCATGTACGCAGGCAAGGTCGTGGAGACCGGCGAGACGAGAGAACTGCTCCGCAGCGCCCGCCACCCGTACAGCCGCGCCCTTATCCGCTCCATCCCCGGCGGCGGGGCCAGAGGGAGCCGCTTGGAGACCATCCCCGGCAGCCCCCCGGCGCTGTTCGAGCCGCCTGCCTCCTGCATGTTTGCCCCCCGCTGTCCCTATGCCGACGAGACCTGCCGGACGGGCTACCCCGCCATGGCCGACTGCGGCGACGGGCATCTGGCGGCCTGCTTCAAGCCCCTGACCGAGGAGGTGAGTGCCCATGTCTGAACCTGTCATTCGCACCGAGGGCCTGGTCAAGGAGTTCCCTGTGGCCTCCAAAACGTTGGGTGAGCCGCGGAAAGTCCTGCATGCCGTGACCAACGTGAGCCTGTCCGTCCCCAAGGGCGGTATCTTCGGCATCGTGGGGGAGTCCGGCTGCGGCAAGTCTACCCTGGGTCGGTGTCTGCTCCGGCTGGAGACCATCACCAAGGGCTCGGTCTTTTTCCAGGGGCGGGATATCACGAACCTCTCCGGCAAGGACTTGCTGCCCCTGCGGAAAAACATGCAGATGATCTTCCAGAACCCCTACGGTTCTTTCGATCCCAAGCAGAAGATCGGTGCTGCCCTGACGGAGGTCGCTGCGGTCCACAAGATGGACGCAGCCCAGGCCCAGGAAAAAATTCATAACCTGCTGGAGCAGATCAACCTGCCCCAGGACGCTTTGAACCGCATCCCCAGCGAGATGTCCGGCGGACAGCTCCAGCGCTTGGCCATTGCCCGCGCCCTGCTCTTAGACCCGGCCTTCATCGTGGCCGACGAGCCGGTCTCCGCCCTGGATGTGTCGGTCCAGGCGCAGATCCTGAACCTGCTAATGGACCTGCGGGAGACCTTTTCCCTGACCATGCTCTTTATCTCCCACGAGATGACGGTGGTGCGGCATCTGTGCGATCAGGTCGCCGTCATGTATCTGGGTACGGTGGTCGAACAGGCCGACTCGGAAGAGCTCTTCCGCAACCTGCTCCACCCCTACACCCAGAGCCTCATGTCCGCCATCCCGACGCTGGACCCGGACCATAAAAAGCAGCGCATTGTCTTACAGGGCGATATCCCCAGCGCCATCGACCTGCCCAAGGGCTGTCCCTTCGCCGACCGGTGCCCCCAATGCCAGACCCAGTGCAAGGAGAGCCGTCCCCCCCTGCGGGACGTGGGCGGCGGGCATCTGGTGGCCTGCCATCTGGTGTGAGTTTTGCTTGGTTGCATGCTCGTTCGTACCGGGCCGTTCCCTCAGTTTCCTGCTGGCGGCCCGACGAAATAGAAGACCCCAAAATTTTTTGAATGGAGGAAATGACATGAACCGATTCTCTCGACTGCTTGCCCTGCTCATGAGTCTCTGCCTCATGGTCTCCCTGCTGGCTTCCTGCGGCGGAAACACCGACAGCGGCGGCAGCACAGCCGACGCGGGCAAGGACACCTTCACCGTCGCTCTGGACAGCGACATCGTGAAGCTGGACCCCGCCTTTGCCTATGACTTTACCACCAACCCCGTGGTCAACCAGATCACCCAGGGCCTGCTGACCTTTGACGAGGACAACCAGCTCCAGCCCATGCTGGCCTCCAGCTGGGAGCAGAAGGATGACCTGACCTACGTCTACCAGATCCGCGACGACGTGACCTTCTCCGATGGCTCCGCCATGACCATGGACGACGTGCTCTACTCCATGAACCGGATCAAGGACCCCGCCACCGCTTCCTACCTCTCCTGGATGTATGACAACGTGGCTTCCATCGAGCAGACCGGCGACTGGGAGCTGACCGTCACCCTGTCCACCCCCGACGCCACCTGGCAGTATGTCCCCGCCACCACCGCCGGCCACGTGATCAGCAAGGCCTATGCCGAGCAGGTGGGTGACAAGCTGGGCACCCCTGAGGGCGGCCTGGTGGGTACCGGCCCCTACAAGTACGTCAGCTGGCAGAACGGCAGCAGCGTGCAGCTGACCCGCAACGAGAACTATTGGAACAAGGATGACGCCCCCTACTTCGACAACCTGACCTTCAAGATCATCACCGAGGACACCACCCGCGTCACCGCCCTGCAGACCGGCGACGTGGACTGCACCGTGGCTCCCCCTGAGAGCATGCTGGATGTGCTGAAGGGCGACCAGAACCTGACCCTGACCTCCTCCCCCGGCTTCGGCGTGAGCTTCGTGGCCTTCAACACCCAGAAGGAACCCTTCAACAACGTGAAGGTCCGCCAGGCCATCTATGACGCCATCGACCTGGACACCATTCAGAGCAGCCTCATCAAGGATGCAGGCGAGGCTTCCACTGCGCTGCCCTCCTCCACCGCTCTGTTCACCATTGAGACCGACCGCTGGAACGACTACCTGAGCAAGGCCCCCAAGCACACCTATGACGTGGAGGCCGCCAAGGCCCTGCTGGCTGAGGCTGGTTATCCCGACGGCTTTACCTGCTCCCTGATGATCGCCGACAGCTCCCTGCGCAACTCCATGGCGCTGGCGATCCAGGAGCAGCTGGCTCAGATCGGCATCACTGTGAACATCAACAAGGTCTCCACTGACGAGCACACCGCTTACCAGTTCGGCGAGAAGCTGGATGCCAATGGCCTGCGTGACTACGACATGATCATGGCTGGCTGGGAGGCCGACTATCCCGATCCCTCCGGCAACCTGACCCCCCTGTACCAGGGCGGCAACAGCGCCAACGCCGCTGCCTACCAGAACGACGAGGTGGACAAGCTCATCGCTGACCAGGCCAAGAGCAGCGACCCCACCCAGCGCAACGACGATATGTTCCAGGCGTTCGACATCATCACCCAGGATGTCCCCTATGTCTTCCTGTACTATCCTGTGAAGAACATCGCCATGAACAAGGCCTACACCGGCGTGACCATGAACGCCTCCTGGATCTGGAATATCCACTTCCAGAGCGTCCATCCTGTCAGCGAGGGCTGATACCTTCCGCCTGTCCGGAAGAAACTTCATACGCAAAAGACCAGCGGCCCCGGTCTGAGACTGGGGCTGCTGGTCTTTTGCAGAAAGAAAAAGAAGGAGACTGACACACCATGGATACTGTTTTTTACAACGGCGTCATCCACACCATGGCCGGGCGCACCGTCTCGGCCCTGGCTGTGCAGAACGGCCGCATCGCCCTGGTCGGAACCGATGAGGCGGCCCTGGCCCTGGCTGACGCGCACACGAAAAAAATCGATCTGGGCGGCCGCTGCGTCCTGCCTGGGTTTACCGACAGCCACATACACATCTTGCAGGCCGGCATGGTCTGCCACCGCCTGGACCTGCGGGGCGTGACCTCCCTCCAGGAGATCATCGACCGGGGGCAGGAGTATGTCAAGCAGGCCGACTTAGCCCCCGGCGAGTGGATCATCGGCTATGGCTTTGACCACAACAGTTTCGATCCCCCCACCCTGCCCGACGGGGCCACGGCGGAGGCCATTTCCTCCGACCTTCCGGTGATCCTGGACCGGGTCTGCGGTCACATCGGGGCCGCCAATCGCAAGGCTTTCGAGCTGGCGGGCTATGACGAGGACACCGTCATCCCCGGCGGCGAGCTGGACAAGGACGAGCACGGCCACCTCAACGGCATCATCCGTGAGGCCGCCCTGGACCAGATCAAGCGCTCCAGCCCCCGCCAGACCAAAGAGCAGGTCATCGCCCGCATCCAGGAGATCGGGACCCAGCTGGCCGCCGCTGGCCTGACCAGCGTCCACAGCGACGACGTGGGGATGGAAGGGACCAAGTGGCCCATCCTGAAGGAAGCCTTCGCCGATATGGAAGCAGAGAACAGCTGCCCCGTCCGCCTCTGGGAGGAGTGGGAAGCCCCCCGCCCCGCCGATCTCCAGTGGGTCCTGACCCAGCCTCTGCGCTCCGGCCAGGGGAGTGACTGGCTGAAAGTGGGCAACATCAAGCTCATCTCCGACGGCAGCCTGGGCGCCCGCACCGCCTACCTGCGGGAGGATTACAGCGACGACCCCGGCAACCGCGGCATCGCCGTCTACACCCAGGAGGCCATGGACGAGATGGTGGCTCTCTGCCACGCTGCCGGGTTACAGGTGGCCTGCCACGCCATCGGCGACGGAGCCTGTGAGGCGTTTGTGAACGCCGTCGAAAAAGCGATGATCCGCGACCCGAAGCCCCTTTGCCACCGGGTCGTCCACTGCCAGTTTGGAGACGAAGCCCTCTACCGCCGCATGGCCGCTCTGGGCATGGGCGCGGACATTCAGCCCGCCTTTGTTCCCTCGGACGCCCCTCTGCTCCCTTCCCGCGTTGGGGCGGAGCGTGCCAAGACCTCCTATGCCTGGAAGACCCTGCTGGACCTGGGCGTGGTCCTCGGCGGCGGCTCCGACACGCCGGTAGAAGATCTCTCCCCCCTCTGGGGCATCCACTGCGCCGTGAATCGCCCTGCCAGCCACACGGACAACACCCCCTTCCTGCCGGAGCAGGCCCTCACCGTTGAAGAGGCTGTCGCCCTCTACACCACCGGCCCGGCCCGCCTGGCCGGGGCTGAGCAGGACCTGGGCACCCTGGAAGCCGGCAAATGGGCGGACCTGGTGGTCCTGGACCAGGACATCTTCACCGTCCCGAAAGAGACGATCAAAGACATCCCCGTCGCCCTGACCATGGTCGGCGGCCGCGTGAGCTTTGCAGGGGAAGCCTTCGCCTAATTATCAGATAGCGCAAAACCGCTCTCAACGTATGATTTACGCTGGGAGCGGTTTCGTTTTAGAGAATGGTGTTATTCTAGCAGGTCTGCATGACTGCCAGTGCGGGACGCAGTCAAAATCAAGTTCCCGTGGTCGATCGTGTAGATCAACAGCCAGTCTGGTCGGATATGACATTCCCGGAAACCAAGGTAGTTCCCAGTAAGTGCGTGGTCACGGTACTTGGCTTCTAACGGACGTTCTTCCAATAGGGTTTGTAAGACCACTTCCAATTCCTTTGTGGGGAGGCCGCGTTTCTTTACCAGCTTATAGTCTTTGCGAAACTTGCTGGTCGTTTGTAAGGTCAGCATTCTTTGTCGAGGTCATCCAGCAGGGCGCGGGCAGAATCATAGCGCTTGGCAGAAATTTTCCCGCTGGCGATGTCTCTGGCCTCCTGCATAGCGGCTTCCGTCTCTGCATTGAAACGGGGCTGACGGACTTCAAAGGGCAGGCCACCGACCATGAGGGATTGATGCAGAAAAATATTGATGGCGTCCGAGACGCTGATGCCAAAGCTGGCGAACAGCTGCTCGGCACCGGATTTGGTTTCCGGCTCTGTGCGGATATTGATGTTTGCGGTTCTAGCCATAGCAGTGCACCTCCTTGCTTCTCTAGTATATCCAGAATGATACAAAAATGCAAGCAGATGTTTTACAATCAACTAAAAACTCATCTTGACGAGTACTATTTTTTGAACTACACTATTTTTGCCGGTGTTTGAGGGGGAAGGGATACACATGATAATTCGCAAAGAAATTAACTTGAGCAAGCCTTTAACAACCACCCAGAAGGAAATGCTTCAAGCGTTGAAAAACAGACCTGTGACACCAGATGAAGATTGCCCTGAATTGACGGAGGGGCAGGTAAAGAAACTCAAACGATAAATTTTGCCAAGAAACCAGCCCCCACCCACAGCAGTATGACCTTGCCGGGGTGGGGGCTGGTGTTATTTTTGAATCAAAACTTTGACAGTACCGGACAAGGCACCATCCGGGCTATCGAAGGCAATCGTATGTTTACTATGATTGGCATCCTGCACAAGCAAAGCGGTGCTTCCGTTTTCGGGCACTTGAAAAACGTGGGGATCTTGATACTTAGAGTATCGTATGGTAATTTGAACGGGGCATGAGCCTGTATTATTGAGAAGAACAAGGTAACGATGATAGCCTCGCGGTTGAG
>SFHQ01000046.1 GCA_004556345.1 Clostridiales bacterium | reverse complement strand
TATGGTCTTTTGGCACACCGCTGTCTAATAAATGCTGGTAAAAAAGCGTGTTCAGCAGATAGGATTTTCCGCACCGCCGAATGCCGGTAATGACTTTGATCAGCCCATTGTTTTTTCTTTGGATCAGCTTATCCAGATAAAAATCTCTGCGAATTTCCATCAGAGAACCTCCTGAAGAAGAGATTTTTGCAATTAAAAGCAATTTTCTCTTCTATTGTACCCATAGCGTATCAAAAAATCAATGCCTCAACTTCCTTTTTGACAAAAAATCGAGCAAAATTAGCAGTAAACCGTGGAAAGTGAAAAAGTTTTAAAAAGGTATTGCATTTTTTGTCCTGCCGTAGCATAATAGGGTTAGCACTTAAAGGGTTGGAGTGCTAACCCTATTTCATATTTGGAGGCATTGAACTTACCATGGAAAAGAAACAGTTTAAGGCCGAGTCCCAGCGACTGATGGACCTGATGATCAATTCGATCTATACCCATAAAGAGATCTTCCTGCGGGAGATCATCTCCAACGCCAGCGACGCCATCGACAAGCTGGCCTATCGTGCCCTCACCGACGACCAGGTGGGCCTGAACCGCGACGACTTCAAGATCGTTGTCGTGCCTGACAAGGAAGCCCGCACCCTCACCGTGTCCGACAACGGCATCGGCATGACCCAGGAGGAGATGGAAAACAACCTGGGCACCATCGCCAAGAGCGGCTCGCTCCAGTTCAAGAAGGAGACGGAGAAGACCGACGACGCCGAGGTCGACATCATCGGCCAGTTCGGCGTGGGCTTTTACTCTGCCTTCATGGTGGCCGACAAAGTCACCGTGATCTCCAAGGCTTACGGCGCGGACACCGCTTACAAGTGGGAGTCCGAGGGCGTGGACGGCTACACCATCGAGCCGTGCGAAAAGGACACCGTGGGTACCGACGTGATCATGTCCATCAAGCCCGACAGCGAGGAAGAGAAATACGACGAGTATCTGGAAGCCTACAAGCTTTCCAGCCTCATCAAGAAATATTCTGACTACATCCGCTACCCCATCCGCATGGAGATGGAGCACAGCAAGCCCAAGCCCAAGCCTGAGGACGCCGGCGAGGACTACAAGCCGGAGTACGAGACGGTCAAGGAGTGGGAGACCATCAACTCCATGATCCCCATCTGGCAGCGCCCCAAGAGCCAGGTCAAGGACGAGGAGTACAACGAGTTTTACAAGTCCAAGTTCGGCGACTGGCAGGACCCCCTGCTGACCATCCATGTGTCCGCCGAGGGCAGCGTGGAGTACAAGGCCCTGCTGTACATCCCCGGCCAGGTGCCCATGAACTACTTCACCACTGACTTCAAGAAGGGCCTGCAGCTCTATTCCTCCGGCGTCATGATCATGGACAAGTGCCCTGATCTGCTGCCCGACCACTTCAGCTTCGTCCAGGGCATCGTGGACACCCCCGACCTGTCCCTGAACATCTCCCGTGAGATGCTCCAGCACGACCGCCAGCTGAAGATCATCGCCAACAACATCGAGAAGAAGGTCAAGAACGAGCTGGTCAAGCTCATGAAGGACGACCGCACCAAGTATGAGCAGTTCTGGGCTGCCTTTGGCATGCAGTTCAAGTATGCCCTCATGAACTCCTACGGCCAGAACCGCGACACCATCCGCGACCTGCTCCTGTTCTGGTCCTCCAAGGAGAACAAGCTGACCTCCCTGAAGGAGTATGTGGACCGGATGCCTACCTCTCAGGAGAAGATCTACTACGTCTGCGCCGACTCCGTGGACCACGCTTCCAAGATGCCCCAGGCCGAGCGTGTGCTGAAGGCCGGGTACGAGGTCCTCTACCTGACCGTGGATGAGGACGAGATCGTCCTGCAAATGCTGGAGAACGCCTACGACAAGCCCTTCATCTCCGTGGCCAACGAGGATGCCCTGCCCGTTACCGACGCGGAGAAGGCCTCCGCCGAGCAGGCCGAGAAGGACCACAAGGACCTGCTGGACTTCGCCCAGGAGACGCTGAAAGGCTATGTCTCCAAGGTCCGCATCTCCAAGATCCTGAAGAGCGGCACCGTCTGCCTCACCGCCGATGGCCCTGTTTCCCTGGAGATGGAGAAATACTTCCACAAGATGCGCCGGGACTTCCCCATGAGCGCCGAAAAGGTCCTGGAGCTGAACCCGGAGTCCCCCGCGTTCCAGGCCCTCTGCAAGGCCTATGACGAGGACAAGGAGAAGGCCAAGAACTACATCCAGGTCCTCTACTACCAGGCCCTCATCATCGCCGACCTGCCCCTGCCCGACCCGGCCCACTACGCCGAGCTGGTGTGCGGCCTGATGCAGTGAGCGGCGCAGAAAACATCATAAACTAGACCAAGCGGCCCGGAGCGTGTGATGCTCCGGGTCGCTCTTTTGTCTTAGATTTTGAAAAGTCAGAAATTTCACCATAGAATTTGATTGAAAAGTCAGAAATTTTTGCCTATAATTTGATTGAAAAGTCAGTCGGGAGGATAGACAGCCATGCTATACCGCAAAATGGAAGCGCTCATTGAGGCGCATTTGACCAGTGATTCTCAGAAAATTTTACTCATCGACGGGGCCAGACAGGTGGGAAAGACCTATCTCATTCGCTACGTGGGGCAGAAGCTCTTTGAAAACTTCATTGAGATCAATCTGGTGGAGGATTCTCTGGGTGACCGGCTCTTTGCCGAGACGCGGACGGTGGAAGATTTGTATCTTCAAATCAGTATGTTGGCGGGAGAGCGAATGAAGCAGAAGGAGAATACGCTTATCTTTTTGGATGAGATCCAGGCGTATCCTCATCTGCTGACCTTGCTTAAGTTTTTGTCGCAGGACGGAAAATTTACGTTTATCGCCAGCGGGTCCCTGTTGGGCGTTACCTTGTCTCAGACCACGTCGATCCCCATGGGGAGTATTCGGAAGGTGCGGATGTTTCCCTTGGACTTCGAGGAATTTTTATATGCCAACGGTATGAGCCGGATGGCGGTCTCGGCCATGCGGAAGAAATTTGAGAAGCGGGAGGCGTTGGACGAGGCCACGCACAACAAGATGATGGACTTTTTCCGCAAATACCTGCTGGTGGGCGGCCTGCCGGACGCGGTGAACTCCTATCTCAGTGACCACAACATCCAATTAGTCCGGGAAATTCAGCGGGAGATCCACGATTATTACGCTGCCGATGCCTCCAAATATGACGAGGAAAAGAAACTGAAAATTCGCCGGATCTATGACCTCATCCCGTCCAACATGGAAAACAAGAAAAAGCGCGTGGTGGCCAAACGCATCGAAGGGAAAAAGGGGAAGTGCTTTGGGGATTATCAGGATGAGTTCGACTATCTGGTCAGCGCGGGCATCGCCCTGAACGTCCGGGCCATCTCCACCCCGGTCTTTCCGCTCCTGGAATCCAGTGGAAAAAATCTGCTGAAACTTTATCTGAATGATGTAGGCATCTTGACGGGCCTGCTCTACGGCAACAACATCCGCGCCGTTCTCAGCGACCAGACCAGCGTCAACCTGGGTTCCGTCTATGAGAGCGTGGTGGCCAGCGAACTCATTGCCCACGGGTACCAGCTGTTCTATTATGACAACCGGACCAAGGGCGAGGTGGACTACCTTATCGACGATTACGAGAGCCTCTCTGCCGTACCCATCGAGGTCAAGTCCGGCAAGGATTACACCGTCCACAGCGCCCTCAATACCTTTGTCCAAAACGAGGACTACCATATTAAAAAGGCCTTTGTGGTCTCCAATGAACGGAAGGTGACGACCCAGGGAAAGGTGACGTATCTGCCCATTTATGACATCATGTTCTTCCAAAATGCTCCGGCAGATGAGAAGGATCTCTACTTCTGATCCCCATGAATTTCGATAATTTTCTCCGGACCCCTTGCCAGCGCCCGAAATCTGTGTCATAGTGAACTTGTCAAATCTTAGAATATTTTGTCGAACTGACAGAGGTGGAAGGAGAAATCGGTATGCTCCATAAAGTGCGTTCCCTGGGGTTACAAGGTATTTATGGCTACGAGGTCAGCGCCGAGTGCGACCTGGCCGGCGGGCTGCCCAACTTTGACATCGTGGGTCTGCCCGACGCCGCCGTGAAGGAGGCGCGGGAACGGGTGCGCTCGGCCATTAAGAACAACGGCTACTCTTTCCCCGTGGGGCGGATCACGGTGAACCTGGCCCCGGCCAATCTGCGCAAGTCCGGCACGGTCTACGACTTGCCCATCTTCGTGGGCATTTTGACCGCCTCCGGTCAGTTGGATTGGTGCGACCCGGACTGCGCCTTTGTGGGGGAGCTGTCCCTCTCCGGGACCCTGCGCCCCGTGGTCGGGATGCTGCCCATGGCCCTGGCGGCCAAGGAGGCAGGGATCGAGCGGCTCTTCGTCCCCGCAGACAGCGCCCCGGAGGCGACCCTGGCCGAAGGCCTCACCGTCTACCCGGTGGAGAACGTGGAGCAGCTGGCCGAGCATCTCTCCGGCCGGGAGCAGATCCCCCCCGCGCCCCCCTGGAGCCAGGAGGGGGAGGACCTGCCCATGCCGGATTTCGCGGAAGTCCGGGGCCAGGAGCAGGTGAAGCGGATGCTGGAGATCGCCGCCGCCGGGGGCCACAACGCCGCCATGATCGGCCCGCCCGGCTCCGGCAAGAG
Source organism: Clostridiales bacterium (assembly GCA_004556345.1). Classification (GTDB taxonomy): domain Bacteria; phylum Bacillota; class Clostridia; order Oscillospirales; family Oscillospiraceae; genus Evtepia. The sequence goes on along the minus strand of SFHQ01000046.1, from coordinate 5,697 downwards.
CATGCTGGCCCGGCGTCTGCCGTCCATTCTGCCGCCCATGACCCGGCGGGAGGCGCTGGAGGCCACGCAGATCCACTCCGTTATGGGCCTGACGACGAAGGACCATCCCCTGCTGACCCAGCGGCCCTTCCGCTCCCCCCACCATACGATCTCCGCCGGGGGCATGGCCGGGGGCGGCAACCCCTTCCCCCGGCCGGGAGAAATTTCCCTGGCCCACCACGGTGTCCTATTCCTGGACGAGCTGCCGGAGTTCCACAAGGACGTGGTGGAGGTCCTGCGCCAGCCCATGGAAGAGGGGAAGGTGACCGTCGTCCGTTCGGCGGCGTCCGAGACGTACCCCAGCCACTTTATGCTCCTGTGCGCCATGAACCCCTGCAAGTGCGGCTGGTTCGGGCACCCGTCCGGGCGCTGCCGCTGCACCCCGGCCCAGGTCAAGCGCTATCTCGGCAAGCTCTCCGGGCCGATGCTGGACCGCATCGACCTCTTCTCCGAGGTCCCGCCGCTGGAATTTGAAAACCTGGCCGACCGCAGCCCCGGCGAGCCGTCCGCCGCCATCCGCGCCCGCGTGACGAAGGCACGGGCGCTGCAAAGCAAGCGCTTCGGCCCCGACGGCCCCCACTGCAACGCCGCCATGGGCCAGGCCGAGATCCGCCGGTTCTGCGCCCTGGACGACGAGGGGCAGGCGCTCATGAAAGGAGCCTATGAACACATGGGCCTGACGGCCCGGAGCTACGACCGCATCCTGCGGGTGGCCCGGACCATCGCCGACCTGGACGAGTCCGAGAATATCCAGACCCATCACCTGGCCGAGGCCATCCAGTACCGGGAGACGGAGTATTTTTCCGTGTGAGGTGCCCAAACGATCTGCCCAAAGAATGGATCAAGCGCAGAAGGGAGCGATGCCTGGATCGCTCCTTTCTTTTTGCCTGCCTATTGAAAATGCCCCCACCCAATGCTACAATAAACCCTATATATACCCGATGATGATATACACCCGATGATCTTACCGCGAAAGGAATTCAAATACATGGCAAAGAATCAACCGATGACCCCCCCGGCCGGGGATGAGATCTTCCTCTTGAAAATGGGCGAGATGGTCCTCAAGGGCCTCAACCGCCGGACCTTTGAGGAGCGGCTCATGGGCAACGCCCGGCGGCGCTTGGAGAAGTTCGGCAAGTTCCGCATCTACTCCCGCCAGTCCATCACCTATATCGAGCCAAAGACCGAGGACTGCGACATGGACGGGGCCTTCGAGACCCTGACCCGTCTCTTCGGCGTGGTGGGCCTTTCCCGTGCCAAGGCCTGCGAGAAGACCCCGGAGGCCATTTTGGAGACGGCCAAGACCTACCTCCACGACGACCTCATGGCCGCCCGGCGCTTCAAGGTCGAGTCCAAGCGCTCCGACAAATCCTTCCCCCTGACCTCCATCCAGCTCTCCCAGTTCGTGGGCGGAGAGCTGAACGAGGCCTTTCCCCATATCGTGGCAGACATGCACACCCCGGACCTGATCGTCCACGTGGAGGTGCGGGATTTTGCCGCCTACGTCCACGCCAACCCCACCCCCGGCGCGGGTGGTCTGCCGGTGGGCGTGGGGGGGCACGCCGTCTCCCTGCTCTCCGGCGGCATCGACAGCCCCGTGGCCTCCTGGATGATGGCCAAGCGCGGGCTGGCGCTGGAGATGGTGCATTTCTTCAGCTACCCCTACACCTCCCCCGAAGCCAAGGAAAAGGTCCTGGACCTGGCCCGGCTGCTGACCCCCTGGTGCGGGCGGCTGACGGTCCATGTCGTCCCCTTCACGGAAATTCAGGAAGAGCTGCGCCGCAGCTGCCCGGAGGCCCTCTTCACCCTGCTCATGCGCCGCTTTATGATGCGCATCTCCGAGCAGGTGGCCAAGCGCATCGGCGCCCACGGCCTGGTCACCGGCGAGTCCCTGGGCCAGGTGGCCAGCCAGACCATGGAGGCCATGGCCGTCACCGGCCAGGTCTGCACCCTGCCCGTCTTCCGGCCCGTCATTGGCATGGACAAGGAAGAGATCATCCGCATCGCCCGGAAGATCGGGACCTTTGAGACGTCCATTCTGCCCTATGAGGACTGCTGCACCGTCTTCACCCCTCGCCACCCCAAGACCCGCCCCACCCTGGAGGAGATCCAGGAGGCCGAGGCCGCGCTGGACATCGACGCGCTGGTGCAGAAGGCCGTGGACGGCATCGAAAAGGTGGTGCTGACCCCGTGAGCCACACCGCAGAACTCATTGCCGTCGGGACGGAGCTGCTGCTGGGCAACATCGCCAACACCGACGCGCAGATGATCTCCCAGGGCCTTTCCGAGCTGGGCATCAACGTCTTTTACCACACCGTCGTGGGGGACAACCCCGACCGGGTGCGGCAGGCGGTGGACATCGCCAAAAAACGAGCGGATATTCTCATCACCACCGGTGGCCTCGGCCCCACCTGCGACGACCTGACCAAGGTCGCCCTGGCCCAGGCCTTTGGCCGGAAGCTCTTTTACCATGAGCCGAGCGCCCAGCGCATCCGGGACCGCTTCGCCGCCATGGGCCGGCCCGTCACCGAGAACAACTACCAGCAGGCCATGATCCCGGAGGGGGCCACCGTGCTGGACAACGACTGGGGCACCGCCCCCGGTGTGGCCTTCGCCGCCGACGGGGTCCACGTGCTCATGCTCCCCGGCCCGCCGAGAGAGTGCGAGATGATGTTCCAACACCGAGCGGTGCCCTATCTCCGGGGCCTGTCCGACGGGGTCATCGCCTCCCGCACCGTCAAGACCTTCGGCATCGGCGAGTCCGCTGCCGAGTCCGTCCTGCGGGACCTGATGAACGCCCTGCACAACCCGACCCTGGCCCCCTACGCCAAGCCCAACGGGACGGAGCTGCGCATCACCGCCCACGCGGACACGGAAGCGGAAGCGCTGGCCCTAATCGCTCCCGTGGAGGAACAGGTCAAGGCGCTCATGGGCCACTACGTCATCGGCGTCGATGTGGACTCCCTGGAAGAAGTCTGCTTCTCCCTCTTGCAGGCGCAGGGCCTGACGCTGGGCACGGCCGAGTCCTGCACCGGCGGCCTCATCGCCAAACTCATCACAGACCGCCCCGGTTCCTCTGCGATTTTCCGGGGGGGCATCGTGAGCTATACCAACGCAGTCAAGCACCATGTCCTGGGCGTGCCGCAGGACTTGCTGGATACCTACGGGGCCGTCTCTCCCCAAGTAGCGGAGGCCATGGCCCGCGGGGCCAAGCAAGCCCTGGGCTGTGACATCGCCCTCTCGTCCACCGGCGTGGCCGGCCCTGACCCCGACGACCGTGGCAACCCCATCGGCCTGGTCTACCTGGGCATCGCCTGGGGGGACCAATGCGTTGTCAAAGCCCTCCATGCCGGGACCATGGCCACCCGCGAGCGGGTGCGGAACCAGGCGGCGCAGCACAGCCTGGACTTACTGCGGCGGCACCTGACCGGCCTGCCACTGGAGGAATCCTAACCCCCCTGCCCCTGTGCGGCTTCCGAAGAGAAAGCCGACACAGGGGCATTTCTGTTGAAAAGATAGATAAGACAGGGGGGAAAGTCGCGAAGTCACGCAAAATATACCCGATTTTCTCCGCGCAAACGCTTGCACAGTCCGCCGACTATGCGGTACAATAATAACATAAGACACCGCCAGAGAAGAGACGTGCTCTGGCAAACGTATCGCTGCAATATCAATATTGCAAAAGAACAAAAGGGTATACCCTTTTGTCGTTGGCTTAACACCCAACGACAATGGGTGACTCAAAAGCAAACGGACGGATGAAAAGGAGGAGACCCATGAAAAAGAAGATCTTGGCCCTGGTTCTAACGCTGGCAATGGTACTGTCTCTGCTACCTGCGACGGCGCTGGCAACGGGCAAAAATGAGGGAGAAACGCCGTCTGCTGGCAGCAAGATTTATGTTGATGCCAAGAATGGCAATGACGCACAGGAAGGCGTCGGTACGACAGCAAAGAAGGCGTATAAGACAGTAGAAAAGGCTGTTGCCGCAGCTGCAAGCGGCGATACCATCCAGCTGGGCGAAGGTAACTATACGCTCTATAAAGTTTCCAGCGAGGGGCATACCAAAGGCAAAGACCTGACTTTCGTAGGTCAGGGAGCTGATAAGACCGGGTGGAATATTGGTGCAGAAGTTCCCGACCCGGCGAATTTCGGTACAGAGTACAACGGTGATTACAGCTTTGACGGCGCAGGAACGGTTACGTTCAAGAACATGACGCTCCGTTCCGGCAAAGCGGACTATCTCGGCTTTATCCGTGCGGACAAAACGGTTGTTGAGAATTGTATAATCAACGGCAAGACGTTCTACTGGGGCTATAAGTCTGCAACGTTTACGAACACCACGTTTAACTGCCCGTCCGGCGACTACGCCGTCTGGACGTACAGTTCACCTACCATGACCTTTGACACCTGCACGTTTAACTCCACCGGCAAGGTCATCAATGTCTATACCGATTACGGTGCGGGTACGCATGATATTACGGTCAACTTTAAGAACTGCACGGTTACCGGTTTTAGCGGGAAGCAGGTGCTGAATGTCAATGACAGCAACATGGGCAATTTCAAGTATGTCCTCAATATCTCCGGAAATAATACGGTTTCTAATGTGCCGTATGACAAGACTACCTGTTCCCGTTTGTATGGTTTTGGTGGAAAGGCTGGAAACAACACCGGCAGATTGAATGTAAGCATTGACGGCACGCCTGTTTGGCAAGGTGTCAAGCAAGGTGACGAGCAAGTTGGCAAGATGGTTTCTCACAAGCACTCTGCCGGTGAGCAGGACGATGCGTTTAAGTACAGCTACGGCGACTGGACCGACAACGGAGATGGCACCGAGAGCCGCGAGGTGACCAAGACCTGCGAATACTGCGGTTATGCGATACGCTACAAAGAAGACCTCCTCGACGTTTCCAAATCCAAGACCGCCACGCCACTGAATACGAACACCTGGACCTCTGACGTGACCCTGTCCCTGCCGAGCGCGGAGGAAAATTTGGCATCGGATGTGGTATTCGTGCTGGACAAGTCCGAGTGCGCCGGCGGGTCTGCCGAGGCAGCAAAAGAGTTGGTGTCACAGCTGCTTAAACAGCAGGAATTGGAAAAAGCCACGCTGAAAGTCGGTGTGGTTGCCTTTGGCGGAACAGCAATCGTTGTTCGTGATCTGGAAGAGATAAAGGATGCGGCGGATCTTGATGGCGCAGTGACCGATGGAAATATTCAGAGTTTGCACGGCACCAATATTCAGGCCGGTCTGATCGAAGCCGATAAGATGCTTTCCAAAGACACAGAGGTTTCCAATAATAGAAAGTATGTCGTTTTGATTTCCGACGGACATACCTATGAGTTCTCCAAGGAAGGTGAATATGGCGAGTATGTCGATGGTACGGCCGTGTTTAAGGGCTTGAAAACCTATGGCATTTACAATGAGACTGATCTGTACGCCTATGCCTATGGCATCAGTTATACCATCCACAGCCTGCATGATCAGTACTATACCGGGGATTACAACTCGGATGGTATTTATAAGGGGGACTGGCACGGAAAGTATTTGACAGATGACCAGTACATTTTCACAAACCCTAAAAATAACGCAGAATATGTTAAGAATGAATACGAGATGCCCTATGGTACCTGGGATAAGTATTTGAAGCACATTTCCG
>SFHQ01000016.1 GCA_004556345.1 Clostridiales bacterium | reverse complement strand
CTCGAAAACCAAATACTCCTTATCTTCGAATATACGCTTTTTTATAGTATCCCAATTCGGAACATTTGAACTGCACTCTGTTAGAATTATAATATCAGTATCAGCGTAATCCTCTCTAATTACGGTTGCTACCCATTCAGGCATATATTCTTGAGAACGGCCTTGCCTATGATTTATATTCCATTCTAGCACTTTGAATGATTCCATCAACAACGCTCCTTTTATAACGTGAGGTTATGTCTCACATTATAAAAAAGATGTGGTTGCTTGTCAACCGCTTGTGAGGCAATCACCACGCCCGTCTCATATAAAGTGAAGGATGTCAATTCGGTGGGCAGCGTCAAGAAGCGGTGTGATAAAATTCTGTTTCTCTCTTGAGAAACCAACCTTCCCATGATACAATAACAAGGTTCCAGAAAACGACGGGGCTTGTTCTCCCTCAAAAATAAAGGAGTAGGATCAACTATGAAGTTAGGTATTGTGGGTCTGCCCAACGTGGGCAAGAGCACCCTCTTTAACGCCATCACCAACGCCGGCGCGGAGTCCGCCAACTATCCCTTCTGCACCATCGACCCCAACGTGGGCATGGTCACGGTGCCGGACACCCGGCTGGACAAGCTGGCGGAAATTTACCAGCCCAAGAAGAAGACCCCTGCGGTCATCGAGTTCGTGGACATCGCCGGTCTGGTGAAGGGCGCTTCCAAGGGCGAGGGCCTGGGCAACAAGTTTTTGGCCAACATCCGGGAGACGGACGCCATCGTGCATGTGGTCCGCTGCTTTGACGACGACAACATCATCCACGTGGAGGGCAGCTGCGACCCCGCCCGCGACATCAGCATCATCGACCTGGAGCTGGTCATGGCCGACATGGAGATGGTCGAGCGCCGCATCGACAAGGACACCAAGGCCGGCAAGGGCGACAAGAAGTTTTTGCACTCCGCCGAGGTGTTCAAGGGCCTGCTGGCTTGGCTGAACGAGGGCAAGTCCGCCCGCAGCTACCCCTGCGATGAGGAAGAGAAAGAAATTCTCGCCACCGCCGACCTGCTGACCCTGAAGCCCGTCATCTTCGCTGCCAACATGGACGAGGACGGCTTCAAGAACCACGACGCCAGCCCCTACTATCAGGCGGTCGTGGCTGCGGCCAAGGAAGAGGATGCCCAGGTCATCCCCATCTGCGCCAACATCGAGGCCGACATCGCCGCCATGGACCCGGAGGACCGTGCCCTCTTCCTGGAGGACCTGGGGGTGGAGCAGTCCGGTCTGGACCGGCTCATCCAGGCCAGCTACACCCTGCTGGGCCTGATCTCCTACCTGACCTGCGGCGAGGACGAGTGCCGCGCCTGGACCATCACCCGCGGCACCAAGGCCCCCAAGGCCGCCGGTAAAATTCACACCGATTTCGAGCGGGGCTTCATCCGCGCCGAGGTCGTCTCCTTTGCCGACCTGGAAGCCTGCGGCGGGTCTATGACCACCGCCAAGGAAAAGGGCCTGGTCCGCTCCGAGGGCAAGGAGTATGTGATGCAGGACGGCGACGTGGTCCTGTTCCGCTTCAATGTCTGAGCCGATGACAACAACGACAAATTCTGTGCCAAAGGCCGCTCTGATCACCGGGGGTTCCCGTGGGATCGGGGCGGCCTGCGCCCGGTTATTCGCCCAACAGGGCTATGGCGTGGGCATCGTCTGCCGCAAGGCCAAGGACCAAGCCGAGGCCCTGGCAGAAGAACTGGCCGCCCTGGGCGTGCCGGTCAAGGTCTACGTCTGCGACGTGGCCCAGCGGGAGCAGGTGCAGGCCATGACCGCCGCATTTCTCCGGGAGTTCGGCCGGATCGACGTGCTGGTCTGCAACGCCGGCATCGCCCGCCAAGAGCTGTTTACCGACATCACCGAGGCCAGCTGGCGGGAGGTGATGGGGGTGGACTTGGACGGCGTGTTTTACTGCGCCCAAGCCGTCCTGCCGGATATGCTCCACCGAAAAGCCGGAAAAATTATCACGCTCTCCTCGATGTGGGGGCAGGTGGGGGCCTCCTGCGAGGTCGCTTACTCCACGGCCAAGGCCGGGGTCATCGGCCTGACCAAGGCCCTGGCAAAAGAACTGGGACCGTCGGGCATCACCGTCAACTGCGTGGCCCCTGGGGTCATTGACACGGAGATGAACGGGAACCTCCCCCAGGACATCAAAGACGAGTTGGCAGAGGAGACACCCCTGGAGCGGTTGGGTACGCCGGAAGATGTCGCCCAGGCCGTCTGGTTCCTGGCCTCCTCCGCCGGGGATTTCTTCACCGGCCAGATCCTGGCACCCAACGGGGGATTGATCATCTGACGTATGATCTAATGATCTCACTGGGCACATCGTTTACATTTTCCAGTAGATTTTGCAAGAAAACGGGTGTATGCTAAAGAGGATAGGAGGCGGTAACATGGCCGACCACAACGCACACACCTACTTCGGCCAGGAGGTCATGAAACGTCTGCCCCGCGACCTGCGGTCTCACTGCACCGCGGACTTGCCTGCGTTTCACCTGGGCCTGTATGGGCCAGACCCCTTGATCTTTTCCTTCCAAACCAAAAAGACGTCCGACAAGCTGCACAAGCAGTGGCGGAACGTCTCTTTACCTGCCCTTTCCAAGGCCCTGCGGCATGGGGACGCCACCCAGCGCAGCTTTGCCGCCGGATACCTGCTCCACCTGCTGCTGGACGATACGGTCCATCCCCCCATCTACCGCTGGATGGAGGAGGGGGCCTCTCACTTCCGCATGGAGGTGGCCCTGGACCTCATCCTGCTGGAAGAACAGCGGCGGGCCAACTCCCCCAAGGTCCACACGGAAGGGAAGGAGCGCACCGCCCGGACGGCGGCAGGCTTCATCCATCCCGTGAAGGAGCGGCAGTACCTCTCCGGTCTGTGGCGGATGGCCACGCTGTCCAACCGCTTTTGCGGACCGGGACAGGCAGTCTCCGGTGTCCTGCGCCAGCGGGACAAGACCCTGGCCCACGAGCTGCGGGACCGCATGGAAGCGCAGATCCTCCCGGCAGAGCGGGAGCTGGAGGGCCTGCTGATGCCGGCGGAGGAGCCGAAACTTGAACTTCGGAAGGTGATTTGAGAGTCAGACGGGCGGGCCGCAGAGGTCTGCGGCCCCTACATGGTGTGACATACGTTATACATTTTATGACGGAATATCGTATAAAAAGAGCGTCGGATCGGTCGATCCGGCGCTCTTTTGCTGTCGTTGTGTGTTCAGGGCAGGGTGTAGACCCAGGTCTGGGGCTGCTTGCTGCTGTCGTACTCAGCCAAGCTGGCGGTGACGACCAGGTTCTTGTCGTCCTGCCACTTGAGCAGCAGGAAGGTGGGGGCCTCGGTGACCTCCTTGCTCTCGCCGGTCTCTTCGTCGGTCTGGGTGTAGGTAAAGGTCATGTCGGGCAGCTTCAGGGTGGACTCGCCGCTGGTGGTCAGGTCCACCAGGGTGATGCTCCACTCGGTGGAGTCCGTGCTGGGGGCCCAGGCCACGGCCAGCTTGCTGCCGTCGGGGCTGAAGAACTGCTGCCAGCTGCGGACGACGCCCTTCTTGAACTCATAGACGGTGGTCAGGTTCCCGTCGGCGTACTGGGCCACGGTGAAGCCGTTGAGATAGCCGCCGTCGACGATGTCGCCGTAGAGAATTTTATCGCCGCTGACTTCCACACGGACCTTGTCGCCGGTTTTGAAGTCGCTGGGCAGGGTCCAGTCTTCAGGGATGGGGCCGGTCAGGTCCTGGGCGCTGTAACCGAGCAGGTCGGTGTCGCCTGTTTCCTGCTGCTGCCAGGTGCCGCTGGCCAGCTTGCCGTCTTCCTTGCCGGTGCTGGTGCCGTTGACAGCGCCGCCGCCGCAGGCGCATAGCGTCAGGGCCATGACCAGGGCCAGGCCCAGAGACAGATACTTCCGTTTCATTGTGTGGTTCCTCCTTGATTGTGTGTGTCCTTCCAGTATAGCGGGAGAGGACGCGGGTTCCATGAACAGGTTGTGAAAAAATTCTTAAGAAATTATTGTGCCGGGTCCGGTGCGGTAGGGGAAAAGGCGCGGACTGTGTGCTGGTCCGCGCCCTTTCGGAACATCGTTTTGGTTCGATGAAAGAAAGATCATTGGTCGGTGTCATCGTCGGGGGTGCGGGGGTTGAAGTCCAGGCGGGCCGTCCGCTCCTCGATGGGGGCATAGTGCACGCGCTTGACCACGGCCCGGTAAGCCGGACGCATGATGCGGTGGCAGGTAACGACCTCCTCGATGCGGTTGGCGCACCAGCCGGCGATACGGGCGGAGGCGAAGAGCGGCGTGAACACGTCCTCTGGGATGCCCAGCATGGTGTAGACCAGGCCGGAGTACATGTCCACGTTGGCGCACATGGGGGTGTCGGACTTGGTCTTCTCCAGGATCATGGGGATGCCCAGCTCCTCGATCTTTTGTAGCAGCTGGAAGTCCTCCGCATAGCCCTTGATCTCGGCCATGTGCTGGGCGTATTTTTTCAGCAGGACGGCACGGGGATCGGACACGGTGTAGACCGCGTGGCCCAGGCCGTAGATCTTGCCGGACTTGTCCCCGGCTTCTTTGTTCAGAAGCTTGGCTAAGTAATCCTTGATGGAGCCGTCGTCCCTGGGATCGACGTTTTCCTTCACATAACGGAACATCTCCATGACCTTGGCGTTGGCGCCGCCGTGGAGGGGACCTTTCAGGGAGCCAACGGCCCCGGAGATGGCGCTGTAGGTATCCGTGCCGCTGGAAGAAAGGGCGCGGCAGACGAAGGTGGAGTTGTTGCCGCCGCCGTGCTCGGCGTGGACCATGAGCATCATGTCCAGCAGGTGGGCTTCCTCTTCCGTGTACTCCGTGTTGGGGCGGATCATCCGCAGGAAGTTTTCTGCGGTGGACAGGCCCTCCACGGGGAAGTGGATGTGCAGAGAGCCGCCCTCGAAGTAGTGCCGCTTGACGGAATAGGCGTTGGCTACAATGCTGGGAAAGGCCCCGATGAGCTTCACAGACTGGAGCAGGATGTTGTCCAGAGAGGTGTCGTCGGGGTGCTTGTCGTAGGAGTAGAGCGACAGCACGCAGCGGGCCAGCTTGTTCATGATGTTCCGGCTGGGGTTCTTCATGATCATGTCTTCCGTAAAGCCGTTGGGCAGCTTTCTTGCGCGGTTCATGATCTCGTTGAAGCGGTTCAGCTCACTGTGGGAGGGCAGATAGCCCATGAGCAGCAGGTAGGCGACCTCCTCATAGCCAAAGGTCCCGGCCTGGCGGTGGGCCTCGACGATCTCCGTAAGCTCAATGCCGCGGTAATACAGCTGGCCGGGGACGGGGATCCGCACGCCGTCTTCGATCATGTAGCCCAAAACGGAGCCGACGCGGGTCACGCCGATGGGCACGCCGGTGCCGTCGGAGTTTCTCAGACCCAGCTTCAGGTCACCTCGGTAATATTTGGGCGGGATACTGTATTCGGTTTGGATGTGTTGGCTGAGGGAACCTGTATATTGTTCCAGGATCCCGTTTCCATTCTGATTCTGCATCGTATGGTTCCCCTCTCTCCGAAATTTGCGCCGGGACGACCTTCCTTCGCCTGGGCGCAGTGGGTGCAAAAGATGTTTCTTTTCCTATAATAAAGGGATTATACTCCAAACTCCGACATTATGCAAGAAAAAATTCCTGACTGTCATTTCTTTTGGAATTTCTCCCGGTTTCTACGAAGTCCTTCCTGCATTTTCAGACACTCTGCAAGAAGTTCAAAAGTTATGGCATTTCACTTTGCTTCCTCCCAATTTCGTGGTATACTGATACTACCCATATTATATAGAAGATTCCGTATGCTTTGATCTCTTGCCTATGGGCCAAAGAAAAATTTCCCAGAAAGGGTGTCGATACGATTATGATCAAATTAGAGTCCGCCGGCGTGCGCTGGCAGAACGGGGCCCCCGTCCCCGCCTCCGTGGTCTCTCCTGCCGACCGGGAGAAGACCATGGCCTACCAGATCTTCCGCCGCCACGAGATGCGGAAGGAGGAGGGCCAGCTTCACCTGAAGTTTGACAGCCTCATCTCCCACGACATCACCTACGTGGGCATCATCCAGACCGCCAAGGCTAGCGGCCTGAAAGAGTTCCCCGTGCCCTATGTGATGACCAACTGTCACAACAGCCTCTGCGCCGTGGGCGGCACCATCAACGAGGATGACCACGTTTTCGGTCTGTCTGCTGCCGTGAAGTACGGCGGCAACTTCGTCCCCGCAAACCAGGCTGTCATCCACCAGTACGCCCGCGAGATGATGTCCGGCTGCGGCCGCATGATCCTTGGCTCCGACAGCCACACCCGTTACGGTGCCCTGGGTACCATGGGCGTGGGCGAGGGCGGCCCGGAGATCGTCAAGCAGCTGCTGAGCAACACCTATGATATTGCCTCCCCCCAGGTCGTGATGGTCTACCTGACCGGCGAGCCGGCCCAGGGCGTGGGTCCCCACGACGTGGCCATTGCCCTGTGCGGCGCGACCTATAAGAACGGCTTTGTGAAAAATAAAGTCCTGGAGTTCGTCGGCCCCGGCATCAAGAACCTGCCCATGGATTACCGGATCGGCATCGACGTCATGACCACTGAGACCGCCTGCCTGTCCTCCATCTGGGAGACCGACGGCGCTGTCGAGGAGTATCTGGCCATCCACGGACGTCCTGAGACCTACGAGGCCCTGCATCCCCAGGAGGGCGCTTACTACGACAGCATGATCACCATCGACCTTTCTAAGGTCGAGCCCATGGCTGCGCTGCCCTTCCACCCCTCCGAGGCCTACACCATCCGCGAGCTGCTGGCCGATCCCGGCGACATCCTGCGGGAGGTGGAGAAGCGGGCTGCCGACCAGTTCGGCGGCAAGGTCACCCTGTCCCTCACCGACAAGCTGGTGGACGGCAAGCTGATGGTTGACCAGGGCGTCATCGCCGGGTGTGCCGGCGGTATGTACGACAACATTGCCGAGGCCGCCGCCATTCTGGACGGCCACGACGTGGGCAGCGGGTATTTCTCCCTGTCCGTCTATCCGCCGTCTGTGCCCGTGAACCTGGAGCTCATTCAGAACGGCGTGCAGCAGTCCCTGCTGGAGGCTGGTGCCCTGTTTAAGCCCTGCTTCTGCGGCCCCTGCTTCGGCGCCGGCGACGTGCCGGCCAACAACGGCCTGTCCATCCGCCACACCACCCGGAACTTCCCCAACCGTGAGGGCTCCAAGCCCGGCGACGGCCAGCTCTCCGGCGTGGTCCTGATGGATGCCCGCTCCATCGCCGCCACCGCCCGGAACCACGGCGTCCTCACCCCCGCCACCGAGGTCAGCTACGTCCAGCCCAAGCAGGGCAAGCGCAGCTTTGACACCAAGGTCTATGACCGCCGGGTCTACTTCGGCTTCGGCAAGGCACAGCCTGAGGCCGAGCTGAAGTTTGGCCCCAACATTGCTGAATGGCCTGCCATCCCCGCCCTGGCCGACAACATGCTCATGCAGGTGGCCTCCGTCCTGCGGGACCCCGTGACCACCACCGACGAGCTGATCCCCTCCGGCGAGACCTCTTCTTACCGCTCCAACCCCATGAAGCTGGCCTCCTTCGCCCTGTCCCGCCGGGACCCCGATTACGTGCCCCGCGCCCTGGCCACCCAGGCGCTGGAGACCGCCCGTCAGTCCGGCAGCCTGACTCCCGAAGTCCAGGCCGCGCTGGACAAGCTGGACCTGGCGGGCAAGGACCCCGCTTCCTTCCAGATCGGCTCCGTCATCTTCGCCAACAAGCCCGGTGACGGCTCTGCTCGTGAACAGGCTGCTTCCTGCCAGCGTGTGCTGGGCGGCTGCGCCAACATCTGCTATGAGTTTGCCACCAAGCGCTATCGCTCCAACTGCGTCAACTGGGGCATGCTGCCCTTCACCCTGGCTGAGGGAGACGAGTTTCACGCCGTGCCCGGTGACTTCATCTATGTCCCCGATGTCAAGGCGAAAGTGATCGCCGGCGACGACACCTTCCCCGCCCTGTGCGTGGGCGAGAAGGGCGTGACTCCTATCACCCTCTATCTGAAAAACACCACCGGCGAGGAGCGCGAGCTGCTGCTCACCGGCTGCCTGATGAACCACTACGCCGCCCAGAACAAGGCTTGAGCTGCCGGAGGAGCTGATACCCATGGAAAAGATCAAAATGCAAAACCCCATCGTCGAGATCGACGGCGATGAAATGACCCGCATCCTCTGGTCCATGATCAAGGAGGAGCTGATCCTGCCCTTCGTGGAGCTGAACACGGAGTATTATGACCTGTGTCTGCCCAACCGGGACAAGACCGATGACCAGATCACCGTCCAGGCGGCCGAGGCCATCAAAGTCCATCACGTGGGCGTGAAGTGCGCCACCATCACCCCCAACCTCCAGCGGATGGAGGAGTACCACCTGAAGAAGATGTGGAAGTCCCCCAACGCCACCATCCGCGCGGCGCTGGACGGTACGGTTTTCCGCGCCCCGATCCTCATCTCCAAGGTCAAGCCGGTGGTCTCCTGCTGGAAGAAGCCCATCACCATCGCCCGTCACGCTTACGGCGACATTTACAAGGCCGTGGAGTACCGCGTCCCCGGTGCGGGCAAGGCCGAGATGATCTTCACCGATGAGAACGGCAAGGAGCTCTCCCGCCAGACCATCTTTGATTTCAAGGGCCCCGGCGTCATCCAGGGCATGCACAACCGGGATGCCTCCATCCTGTCCTTCGCCCGCTGCTGCTTTGCCTATGCGCTGGACGTGGGCCAGGACGTGTGGTTCTCCTCCAAGGACACCATCTCCAAGGACTATGACCAGACCTTCAAGATTTTGTTCCAGAAGGTCTTTGACGAGGAGTTCAAGGATAAGTTCGAGGCCGCCGGTCTGACCTATCGCTACGCCCTCATCGACGACGTGGCCGCGAAAGTCATCCGCTCTCCCGGCGGCATGATCTGGGCCTGCAAGAACTACGACGGTGACGTGATGAGCGACCTCATCGCCGCCGCCTCCGGCTCCCTGCCCATGATGACCAGCGTGCTGGTCAGCCCCGACGGGAACTTCGAGTATGAGGCCGCCCACGGCACCATTACCGACCATTACCGCCGCTACCAGAAGGGCGAGTCCATTTCCTCCAACCCCCTGGCCACCATCGCGGCCTGGGCCGGTGCCCTGAAAAAGCGGGGGGAGCTGGACGGCAACGCCGACCTCATCCATTACGCTGACTGCCTGAACCAGGCCGGTCTGGACGTGTTTGAAGAGGGCTATCTCTCCGAGGACCTGGCCGTGCTGTGCGACCCCGCCGAGCTGAAGGAAATGCCCGAAAACGCCAAGCTGATGAAGCTCATCCGCGCCCGGCTGGAGACCCTGCTGGCCGCATGAATCTGATCGTTGCAGCTGACGCCGCCTGGGGCATCGGCAAGGACGGGGAGCAGATGGTCTACATCGCCCCGGACCTCAAGCGCTTCCGCCGCCTGACCAGCGGTCACCCGGTCCTGGTGGGGCGGAAGACCCTGGCGACGTTCCCCGGCGGCAGACCGCTGAAAAACCGGCGGAACCTCATCCTCTCCCGCGACCCTTCCTTTACCGTGGAGGGGGGAGAGGTGTTCCGCAGTCTGACGGAGGCGCTGTCCGCCGCGCCGGAGGATACCTTCGTCCTGGGCGGCGGCTCGGTCTACGCCCAGGCAGTGGATGCCTGCGACACCGCCTATGTGACCCGGATCCACACGGCCTTTCCCGGCGTGGACTGCTGGTTCCCGGACCTGGACAAGGACCCGGCCTGGCAGATCGTCGAGACAGACGGCCCCTATGTTTGGGGAGAGGTGGCGTACAGCTACCTCACCTATCGTCGCGTTGCACCAACTGCGTGATCCCAACGTACAGCAGAAAAAGCCCGAAGAGCTTGCGCAGCAGGCGGGTGTCCAGCCCGGTGGAGATCCAGGCGGCCAGGCCAGCGGCGGCAAGCCCGGCGAAGATCGCCGGGAGAATGGCTTTCTTCTCCAAGAGCCCGTTTTTGTGGTGGGCCGGCAGGGCGGCGGCTGCCGCCGGGAGAAAGTAGAGCAGGTTGATCCCCTGGGCCTGGTGCTGGTCCAGGGCGGCGAAAGAGGTCAGGTAGATCAGCAGCAGTGACCCGCCTCCGATGCCGAAGGCCGAGAGGATGCCCGTCGCCCCGCCGGCCAGCAGGGCGATGACCCAGGCCGTCATGCGGTCAGGGCTTTCCAGGCCCCGTAAAAAATGACCAGCGCAAAGGCCCGCCGCAGCCAGACGACAGGGACCTTGGGAAAGAGCTTCCCGCCCACCAGCCCGCCCAGCAGGCCACCCAGGAGATAGGGGAGGGCGGTGAGAAGCTCTAGCTGCCCTCTGGCAAAGTAGATGACTGCCGACAGGGCGCACAAGGGCAGGATGATGGCCACAGAGCTGGCGAAGGCGCTCCGCCGTTCCAGCCCGCATTTTCCCGCCAGCAGGGGAACCAGGACCATCCCGCCCCCGCCCCCGAAAAAGCCGTTGACCAGCCCCGCCGCGCCCCCGGCCAGGGCGGCAGGGCCCCAGGCTTTCCAATCGCATATCTTCCGGTGTTGCAAAACAAACCCCCTCCTCCGCCGTAGTTTGGCAGAGGAGGGGGTGCTTTATGCTGAGATTGCAGGAATTACTGGTTGCTGGAGCTGGCGGCGATCTCTTTGCCCAGGTCGGTCAGCTCGGCGGGGTAGTTGGCTTCGACTTCGGTGTACCACTTGTCATAGTCGTCGGAGCGCAGGGCGGTGGTGGCCTGATACTTCCACTGGATCTCGCCCAGGGACTCGACGTACAGGATCTGATAGCCGATGACGTTGCCGGAGCTGTCGGAGGCCTCGACGACGGCGGCGTCGCCGGGCTGGCGGCCTTCGGCGAAGAGCCAGTCGGTCAGGTTGGCGTCCAGGCTGGAGCGGTTGGCGTCCTCGTTCAGGCCGCCGTTGTCCTTGTTGGTCTCGTCGGCGCTGTTGGTCTTGGCCAGTTCACCGAAGGAATCAGCGGTGGCGTCGCCGTTCTTCCACTGGTCCAGCAGGTCGTCGGCCTTGGTCTTGGCGGCGGCCAGCTGCTCGTCGGTGGGCAGGTCGGTGCCGTTCTCGTCCTCGCTGGGGGTGGTCTCAGCCAGGACCTCGATGTTGCGGTAAGTCAGGGTCTGATAGCTGTTGTCGTCCTTCTTCCGGCCCAGGAACTGGACCACGCAGTAGCCGGTGTCGGCGACTTCGATGGAGGTGATGTCCCCGGCCTTACGGCTGCCGTCGGTCAGCCAGGACTGGTAGGTGGAGGTCAGGGCAGAGCCCAGGTCGTTCTTGTGGTTGTATTCGGGGTCGCTGTAAGACTCGGCAGAGGTCTCGTCCAGCACGTCCTGGGCAGCGGTGTTGAAGGCGGTGCCGGCCTGGACGGCGGCGAGCATGCTGTCGGCCTTGGTCTTGGCACCGTCCATGGCGGTCTGCTTCTGCTCGTCGGTCAGGTCCACGGTGTTGCCGTCGGCGTCGGTCTTCTGCTCCGGGAAGTCGGCGTTGACGTAGCAGTAACGGTATTCATAAGAATCCAGGTCGTTCTTGTTCTCGTTGTAATACTTGTTCAGCTGCTCGTCGGTGTAGGTGAAGGTCTCGCTCTTGTGGGTGGCGTACTCGTCAGCGAGAATGGCCTGGGTCAGCAGGTCCTTGAAGAGGGACTTGCTCATCTTGCTGCCGTAGATGGCGCGGAGATAGGCCTCCTCGGAGCCGGCGCCGCTCTGAACGCTGTATGTGTACAGGGCGGTCATGTTGTCCTGCACGGCTTTCTCGCCGTCGGCGGAGAGGGTGTAGCCCTCTTTGCTGGCCTCTTCACACAGGATGGCGGTGCGCTGGAGCTGGGTCAGGGCCTGGTCCAGGAAGTAGTCGGCGTAGGTGGTGCCCTCCTCCTCGTTGTAGGTCTGCTCGGCGGGGGACTTGTCGGTGTCGTAGCCCATGTCGATCCCATAGGCTTTGTACTGCTGGGCCTGGTTGATGTAGTTGTTGGCGACGGTGTTGTAGTAGTAGGTCACTTCTACGGTGGAGAACTCCTGGTCTCCCACGGTGGCGGCGGTGCCGTTTTCGGTCCCGTAGAAGAAGGTGTGCCAGATCAGAAGCGCAGCCACGGCCACGGCAATGATGATGCCGACGGTCCAATACAGCTTTGCCTTGCTGCTGTCGTTCTTGTTGGATTCGTACATGATGTTTGTTTCTTCCTCCTTACATTTGATCGGATCACAGTTTGAGCTCGAAAGATTACAGGCACACATTATACTAAAAACCCGTAGAGTTTGCAAGGGAAAATGCGGGATTCCCCGTTTTCCGTGGGGAAGATTGCTATTTACGCCGCTCTGGACTATAATAAGCCCAGAAGGCGGGGAAGATGCTTCCTCGGCACATTGGCATATTGGAGAAAAGGAAGGATCACGATGCAGAACGTTATCACTGTGGCGACCATGCGGGACAGCGACGCCCACACCATCGCGGAATATACCCCCAGCCGGGAGCTGATGCACCGGGCGGCTCTGGGCGTTTACCAGGCAGCCGACTGGACCGGCAAGACCGTGGCCATTTTGACCGGCGGCGGCAACAACGGCGGCGACGGCTATGCCCTGGCGGCCATCCTGGCCGGGAAGGGGATCTCCTGCCGGCTCTACCGAGTCTCGGAGAAGTTCTCGGCGGACGGAAAATTTTACTACGACCAAGCCATCGAGGCCGGAGTCCCGGCGGATGTTTTTACCAAGGAAACGGACCTGTCCGGCTATGACATCCTGGTGGACTGCCTGCTGGGCACGGGATTCAACGGCCCGGTCCGGGGCCTGTTTTACGAGGCGATCCAGGCCATCAACCAGAGCAAAGCCTACGTCATCAGTGTGGACATCAACAGCGGCATGAACGGCGACACCGGCAAGGGCGGCCCTGTGGTCAAGTCCGACCTCACCGTCACCATCGGCTATCTCAAGGCCGGGATGCTTCTGGGCGACGCCGTGTGGAGCATCGGCAAGCTGGTGGTGGCCGACATCGGCATCCGCCTGATCCGGGACGACTACTTCCTGGCCAAGCCCGAAGAGGCCGTCTTCCCCCATAGCGACCTCTCCTTGGACGGGGACCATGTCACCCTCCTGACCCCCGGCGAGGCCGAGGACCTCTCCAAAGCCGGCCAGACCATCCCGGACGTGGCCCAGGAATTGGCCCTCCGCTCCCGCCGCCTGGTCCGCGTCCTGGGCCGCTACGCCCTGGCCACCGACGGCTATCGCACCTACTTCCTGGAGGGAGGGGAGTATCCCCAGGTGATCCAGGTCGATTGATCCCAAATCATTCAAGACCGAGTCTCCCGCGCAGCGAACGCAGGGGACTCGGCCTTTTTTTGATGAAACCAGATCAAAGTGTTTCGCCGTTGAGATAGCGGGAGAGTTCTTGCAGCAGCGCACGGTGGGTGGTCTGGATGCGCTGGAAGATCTCGCTGGCGGTGGCATCGTTGTAGATGTGGGAGGTCAGGTTCCGGTCATCCAACAGTTTCAGCCACCCGGCTTGGTCGGTCACCATGCCGTCGGCATAGGCCTGCCGCAGCGTGCTTTTGGGGCTGTTGATCTCTACATGGCCCTGGTCCAGCAGATATTCCCGCGCCGCTTTCCAGGCCAGCTCTGTGCAGAACTCGAAGCGCTGGAAGACACCATCACGGATGATGCTGTTTGGAGTAGTATTATATGTGTCTAACGCTTCGTCCAATCGGTCTAGTGCTCTACTTAATTGTTCACGTTTTTTCATAGGGAGCAATACCTCCTTTTTGATGGGTGATGAGCAATTCCAGTATAGCACAGATTCCATCTCGTGGGATATGATTTTTCCGGTTGCCAACCCCGTCCCTTTGCGATAGAATAAGAGCAAAACATCGAACCAGAACGAAAGAGACGGAGATACACAACTATGCTGTCTGAAGAGAAACAAACCCAATTCGCCGCCCTGCGGCGGCAGATCATTGCCGCGGAGTTTGGCCGGATGAACCCCCGCCAGCTGGAAGGTGTGCTGACCACGGAAGGGCCGCTGCTGCTGCTGGCCGGGGCCGGGAGCGGAAAGACGACGGTGCTCATCAACCGCATCGCCAACCTCCTCCGCTATGGCCGGGGGGCGGATTCGGCGGAAGTCCCGGATCATATCGAAGAGACCGACCTGGCCTTTCTGGCCGACTACGCCAGCAAGAGCGACCACACCGAGCAGGAGGACGCCCGCGCCCATCTGCTCTGCGCTCTGGAACCGGCGGCGCCCTGGCAGGTCATTGCCATTACGTTTACCAACAAGGCGGCCGGGGAGCTGAAGCAGCGTCTGGAGGACCGCATCGGCCCCGACGCCCAGGACGTGTGGGCGGCGACGTTCCACTCGGCCTGTGTGCGTATTTTACGGCGGGACATTGAAAAGCTGGGCTTTCCCTCGTCCTTTACGATCTATGACACGGACGACTCCCTGCGGGTCATCAAGGAGAGCCTGAAAGCGCTGAACATGGACGACAAGTCCTTCCCGCCCCGGTCCGTCCTGGGGTATATTTCACGGGCGAAGGACGACATGCAGCTGGCGGAGGATTTCTTGGACCAGGCCAAGGCCCAGGGGGACTTCCGTTTGCAGAAAATTGGAAACGTCTACCTGGCCTATCAGAAAAAGCTCTGGGCCGCCGGGGCGCTGGACTTTGACGATATTATCTTACATACCGTCCGGCTCCTGCAAAAGTTCCCGGAGGTGCGGGAGTATTACCAGCGGAAATTTCATTATGTCCTCATTGACGAGTACCAGGATACGAACCACTTGCAATATCTCCTGGCCGCTCTGCTGGCCGGGGAACGCAAAAACATCTGCGTGGTGGGCGACGACGACCAGTCCATCTACCGCTTCCGGGGCGCCACCATTGAGAATATCCTTTCCTTTGAGAGCGAGTACAAAAACGCCCGCGTCATCCGCCTGGAGCAGAACTACCGCTCCACCGGCAACATCTTGGAGGCCGCCAATGCCGTCATCCGCAACAACCGGGGGCGCAAGGGAAAGAACCTCTGGACCGACCACGGCGAGGGGGAAAAGGTCCGCTTCTACACCGCCGGGAACGAGCGGGAAGAGGGCATGTACGTCGCCACCCAGCTCCTGAAAGCCTATGGCGAGGGGCGGCAGTGGCGGGATTGCGCAGTGCTCTACCGCATGAACGCCCTCTCCAACCAAGTGGAAATGGCCCTCAAGAGCAACAGCATCCCCTACCGCGTGGTGGGCGGCTTCCGCTTCTTCGAGCGGGCGGAGATCAAAGACATGCTGTCTTACCTCTGCGTCATCCACAACCCCAGCGACGACCTGCGCCTGCTGCGGGTGGTCAACAACCCGCCCCGCGGCATCGGGGCCAAGACCATGGAATCCGCCCGATCCCTGGCGGCCCAGACGGGGCAGCCCCTCTGGGAAGTCCTGGTCCACGCGGCGGAGATCCCGGAGCTGAAAAAAGCTGCGCCGAAGTTCCAAAAGTTCACCGACCTCATCCAGCATCTCCAGCGCCTGACCCAGGAAGTGGAGCTGCCGGAGGTCTACGAGACCCTGATCCAGGAGAGCGGCTACGCCGAGATGCTCACGGCGAAGAAAGACAACGAGAGCAAGTCTCGCTTGGAAAACATCCACGAATTGTCCTCGTCCATCAGCGGCTATCTGGAACACGCAGAGGACCCCTCTCTCGGCGGCTTCCTGGACGAAGTGGCCCTCTACACCGATCTGGACAGCGTGGAGGAAGACGACAACTGCGTGACCCTCATGACCATGCACGCCGCCAAGGGCCTGGAGTTCCCCGTGGTGTTCACCGTGGGCATGGAAGAGGGCGTCTTCCCCGGCTACCGGGCCATTGGGGAGGAGGACGAGCTGGAGGAGGAGCGCCGCCTGTGCTACGTCGCCCTGACCCGCGCGAAGGAACGCCTCTACCTCACCTGCGCCGCCCAGCGGATGCTCTTCGGCCGGACCTCGGCCAATCTGCCCTCCCGCTTTGTGAAGGAGATCCCCAACGAGCTGCTGGAAGTGGGCGGCAAAGTCCGCCGCCCCCAGCGGGACACCTTCCAGGACAACGACTGGTCCCAGGAGGAGCGCATCGCCCAGCCTGCGCACACCGGTCTCCGAGAGCAGCCCCACACCGCCCGCCGCCCCTCCGGCACCCGCGCGGCTCCGGCGGCCTATCGTCAGCCTGCACCGAAAACCACCCAGCCCCTGCTTCAGCTCCGAAAGGGCGAGATGGTCCGCCACGCGGCCTTCGGCACCGGCATGGTCCTCTCCGTCCAACCCATGGGCGGGGACGCCCTGGTGGAGGTGGCCTTCGACAACGTGGGCACGAAACGCATGATGCTGAAAGCAGCGTCGCAGTTTATGAGTAAAGTGTAACTCATTTCATAAAGACAGCACCACCCAGAGCGGTTCCATCGCTTTGGGTGGTGCTTTTCTCAACTTGGAATATCAATGCGGTTCTTGCAAAAGACGCTCTGCGTCTCTGCCGCCGTAAAAGATACGGACGATGTTTACCATGTGTTCTTCGTCGTTGACAAGGTAGTAAACGACATATCGGTCCACTGGCAGTTTGTGCAGTCCTTTTCCATTCCATGGTTCCCACAGGACGGGGGGATAACGAGAAGGAAACGAAGAAAGGTCTGCGATGGCGTTGCGGATTCGTCGAACTTGATGTTTAGCAGTGCGTACTTCCTTGAGATGAAAGGCAATATAGGAATAGGTGTTTCTCAGATCAGAAAGAGCAGAGGGGGAATATTGAACCTGATACTTTTGGCTCATAAATCAAATTCCTTTGCCAAGATCGCATCGACCTCTTCTACAGAATACATTTTGCCGCTCTGCATAGAATCCAACCCCTTTTGCAGTTCTCGGTTCAATTCGTCATGGCTCATGCCACCGATCGCAACAGGGCGCTCCGGGGGAAGATGGAGGTCAAAGGGAAGTCCGCGCTGTAAGATGATTTGTCGGTATAACATCTGGATGGCACTGGAGGGAGTGATCCCCAACTGTGCTAGGATGTTTTCTGCATTCTCTTTCAAGTTGTCGTCGATACGTGCATAGACAGCAGAGGTATTTGCCATGAATATCACGCTCCTTTGCTTTAGGATACATGATTTTGCAAGCAAATGCAAGCGTTCACAGAAAGTTATGGCTTGATCTGATACCGCCAAGGAAACGCCACCGCCTCCTCCGCGTAATCGATCCCCACCCTCGGACCGGATAAAATATCGAAGGGCAGGGTATCCTCCGGCGGCGTGACCAGACCGACATCCTCCAGCCGGTCGCAGAGATACAGCGCATCCCCCAGCAGGGAGATGCCGTTTTGTGCTTTGGTCAGAGACAGGGCTTTGCAGAGCTTGCCGGGGCCGTTCAAAAAGTTTTTGCGCTGGTAAGGGGTCAGCTCGTCGGGGGATCTCCCATAGCGGTTTTGGGCCATTTGAGCGATGCCCGCCCGTGCCGCACCGCCGCGCAGCAAGACCGCGCAGGGCGTCCCCGCCGGCTCGGTGACGAAGTTGAGGCAGTGGTACATACCGTAGATGAGATAGATGTAGGCTGTCCCCGGCGGGGCAAACAGCGTTTCGGTCCGGGCGGTGCGGCGGTAGTTGTAGGCGTGGCAGGCCTTATCCATGGGGCCAACGTAAGCCTCCGTCTCCTGGATGCGGACGACCAGGGGGATGCCGTTTTGGACCCGGACAAGATATTTTCCCAAAAGGTCCTGGGCGACCTGGCAGGTGTCCCGGTCATAAAATAGTTTGGAGAGCTTCATGGTGCTTCCTCCTTCCATTCGATGGCGGTGGGCGGTACTTCCTCCCCGCACAGGGCGGCCCGCCAGGTGGGGGCTTGGTAGGAGCGGAGAAACAGCCCGTCTGTCGGGATGTCCTCGCCCCACTGGCGCCGCAGGCCCTGGCCGGTGTATTTGCACCAGGCTTCCTTTCTCGTCCAGAGGGCGTAAAAAGCGGGCCAGTCTGCGCCGTCGGCCTGATACCGGGCATACTCTAAGGCCGTCAGTGCGTAACGGGGGAGGGAAGCGGTGCGGGGGCGGATGACCTCGATATCTACCCCCACCGGTGCATTTCCCAGGGCACAGAGGACGAACGGCCCGCTGTGGCTCCAGTTGACGTGGAGACCCGGCAGGGTGGGGAAGTAGGGTTTGTTGTGTTCGGTCCGCCCGATCTCCGGCAGTTCCTGGATCTGAAAACTTTTTGCCAAGGCCCAGGACAGGAGCGCTTGCGGGGTCAGGCCGGTGGCACCGTAGAGTCGAAGCATGGGGATCCTCCCTTCGGAAACGCAAATTTTCGGAAAAGCCCGCGGAAAGGCTTGCCAATCTCATGGGGGTTGCAGTATAATAATCAACTGACATAGTATTATAACCGCTGGCGCGGCGCGTGTTGCCGCGCTGACCTATATAGTATAGCGGAATGGAAAAGGTGTGTAAACCCAATGGCTATTGATCGAATCCATGACTATATCGTGCCCGGCAAGCGGGCGCATCTGGTGGGCATCGGTGGTGTGTCCATGTCCCCCCTGGCTGAAGTGCTCCAGGGGGAGGGCCTCATCATCTCCGGCTCCGATATGAAAGAAAGCCCTGCCGTGGAGCATCTGCGCTCCCTGGGCATCCCCGTGACCATTGGCCACCTGCCCGAAAACGTGGCAGGGAAGGACCTGGTCATCCGCACCGCCGCCGTCCACGACAGCAACCCGGAGATCGCCGCTGCCCACGCTGCGGGCATCCCCGTCTTCGAGCGGGCCCAGGCTTGGGGGTCTATCATGCGGCGGTATGAAAACGCCCTGTGCATCTCCGGCACCCACGGCAAAACGACCACGACCTCCATGTGTACCCACATCGCCATGGCCGCCCGCATCGACCCCACCGTGATGATCGGCGGCACCCTGCCCATTTTGGGCACCGGCCACCGGGTGGGCAAGGGCAAGACCATTATTCTGGAGTCCTGCGAGTATTGCAACTCCTTCCTGTCCTTCTATCCTACCGTCGCCGTCATCCTGAACATTGAAGCCGACCATCTGGACTTCTTCAAAGACCTGGACGACGTGGAACACTCCTTCCGGGCCTTCGCCGACCTGGTGCCCCAAAGCGGCACCGTGCTGGCCAACGGCGAGGACGAGAACACCATGGCGGCCCTGAAGGGCAAGGAGGACGTTCTGACCTTCGGCCTGCACCACGGGGATTTCCACGCGGAAAACCTCACCTGGGACCACGGCTTCCCCTCCTTTGATGTGGTGTGGAACGACGAACCCAAGGCCCATATCACCCTGCAAGTGCCCGGCGAGCATAACGTGAAAAACGCCATCGCCGCCGCCGCTGCCGCCCTGGTCCTGGGCATCCCCGGCTGGGCCATCCAGCAGGGCTTGCAGGACTTCCGGGGGGCCGGCCGCCGGTTTGAGTTCAAGGGCAAGGCCAAGGGCGCAGACATTTATGACGACTATGCGCACCACCCCGGCGAATTAAAGGCCCTGCTGGGCATGGCCTCCAACCTGGGGTACCAGCGCGTCATCTGCGCCTTCCAGCCCCATACCTACACCCGCACCAAGGCGCTCTTCGATGAGTTCGCCGAGGTGCTGAAAAAGCCGGATGTGACCTTCCTGGCGCAGATCTTTGCTGCGCGGGAGACCAACGAGGTGGGCATCTCCTCCGACGACCTGGCCGCTGCCATCCCCGGTGCCAAGGCCGCCGCCAATTTTGCCCAGCTGACGGACTGGCTCTATGACATGGCCCAGCCCGGCGACCTGATCCTGACCGTCGGGGCCGGAGACATCTACACCGTGGGCGAGGCCCTGGTCCAGCGGGACCGGGAAAACCAGACCAACGCCTGAGCAACTTCGCCGCGGAGGGGTACGCCCCTCCGCGGTTTTTCACAAAAAATGAAAAAAGACCCGCCTTGTCTCAAAAAAGCGGGTTGGAGAGACGAACGATGGAAAGAATAGAACTGCACGAGATCCCCGGCTTTTCCTTCGGCCAGGTGCAAGACGTGGCAGCCGGGACCGGCTGCACCGTCATCCTATGTCCCCAGGGAGCCGTCACCGGTGTGGACATCCGGGGCGGGTCCCCCGGCACGCGGGACACCGCTGCGCTGGATCCGCTGTGCAACCGGTCTGTGGTCCACGCCGTGGTCCTCACCGGGGGCAGCGCCTTTGGCCTGGATGCCGCCGGGGGCGTGATGAAAAAACTGGAGGAGGAGAAGATCGGCCGGGACGTGCTGGTGACGGTGGTCCCCAACGTCTGTGCCGCCGTCCTGTTTGACCTCAAGTTCGGGGCCATGGACGTGCGCCCCGACGGGGCCATGGGCTACGCCGCCTGCGAAGCCGCCTTACAGGGCGGCCCCTTGCAGGAGGGCAACTTCGGCGCGGGCACCGGCTGCACGGTGGGGAAAATTCGCGGGGCAAAGTTCGCCATGAAGGGCGGCATCGGCTGCTGCGCCTACCGCCAGGGGGACCTGATGGTGGGGGCTGTGGTCGCCTGCAACGCCATGGGCGACGTGTGGGACCACGGCCAGATCATCGCCGGGGCCAGAAACGACGAAAACACCGGCTTTGCCAACTCCGAGGAGTGGCTCATCGCCCACGGGGAGCGGCAGCTGGATGTGTTCAGCGAGAAGTTCGTGGGGCAGAACACCGTCATCGGCTGTGTTGTGACGAACGCCGCCCTGACCAAGCCCCAGACGGCGAAGCTCGCTGCCGTGGCCCAGAACGGCATCGCCCGCGCCGTCCGTCCCGCCAACGCCACCTTTGATGGGGACAGTATGTTCGCCATGGCCTGCGGCAGCGTCGCCGCCGACCCGGATGCCGTGGGCATCTTAGCCGCCCGCGCTGTCGAAGAGGCCATTTGCCGGGGCGTGAGGGCCGCCGAGAGCCTCCACGGCCGCCCGGCGATCCGAGACTTACCGTTTGGAAAGGATAAAAATTCATGAAAAAAGTCAGTGAACTGGAGTATACCCGCCTGCCCATCGAGGACTTTGGGAAAGAGGCCGCGGCCATCATCGAGCAGGTGAAGAACGCCGCCTCTGCCCAAGAAGTGCTGGCGGCAAGAGACAAGTGCAACGACCTGATCATCCGCTGGGAGACCGCCGAGGCCCTGTCCTATATGCGGTACAGCATCAACACCGCAGATGCGTTCTACCTGGCGGAGAAAGAGTATTACGATGAGGTCGGCCCCCAGGCCCAGAACTATCTCTTAGAGTACACCAAGGCCATGCTGGCCACGCCCTTCCGCCAGGAGCTGGAGGAGCAGGGTGAGATCATCCCCCTGGTCTTCCGGTCCTTTGAGGTAGAGCTGAAAGCCATGTCCCCGGAGATCATCGAGGACATGATCGCAGAGAATCAGGTGGTCAGCCAATACTCCCAGATGATGGCGGGCATGGAGTTCGAGTTCCGGGGCGAAAAGCTGCCGCGGCCCATGCTGATGAAATACGCCAAATCCCCCGACCGGGCCACCCGGAAAGAGGCCTACGAGGTCCTGGGCAAGACCCTGAAAGCCCACAGCGAGCAGCTGGACGGCCTCTTCGACCAGCTCGTCCACATCCGCGACCGGATGGCGAAGAAGATGGGCTACCGGAACTTCGTCGAGCTGGGCTACTACCGCATGGGCCGCCTGTGCTACGGCCCGGAGGAAGTGAAGCAGTTCCGCGAGAATGTCCGCCGGGACATCGTGCCCGTGGTGGCCCGCCTGCGGAAGGAGATCGGGGAGAAGCTGGGAGTCGAGCCCCTGATGCTCTATGACTACGACCTCATCTTCCCTCAGGGCGACCCCGCCCCCAAGGGCGGCAAGGAGGAGATCTTCGCCGCCGCCCGCGCCATGTACCACGACATGAGCGAGGAGACCGGGAAGTTCATCGACTTCATGCTGGAAACAGAAGCCTTCGACGTGGACAGCCGCAAGAACAAGTGGGGCGGCGGCTACTGCACCCATTTCCCCGCCTACCACCAGCCTTTTATTCTGGCCAACTTCAACGGCACCGCCGGGGACGTGGATGTGGTCACCCACGAGGCCGGGCACGCCTTCGCCGACTACAAGACGGCCGACAACAAGTTCGTGGTCGAGCTGGGCGTGGGCGGCATGGAGACGGCGGAGACCCACTCCATGAGCATGGAGTTCTTTGCCTGGCCCTATATGGACAAGTTCTTCGGCGAGGACGCCGGGCGGTATGAGTTCATGCACCTGCTGGATGCCCTGTCCTTCCTGCCCTACGGCACCATCGTGGACGACTTCCAGCGCCAGGTCTATGAAAACCCCGACTGGACGCCCGAAGAGCGCAAGGCCGCCTGGCGGAAGCTGGAGGCCGAGTTCCGCCCCCACATCACCTTTGACGGCATCCCCTACCTGGAAGAGGGGACCCGCTGGCAGTATCAGATGCACATCTATGAGACGCCGTTCTATTATATCGACTACTGCCTGGCCCAGACGGCAGCCCTGCAATTCCTGCTGGAGAGCCGGAAGGACTACGCGGACGCCTTCGCCCGCTACGTTCGCTTCCTCTCCCAGGGCGGGGAGAAGGTCTTTACCGACCTGCTGGAGGAGGCCGGCCTCCGCTCTCCCTTCCAGGCCGGGGCCTTGCAGGCCGTGGCCCAGGAGAGTGAGGCCCTGCTGCGGCAGCTGGAGGCCAAGCTGGACCAGCCCTGAGGGAAAATTTTTGACGGAAACAGCAAGGGAGTCGAACGGCTCCCTTGACTTTCCTGCTCTGTCGTGCTAGAGTAAAACATAATGCACTAAGGGTTTAAAGCTGTAAAGGATGAAGCATCCGCTTTGGACCCGTCACAGAGAAAGGACCGTCACTATGCCCGTTATTGATTTTTTGGAACGCAACGTCAAGCTCTACGGCAACGAGACCGCCCTGGTGGAACTGAACCCTGAGATCAAAGAGACCCGCCGGATGACCTGGAAGGAATATGACCTTATCCAGCCCACCACCGACGAGCCGTATCGCCGGGAGATCACCTGGAACGTCTTTAACGAAAAGGCCAACCGCTTTGCCAACATGCTGCTCTCCCGCGGCGTGAAAAAGGGCGACAAGGTGGCCATTCTGATGTATAACTGCCTGGAGTGGCTGCC
Source organism: Clostridiales bacterium (assembly GCA_004556345.1). GTDB lineage: Bacteria > Bacillota > Clostridia > Oscillospirales > Oscillospiraceae > Evtepia. The sequence goes on along the minus strand of SFHQ01000016.1, from coordinate 15,170 downwards.
CATCTACTTCGGCATCCTCAAGACCGGGGCCTTGGCGGTGCCCTTCAACTTCCGTTACTCCGCCGAGGAGATCGAATACTGCGCCGACCTGGCGGAGGTCCAGGTCCTGGTCTTCGGGCCGGAGTTCATCGGCCGGATCGAGAGCGTGGCCGAGAAGCTGAGCAAGGGCCGCCTGCTCATCTACGTGGGCGACAACTGCCCGACCTTTGCCGAGAGCTACCGGGAGCTGTCTGCCGACTGCTCCTCTGCGCCTCCCCAGGTCCTCATCACCGACGATGACGACGGCGCCATCTACTTCTCCTCCGGCACCACCGGCTTCCCCAAGGCCATTCTACATAAGCACCGCAGCCTGACCCAGGCCGCTGAGATGGAGCAGAAGCACCATGACATCCAGCATGACGATACCTTCCTCTGTATCCCGCCCCTGTACCACACCGGCGCAAAGTTCCACTGGATGGGCAGTCTGTTCGCCGGGAGCAAGGCCGTGCTGCTGAAGGGGACCTCCCCGGAGATCATTCTCAAGGCTGTTTCCGACGAGCAATGTACCATCGTCTGGCTGCTGGTGCCCTGGGCGCAGGACATTCTGGACGCTCTGGACCGGGGCGACATCAAGCTGTCCGACTACAAGCTGGACCAGTGGAAGTTGATGCACATCGGCGCCCAGCCCGTGCCCCCCTCCCTGATCCGCCGCTGGAAGGAGTATTTCCCCCACCACAAGTACGACACCAACTACGGCCTGTCCGAGTCCACCGGCCCGGGCTGCGTCCACCTGGGCATGGAGAACATCCACAAGGTCGGTGCCATCGGCATCCCCGGCTACCGCTGGGAGGTCAAGGTCGTGGACGAGCAGGGCAACGCCGTGCCCCAGGGCGAGGTCGGCGAGCTGTGCGTGAAGGGTCCCGGCGTCATGACCTGCTATTACAACAACCCCGAAGCCACCGCCGAGGTCTTGAAGGACGGCTGGCTCTACACCGGCGACATGGCCATGCAGGACGCCGACGGCTTCTACTTCCTGGTGGACCGGAAGAAGGACGTGGTCGTCTCCGGCGGCGAGAACATCTACCCCGTCCAGATCGAGGACTTCCTGCGCACCAACGACAAGATCAAGGACGTGGCCGTCATCGGCCTGCCCGACAAGCGTCTGGGCGAAATTTGCGGCGCAGTCATCGAGCTCAAGCCCGGTGCCGTCTGCGACGAGGCGGAGATCAATGACTTCTGCCTGGCTCTGCCCCGGTATAAGCGCCCCCGGAAGATCATCTTCGCCGAGATCCCCCGCAACGCCACCGGCAAGATCGAAAAGCCCGTCCTGCGCAAGCGCTACGGGGCCGAGCATCTGGTGGCCCAGCAGAACCGGAGCTAAGACAACGCCATACGCCGCAAGGAGGGAAACGCCATGCCGAGAGCAAAGAAGAAAGAGCGCAGCCTGGATCTATATGAGCACATCGCCGCCCTGAATAGCGTGGAGGAATGCTGCCGGTTTTTTGACGATCTGTGCGCCGTGACCGAGCTGCGGGCCATGGAGCAGCGGTTCGACGTGGCCAAGATGCTCCACGCCGGCAAGGTCTACACCACCATCCTCAGCGAGACCGGGGCCAGCTCCGCCACGGTCAGCCGGGTCAACCGGGTCCTGAACTACGGCACCGGAGCCTTGGCCGAGGTGATGGAACGGGTGGAGCAGACCAAGGAGGGCGAGACGGCCCCCCAGGAAGACAACGAAACACGGAGGAACACATGAAAGAACTGATGCTGGGCAACAAAGCCGTTGCCCGTGGACTATACGAAGCCGGGTGCGGCGTGATCTCCAGCTACCCCGGTACCCCCAGCACGGAGATCACCGAAGAAGCCGCCAAATACCCGGAGATCTACTGCGAGTGGGCGCCCAATGAAAAGGTCGCCCTGGAGGTGGCCCACGGGGCTGCCCTGGGTGGTGTGCGCTCGGCCTGCTGCATGAAGCACGTGGGCCTGAACGTGGCGGCGGACCCGCTGTTTACCATTTCCTATCAGGGCGTCGAGTCGGGCCTCGTCATCTGCGTGGCGGATGACCCCGGCATGTTCTCGTCCCAGAACGAGCAGGACTCCCGCCACTACGCCATCTCTGCCAAGGTCCCCATGCTGGAGCCTTCGGACAGCCAGGAGGCGCTGACCTTTGCCAAGGAGGCGTTTCGCCTCTCCGAGGAATACCACACGCCCGTCTTACTGCGGATGTGTACGCGGATCTCCCACTCCCAAAGCATCGTGGAGAAGGGAGAGCGGCAGGAGGTCCCCAAGCGGGAGTATGTGAAGGACCCTCTGCGGGTCATGATGACCACCAACTCCATGAAGGCGCACCATCGCGTCGAGGAACGCACCGCCGCCATGACGGAGCTGGCAGAGACCACCTTCCTCAACCGCATGGAGATGGGGGAGGATACCTCCATCGGCATCATCACCTCTTCCACCAGCTATCAATACGTCCGCGAGGTCTTTGGCGACAAAGCCTGCGTGCTGAAGCTGGGCCTGTCCTGGCCGATGCCGGTGCAGAAGATTCAGGACTTTGCCGCCCAGGTGGACAAGGTCCTGGTGGTGGAAGAGCTGGAGCCCATCATTGAGAACCACTGCCGGCAGATCGGCGTGGAGGTCAGCGGCAAAGACGTCCTGCCCATGATCGACGAGCTGACCCAGGGGGTCGTCGCCCGCTGTCTCGGTCGGCCGGAGAAGGAGACCGTCACGCTGGAAGACGAAATTCCCGGTCGTCCCCCCGTCATGTGCGCCGGATGTCCCCACCGGGGCGTGTTCTACACCCTGTCGAAAAATAAGTGCATGGTTTATGGCGACATCGGCTGCTACACCTTGGGCGTCATGCCGCCCCTGAACGCCATGGACCTGAACGTCTGCATGGGGGCCTCCTGCTCCGGTCTGCACGGCTTTAATCTGGCCGGCGGCGCGGCCCACGAGAAGAACAGCGTGGCCGTGATCGGCGACTCCACCTTCATCCACTCCGGCATCACCGGCATCACGGACATTGCCTACAACCGCACCAACTCCACCGTCCTGATCCTGGACAACTCCATCACCGGTATGACCGGCCACCAGCAGAACCCCACCACCGGCAAGAACCTCCGGGGCGAACCGGCGGGGAAAGTGGATCTGGAGGCCCTGTGCAAGGCCGTGGGCTTCCGGCGGGTGCGGGTGGTGAACCCCAACCACCTGAAAGAGATGGACCAGGTCCTGAAAGAGGAACTGGCTGCCGAGGAGCCCTCCGTCATCATCACCCGCAGTCCCTGCGTGATGCTGAAAGAGGTCCCCAAGGCTGCCCCCCTGAAGGTGGACCACGACAAGTGCAACGGCTGCGGCCTGTGTATGCGCATCGGCTGCCCGGCCCTGAGTCTGCGGGACGGGAAGGCGGAGATCGACAAGACCCAATGTATCGGCTGCCAGGTGTGCATGCAGATGTGCCACCGGGACGCCTTGACTGTTTGATTTTGAGGAGGATACGCCAAGTGGAAACTGTGAATATTATGATCGTAGGCGTGGGGGGCCAGGGCTCCTTGCTGGCCTCCAAGATGCTGGGCCACCTGCTGGTGAACGCCGGGTATGACGTGAAGGTCTCCGAGGTCCACGGCATGAGCCAGCGGGGCGGCAGCGTGGTCACCTATGTCCGGTTCGGCGACAAGGTCTATTCGCCCATCATCGACAAGGGCGAGGCCGACTTCATCGTCTCCTTTGAGCTGCTGGAGGCCGCCCGCTGGATCGAGTATCTGAAACCCACCGGCCAGATCGTCACCAACACCCAGCAGATGGAGCCTATGCCCGTCATTGCGGGCCTGGCCAAGTACCCGGAGGATCTGGTGGATAAGATGCGGGCCAAGGGCATCAAAGTGGATGCCATGGACTGCCTGGCCCTGGCCGACCAGGCCGGGTCCTCCAAGGCGGTGAACATGGTCCTCATGGGCCGCCTGTCCCATTATTTCCCCAACATCCCTGCCGAGGCCTGGCAGGCCTCTCTGGAGGCCAACGTCCCCGCTAAGGTCCTGGAGCTGAATAAGGTCGCTTTCGCCCTGGGCCAGAAGGGCTGAGAAGACCCATCCCAACCCATTCCTAAGGAACCCAAAACCGGCAGCAAGGCGCGTCCTGCTGCCGGTTTTTCGCGCCCTCCACCATCTTTCCGTCAAAATCCCCGGAGGATTCGTCGATTTCCGCCCTTGACAGCGGGAAAAAGCATGGTAGAATAGAAAACAACCAAGCGATGATAACGTAATCATGGCCATGAGGAAGCCCATGCGTCAGCGGCGGCCCAAGCGAGAGGGGGAGCGGTGAAAGCCCCTCGGCCCAGCCCAGCGCAAAGCCACTTCCGAGCCGTCCGGGAGGACCGGACCGGGACATTCCCGTTACAGAATGAACTGAGATCACAGGCGTGTGTTGCCTGCCTGTGAAATTAGGGTGGTACCGCGCAGCGTGAAGCTCCGTCCCTATGGTGGGGAGGGGCTTTTTTTGTTTCCGTTTTTGCAGTCTTTTTGTATTTTCACATCGGAGGTATGTTATGCATAAGTATTATGGATTGAATGAATTGAGAGAGATGTTCCTGACCTTCTTTGAGTCCAAGGGACACCTGCGCCTGCCCAGCTTCCCCCTGGTGCCGGAGAACGACCCCTCCCTGCTGCTCATCAACGCCGGCATGGCCCCCATGAAGCCCTGGTTCAAGGGGGAGGAGGAGCCGCCCCGCCGCCGGGTCTGCACCTGCCAGAAATGTATCCGGACGGGCGACATCGAGAACATCGGCCACACCGCCCGCCACGGCACCTATTTCGAGATGCTGGGCAACTTCTCCTTCGGCGATTACTTCAAGCACGAGGCCATTGCCTGGACCTGGGAGTTTTTGACCGACCCCAAGTGGGTGGGCCTGGAAAAGGACCGGCTGTATCCCTCCGTCTACCAGGAGGATGACGAGGCCTTCAACATCTGGCGGGACGAAGTGGGCATCCCGGAGGACCGCATCTACCGCATGGGCAAGGAAGACAACTTCTGGGAGCACGGCTCCGGTCCCTGCGGCCCCTGCTCTGAGGTCTATTACGACCGCGGCGAGGAGTTCGGCTGCGGCAGCCCCGACTGCAAGCCCGGCTGCGACTGCGACCGCTATATGGAGGTCTGGAACAACGTCTTCACCCAGTTCGACAACGACGGCGAGGGCCACTACACCGAGCTGGCCCAGAAGAACATCGACACCGGCATGGGTCTGGAGCGTCTGGCCGTCATCTGTCAGAACGTCAACTCCCTGTTCGACGTGGACACCGTGATGAACATCACGAATAAAGTCTCTGAGCTGACCGGTGCGCACTACGGCGACAGCCAGGCCAGTGACGTGTCTCTGCGGATCATCACCGACCACATCCGTTCCGCTACCTTCATGATCTGCGACGGCGTGCTGCCCTCCAACGAGGGCCGGGGCTATGTCCTGCGCCGCCTGCTCCGCCGGGCTGCCCGCCACGGCAAGCTGCTGGGCGTGAACGAGCCCTTCCTGTATCAGATCCTGGATACCGTCATCCACGAGAACGAGGGCGAGTACAAGGACCTGCGCCAGAAGCAGGACTATATCACCAAGGTCGTCCGCACCGAGGAGGAGAACTTTGCCAAGACCATCGACGGCGGCATGAAGATCTTCGCCGACCTGCTGGCCGAGCACAAGGCCAAGGGTGAGACGCAGTTCTCCGGCAAGGATGCCTTCAAGCTCTATGATACCTACGGCTTCCCCGTGGACCTGACCGAGGAGATGGTCCAGGACGAGGGCATGACCCTGGACCGCGTCGCCTTCGACGAGGAGATGGAGGCCCAGCGCGTCCGCGCCCGGAAGGCCCGCGAGGCCCTGGGCGATCTGGGCTGGTCCGGCGTGGAGTTCGGCAAGGAGATCCCCTCCACCGTCTTCGACGGCTATGACAAGACCGAGATCACCGGCGCAAAAGTGGTCGCGATCGTGGCGGAGGATCAGCTGGTGGACGAGATCGTCTCCGGCATGGAGGCCATCGTGGTCCTGGACACCACCCCCTTCTACGCCGAGATGGGCGGCCAGGTGGCCGACCACGGCACCATCACCGCCGAGGGCATGACCTACAACGTCACCGACGTGCAGAAGAACAAGGGCGGCAAGTTTATGCACTACGGCAAGCTCACCCAGGGCAGCCTGAAGGTGGGCGACACGGTGACCGCCACCATCGACGTGGACCGCCGTAAGGCCATCATGCGGGCCCACACCGCCACCCACCTGCTGGACAAGGTCCTGCGGACCGTGCTGGGTGACCACGTCCACCAGGCCGGTTCTCTGGTGGAGCCTGACCGCCTGCGCTTCGACTTCACCCACTTCTCCGCCCTGACGGCCGAGGAGCTGGCCAAGGTCAGCGCCCTGGTCAACGAGGCCGTGCTGGAAGGCTACGACGTTGTGACCGAGGAACTGCCCATTGAAGAGGCCAAGAAGAAGGGTGCCATCGCCCTCTTCGGCGAGAAGTACGGCGAGGTCGTCCGCGTGGTGGACATGGGCGAGGGCTACTCCGTCGAGTTCTGCGGCGGCACCCACCTGTCCAACACCGCCAAGGTCGGCGTGTTCCATATCTCCAATGAGTTCTCCGTGGCCTCCGGCGTGCGCCGCATCGAGGCCACCACCGGCAAGCTCTCTCTGGACGTGATGAATCAGAATCAGAAGATGCTCTTTGAGGCCGCTGCCGTTCTCAAGGCCAAGCCCGGTGAGCTGCGGGAGAAGGCCAAGGCCATGATGACCGAGGCCAAGAAGCTGCACCAGGAGATCGAGAAGTTCAAGGCCGAGGCCTCCGTCGGCGAAGCCCGCCAGTTCCTCATGTCCGCCAAGACCGTGGGTGAGCTGAAGGTCCTGACGGCCTCCCGCGAGAATGTGGACGCCGCCACGCTGCGCCAGATGGGCGACTTCCTGAAGGACAAAGAGCCCAACGTCGTGGCGGTCCTGGCTTCCACCAGCGATGAGAAGATCTCCTTCCTGGCCGTCTGCGGCAAGAACGCCATCGCCAAGGGCATCAAGGCCGGCGACCTGGTCAAGAACGTCTGCACCATTTGCGGCGGCAAGGGCGGCGGCAAGCCCGACAGCGCCATGGGCGGCGGCAAAGATAAGCTCAAGATCGACGATGCCCTGGCCTCTGTGGACGATTACGTGGCCGTGAAGCTGGGCCTGTGAGCAAAGGAGAGAAGATGCTATGCTGATTGACTTTTCTGCCATTCCCGAGACCGTCATCCCCCACATGCGCGGGGGCGAGAAAGAGGTCCACGCCCATATGTTCACCGATGCGATGGGCAAGGTCATGCAGGGCCGCCTCCCCGCCGGGGCCTCGATCGGGCTGCACACCCACGAGACGAACTGTGAGGTGCTGTATGTCCTCGCCGGCACGGGCAAGGTCCTGTGCGACGGCGTCTATGAGCTGCTCGCCCCCGGCGCTTGCCACTACTGCCCCAAGGGGCACGCCCACAGCCTCATCAACGACAGCGACGGGGACCTGACCTTCTTCGCCGTGGTCCCCGAACAATAAACCAGAAAAAATCACGAAAGGAGCAACCCCATGAGCGACTGCTTATTCTGCAAGATCGCGGGGGGAGAGATCCCCTCCAAGAAGGTCTATGAGGATGACCAGGTCTATGCCTTCTACGACATCGACCCCCAGGCCCCCACGCACTTTCTGGTGATCCCCAAGGCCCACATCAAGTCCTGCGGGGCCATTACCCCGGAAAACTCTGCCGTGGTGGCCCACTGCTTCGAGGTCATCAGCAAGATCACCCAGGAGCAGGGCATCACCGACTTCCGCGTGGTGTCCAACTGCGGGGAGCAGGCGGGACAGAGCGTCTTCCACCTGCATTTCCACGTCCTGGCCGGCCGGGACATGACCTGGCCTCCCGGCTGATCGAAGCCGATCGATCCCACCAAACGAAAAGCCCGCGCCCCCTCCGGCGGCGCGGGCCTTTTTGCTCAGCGAGGTGATGCAGCGTGCCGGTTCTAACATTACAAAGGGTGCCGTCTACGCCCCTCATCTGGTTCACGGTGGGCTTTGCCCTGGCGTCTCTGGCGGGTGTGCTCCTGGGCGGAGCTGTCTGGCTGGCGGCGGTGGGCTTGGCCTGTGTTTCCATCGGCTTTCTGCTCCGTGGCCTGGGCCGCTGGCCCCAGGCCCGGCGGCTGCTGGCAGGGGCGGGGATCGCCCTGGTGTGGCTGGTGGTTTATGGCGCGGTGTTTGTCTCCCCAGCCCAGGCCATGGAAAACCGAACGGTGCAGCTGGATGCCGTCGTCACCCGCTGGCCGGAGCGCACAGACTACGGTGCCCGCGTGATCCTCCAGGCCGGGGAGGGGGAGGGCCGTAAGGTCTCTGCCCTCCTCTATGGAGACAGCGGCCTGTCGGACTTGCGCCCAGGGGACAAGCTCTCCTGCGTGGCCTACTGCACCCCGGCGGATGCCTCCCGCGGGGAGGACAGCCTGTACTACGCCTCCCAGGGCATCCACCTGAGTGCCAAGGCTTACGGTGACATCACCGTCACAAAAGCGGAGGGCATCCCGCCCCGCTATGCCCTGACGATTTTGTCCGGGAAGATCAGACAGACCATCGACCGCCTGTATCCCGAACATGAGGCAGGCTTTCTCCGAGCCATTTTGACCGGAGATAAGAGCGGCTTGGAACAGGCGGACAAGGACAATTTCAACCGGGTCGGTCTGGGGCATGTGGTGGTGATCTCTGGTCTGCACGTGACGTTTCTCATGGGTGTGCTGACGCTTTTCCTGGACTCCAGGAAGAAACGCTCGCTGCTTGTCTTGCTGCCGGTCCTGCTGGCCTTCTGTCTCATGACCGGCAGCGGACCGGGGACGGTTCGAGCGTCGATCTTATGCACCCTGGCCCTGCTGGCCCCGCTCTTGGGGCGGGAGTACAACTGCTTTACCGGGCTGAGCACGGCCCTCCTGCTTTTGCTGGCCTGGAACCCCTGGGCGGCGGCCAACGCGGGTCTGCAATTTTCGTTTCTTTCCACGCTGGGGATCCTGCTCTTTGGGGAGAACTGGTGCAAGGCCTGGCTGAAGCCCTTTCCCCGCAAAGCGAAACGCTGGCTGCGACCGGTGTTCGGGATCCTGACCGTCAGTCTGGCGGCGATGGTCTTTACCGTTCCCTTGTCCTGGTATTATTTCGGGCGGTTTTCGCTCATTGCCCCCCTGGCGAATCTCTGCGCGAGCTGGGCGGTGTCCCTGGCCTTTGTGGGCGGGGCGCTGTCGGTGCTGGTGGGCGCAGTTTGTTTTCCCGTCGGGCATCTCCTGGCCGGGCTGGTGGGTCTGCACATTCGCTATTTTTTCTGGTTTGCGGGGAAGGCTAGTCAGATCAGCCTGGCGGCGGTGGAGATGGACCGGGGCTATTACGCGGCGTGGGCCTTGTTCGTCTATGGGCTTGTGCTGCTGTATCTCCTGGCTCCGGTCAAAGAGAAACGGCCTATCTTGCCGGCCTGTGCCTGCGTGGTGACGCTGTGCCTGTCCGCCCTGCTCACGGCAAAGACCGCGCAGCGACAAGACCTGGCGCTGACTGTCTTGGATGTGGGGCAGGGGCAGAGCGTGGTCGTGACATCCCAGAAGTCCCGTGCGCTCATCGACTGCGGCGGGACGAAACGACCGGGGGACACGGCGGCGACCTATTTGCAGTCCATCGGCTCCAGCAATGTGGATCTCTTGGTCCTAACGCATTTTCACGAGGACCACGCCGGGGGCGTGCCGGAGCTTTTGGACCGGGTCAAGGTCGGGGCCATCGCCGCCCCGGACGTGGACCAGGACAGCCCGCTGCGCCAGGAGATCGAGGCCCAGGCGGCGGAGCAGGGCATCCCGATCCACTATGTGACAGAGACATGTCAGGTGGCGCTGGGCCAGGCCCGGCTGACGCTCTACGCCCCCGTGGGCAGCGGCGGGGAGAGCAACGAGCAATGCGTCTCCGTCCTCTGCGCCAAGGGCACTTGGGAGGCTCTGCTCACCGGCGATATGCCGGGGGAGGAAGAGGTGCGCCTGGCCAACCGGGAGAAGCTGCCGGACATCGAGTGCCTCATCGCCGGGCACCACGGCTCGAAGTATTCCACCAGCGAAGCCTTGCTGCAAGTGACCCGGCCGGACTTGGCCATGATCTCCGTGGGACGCAACGCCTACGGCCACCCGGCCCCGGAGACGCTAGCGCGGCTGGAAGCAGCAGGGGCTGCCATTTACCGCACCGACCGCCACGGCAGCATCACCATCTACGCCCAGGAAGGGGAGACATCCTAAATGGCAACGAAACGAAACGACAAGTCCGCCGTCCAAGCGGTCTATCGGAAGTTCAAGAAAGACCTGTCCCAGGGGACCATCGGCTCCCTGTACATTTTCCACGGAGAGGAGGCCTATCTCCGGGACTACTATCTGGATCAGATGAAGGCCAAGCTCATCCCCGGCGGCATGGAGAGCTTCAACTATCATCTCCTCCCCGGCAAGGGCCTGACCGCCCAGCGCCTGGGGGAGACGGTGGACGCCCTGCCCATGATGAGCCCCCGGACCCTGATCGTGGTCAACGACTACGACCTGTTCAAGGCCCCGGAGGGAGAGCGCACGGCCATGACGAAGATCTTGTCGGACCTGCCGGAGTATTGCTGCCTGGTCTTTGTCTACGACACCGTGCCCTACAAGAGCGACGCTCGCATGAGAAAGCTGGCGGGGGCCATCCAGGAAAAGGGCCAAGTGGTCCAATTTGCCCGCCAGCAGCAGGGAGACTTGGTCGACTGGATCGGCCGCCGGTTCCGGGCCTTGGGGCATGAGATCGACACGGCGGACGCCCAGTACCTCATCTTCCTCTGCGGAGATTTGATGAACGGCCTCATTTCCGAGATCGGCAAGATCGGGGCCTTTGCGAAAAACCGCCGGGTGACCCGGCAGGACATCGACGCAGTGGCCATCCCTGTGATCGACGCGAAGGTCTTTGAGATGACCGACGCCCTGGGGCGGCGGCAGATGGACCAGGCCTTTGCGACCCTGGGGGACCTTTTTCAGCTGCGGCAGGAGCCGATCATGATCCTGGCCGTGCTGGGCAAGCACTTCCGCCAGCTCTACACGGCGCGGGTGGCCCTGGAGGCCCGGCAGAGCAGCCGGTGGCTCATGGAGCTGTGGGGGATGCGCTCGACGTATCCGGCGGACAAGCTCATGGACATGGCCCGCCGCCACGGGTTGGACTGGTGCCGCACGGCCATGCGCCGCTGCGCCGAGACGGACCTGGCCATGAAATCCGTGGCCGGGGCGGACCCGAACGATCTGCTGGTCTCCCTGATGCTGGAGCTGGCCGCAGGAGGGAGAGCATGTTAAAGATCCAAGAGGCCATCGTGGTCGAGGGCCGCTATGACAAAAATACCCTCTCTCAAGTGGTTGATGCCGTGATTTTGGAAACGTCTGGTTTTGGCATTTTCAAGGACAAGGAGAAGCTGGCGCTCCTGCGCCGGGTGGGGGAGAAGCGGGGCCTCATCCTCCTCACCGACAGCGACGGGGCGGGCTTCGTCATCCGCAATTACCTGAAAGGGGCCTTGCCCAAGGACCAGGTGAAGCAGGCGTACATCCCCGACCGCCCCGGCAAGGAAAAGCGCAAAAAGCACCCCGGCAAGGAGGGAAAGCTGGGCGTCGAGGGAATGTCACCGGCGGTCCTGGAGCAGGCCCTCCGACAGGCCGGGGCGACGATCTTAGACGGCGGAGACGAGGCTCCCAAGGCCCCGCCGCTGACCAAGGCAGACCTCTTCGCCTGGGGCCTGTCCGGTGGGCCGGGGAGCAAGGAAAAGCGGCAGGCGCTGCTCCAGGCCCTGGACCTGCCGGCCCATCTTTCCCCCAACGCGATGCTGCCGGTTTTGTCTGCTTTGTATGACCGGCAGGCCCTCTTGGAGACGATCAAAAAGCTGTGACCCAGGTCACCTTAATTTGCAAATAAAGGCCCAAATATCATGGTTTTGAGGGTTTACAAAGGGAAGAGCAACGTGTAAAATAGAGTTGTTCCCAAGGACAGGGTGCTTGTCCGGAGAACCTAAGAACATCAACGATTCTCATCCCCTTCGGGGGAACAGATATGGAGGTATTTGAATATGAAAAAGTTTGTTTGCAGCGTTTGTGGTTATGTTTACGAGGGCGAGCAGCCCCCCAAGGAATGTCCTCAGTGCCATGCTCCCGCTTCTAAGTTCGTGGAGCAGGGCCCCGAAATGAGCTGGGCTGCTGAGCACGTGGTCGGCGTGGCCCAGGGCGCTCCGGAGGACATCATGGAGGACCTGCGTGCCAACTTCACCGGCGAGTGCACCGAGGTCGGCATGTACCTGGCCATGGCCCGTGTGGCCCACCGCGAGGGCTATCCTGAGGTCGGCCTGTACTGGGAGAAGGCCGCTTGGGAAGAGGCTGAGCACGCTGCGAAGTTCGCCGAGCTGCTGGGCGAGGTCGTGACCGACTCCACCGAGAAGAACCTGCAGATGCGCGTTGAGGCCGAGAACGGCGCCACCGCCGGCAAGACCGACCTGGCTAAGCGTGCCAAGGCCCTGAACCTGGACGCCATCCACGACACCGTGCATGAGATGGCCCGCGACGAGGCCCGCCACGGCAAGGCCCTGGCTGGCCTGCTGAAGCGTTACTTCGGCAAGTAAGCCACCCCAATCAACACATCCCGATCAATAAGCACCAAAAGGGGCTGTCTCTTTATGAGACAGCCTCTTTGCATTTGTTGATAGGAGCATCAATATGTCATTATCAGAACAGCGCCAGCGAAATAACGAACTGGCGAAAAAGTTCAAAAACAACAGCTTGAACCATTGGTATTTCCATGTTATATTATAGATGAGATAGGATGTGAAGTGATGTCCGATTTAGATTTTGAGCGCAAGCACGCAGAGGATTTGCAGCGTTTACGCGGTCTGCGTTTGCTGGACGATGATTTTATGAATAAGGTGTTTGAGGACAAAGCCTGTGCCGAGTTCCTGCACCAGCGCCGAAGAGATGCACTATCAGATTCTGGCTGACAGAGTTCGCTATTTCAAAGAAGATACGGAAGGAGTTGCGACTATGTGCAAGGTTATGGAAGATATGAGAAATGAAGCAGTCAAGGCAAACGCTATCAAAGCGGCTCGTTCGTTTTTAGCTTTGGGAAAACTGTCCTATGAAGAAATCGCAAACTCTTTGGGTCTGACGGTTGATGAGGTCAAGGCTCTGGACGAGAGCAAGCCTGCCTGATGTGATTTTTTGCGAAATGGACGCCGGACTGATCGAGTACGACACGGTAATGAAGAAAGCCACGTGGCGGAAAACCACCAGGGTAGAAAAAACTGCCCTGGTGGTTTTTGCGATTTATGAGAGGGGATGTTCGTGCTTCCTCTGCGCCAAGGCCAGCCCGATCAGGCGGTCTGCTTGGTCGGCCAGGAAGATGGGGATGTTCAGCACATCGTCATTCAGCTTCAAGTTTTCCAACGAGAAGCGCACGCGGAGCTTGACTTGATCGGGAAACAGCTCCTTGAATTTTTTCATGCTTTTGCTGGTGATATTGGTCTTTGACTTGACCTCGACAGGGAAGATGTCGTTTTCCCGCTGGATGAGAAAATCGACTTCGTAAGGCGGGTTGCTCTGGCTCCAGTAGCGGGGCATGACCTCAAACTGGGGGAGGAGGGATTGCAGGACATAGTTTTCGGTCAGCGCCCCCTTGAACTCCGTAAACAGTCGATTGCCCTCCCCAAAGGCGGTGGGGGACAGCTGGGCCAGGCGGCGGAGCAGGCCGACGTCGACCAGATAAATTTTGAAGGCGGACAGGTCGTCATACGCCGACACGGGCAGGCCCGGCTCTGTGCTTCGATAGACCTTATGGACCAATCGGGCATCCACCAGCCATTGCAGGGCGTCCTCATATTCCCGCGCCCTGGCGCCCTCTTTGACGACTTTATAGAGGAATTTCTTGTTCTCGCGGGCCAGCTGCGAGGGGATGGACTTCCAGATCATCGAAATTTTGGGGAACTCGCGGGTGTCGGGATGCTTGGCAAAATCCCGTTCGTAAGCGTCCACGATGTTGGAGAGTGCCTCCTGCATGGCCTCGATGTCCCGTGCCTCGGTCCACATGAGGACGGGTTCCGGCATCCCGCCGGTCACATAGTACATCTTGAGCTTTTCATAGAGCGGGTTGAAAAAAGCGTCCGGAAGAGGGTCCAGCGTGTCGATCTGCTCCAGATACTGCGCCAGGTTCTTGTCGCCGTTGGCCAGCAAAAACTCGGTGAACGTCATGGGGTCGATCTGCATAAAATTGACCTTGCCCACCGGGAAAGAAGAGGGCTTGGCCAGCGCGATGCCCAGCAGAGAACCGGCGCAGGCCACGTGGTACTGCGGCGCGTTCTCGCAAAAATATTTCATGGCGTTGATGACCTTGGGGCAGTCCTGCACCTCGTCAAAAATGATCAGCGTCTTTTCCGGGTGGATCGTCTGCCCGCTGGCCAGCATCAGGTTTTGCAAAATGCGGTCTACGTTCTTCGTCGTCTCGAAAAATTGCTGATATTCCTCCTGCTCATCGAAGTTAAAATAGGCGACGTTTTCATAGTACCGCCGGCCAAATTCCTTTAAGATCCACGTCTTGCCCACCTGCCGCACGCCTTTCAAAATGAGCGGTTTGCGGTAGGGGGAGTGTTTCCATTTCAAGAGCCGTTGTAAGATCAGTCGTTCCATAACACCCCTCCATCACATTTTTCTTTCAAATTTTGTGATTCTGCTCACATAATTATATCCTTTTGTGTGAAGAAATGCAATCGCCTGCTACGCAAAACCACCAGGGTAGGAAAATCTTGCCCTGGTGGTTCGTTGGTTTTACACCATCTCATACTTTAGACGGATTGATTTCCTAGCTCACCTGTGATAAAATAACAACAACACAACATAGAAAAATATGGAAAACGATAAGGAAGCGCTTCCTTATATCCCGTAGAGGTGACCCCCTACGGGATATAAGGAAGCGCTTCCTTATATCCCGTAGAGGTGACCCCCTACGGGATAATAAGCCTTCCCATACCATCCAACCAACCGACCGAAGGAGGTACCTCAATGAAGAAAAAAATCGTAAGCCTAGCCCTAGTTCTGGCCCTGTGCCTGTCGCTTCTGCCGACACGGGTATCTTCTCAAATTGACTGTGACCGATAATGATCGCATCGTAGTCACC
>SFHQ01000045.1 GCA_004556345.1 Clostridiales bacterium | reverse complement strand
AAGCATAACTTATTAGATTTATTTGATTATAATGCAAACATATCATTAAATTATGCAATTAGAATAGATAAAAAAATTCGTTCATATATTGAAGATTTACAATACTCTCCATATATTGGCAGATATGTTCCTGAAATATCGGACAAGTACTACCGAGAACGAATTTGTGAAAAATTTAGAAACAGCCCTTGACGCAGAGGGGTTCATCCTGTACAATAAGACAAACGTTAGAAAATGGCAGGGTTTGGCCTTTTGTTCGCCCTGCTGCTTTTTCTTTTTCCTTCTTTCTCATTGAAATGAAATCTTTTTTGAATGAAAAAAGCGTCTCCGGCTCTGCCGGAGGGCTATGTATTATAGCATTCCCCCGCACCGGGGGACCCATTGTATTTTTATGGAAATTAAAGGAGTTGCAACAACATGGAAGTTAAGACTGTTGGTGTGTACGGCGCCGGCCTGATGGGCCGCGGCATCGCCCAGGTCGCTCTCGAGGGCGGCTACGACGTGGTTCTCTACAACCACCGGACCCCCACCCTGGAGAAGGGCGTCGCCGGCATCCAGAAGGGCTTTGACAAGAAGATCGCCAAGGGCAAGATCACCGAGGAAAAGAAGGCCGAGATGCTGGGCCGCCTGAAGGCCACCACCGACCTGAACGACCTGGCCAACGTCGACATCGTTTTCGAGGCCATGATCGAGGATATGGAGCTGAAGAAGGACGCCTTCGCCAAGCTGGCTCCCATCGTGAAGCCCGAGGCCATTTTCGTCTCCAACACCTCCTCCCTGAGCATCACCGAGCTGGCCACCGCTTCTCTGCGTCCCGAGAAGTTCCTGGGTATGCACTTCTTCAGCCCCGTGCCCGCCATGAAGCTGGTGGAGATCATCAACGCCTATGACACCTCTGCCGACACCATCGAGACCGGCAAGGCCATCGCCAAGGGCTTCGGCAAGGAGTTCGTCACCGTCACCGACGTGCCCATGTTCATCGCCAACCGCGTCATGTGCCCCATGATGAACGAGGCCGCCATCCTGGCCGGCGAGAACGTCTGCTCTTATGAGGACATCGACAAGGCCTGCGAGCTGGGCTACAACCTGCCCATGGGCCCCCTGAAGCTGGCCGACGCCATCGGCATCGACATCATGATCAGCGTCATGGAGTCCCTGTATCAGGAGACCGCCGACTCCAAGTATCGTCCCGCTCACCTGTACAAGGTCCTGTACCGCGCCGGCCGTCTGGGCCGCAAGAGCGGCAAGGGCTTCTACGACTACACCAAGTAAGAAGCTTTCCTATTTAATTATTGAATGAGATCGAATCGCACTGCAAAGGCCGCTCCCACCGGGGGCGGCCTTTCTGACTGGCCCGCGCCCCCTTGCTTTTCCCCTCAAATCCTCTATAATCAAAAGCAACAAGCCTATGAAACCGATAGAAGGAGGCCCCTCCCCATGTTCACCCCCATCGACCAAAGCACCTGGCCCCGCCGGGAGCATTTTGCCTATTACCGCAACACCCTCCCCTGCGCCAACTCCGTCACCACCCACCTGGATGTGACCAAGTTCCGGGCCATGCTGCAAAAAAATCACATCAAATTCTATCCTGCCTTCATCTGGTGCGTCTCCCACACGCTCCTCTCCCACCCGGATTTCCGGCTGGCCGTGGACCAGAGCGGCACCCTCGGCACCCACGATGTCCTGCACCCCAACTACACCGTTTTCCACGAGGACGACCACACGTTCTCCGACCTCTGGACTGCCCACGATGAGGACTTCCCTACGTTCTACCGGGCGTTCCTGGCTGACCTGGAAACCTACGGCAACGTCCACGGCATGAAGCCCAAAGGCGGCCAGCCCTGGAATTTTTACTGCATCTCCTGCGTCCCCTGGCTGGACTTCACCGGCTATGCCACTGTGGTCCCCGGCGGGCAACCCCATCTCTTCCCCGTCCTGACCTATGGCAAGTTCACGGAGCACGACGGGAAGCTGACCCTGCCCTTCTCCCTGAGCATCTCCCACGCCGCCGTGGACGGCTGGCACATCAGCCAGTTTTTCCAGGGCATGCAGGACCTGCTGGACACCGTCGAGCTGACGGCGGAGGGCTGAGACCATGGCGACACAAATGCCCCCTGAACTGACCCCCGCGCAGGCTGCGGCCCTGGTAACAAGCGGGCAAAAAGTTTATATCGGCTGCTGCACCAGCTATGCCCGTGCCATCGCCGATGCCTTGGCCGCCCGCTCTGAGGAGCTGGAGAACGTGACCATCGGCTGCTCCAACATCATCCCGCCCATGACGTTTCTGGACTGCGCCAACCCGGATGCCTTCCACATCTTTACCTACTTCATGGGCTATGAGGAGCGCCGGGCGCTGAAAGCAGGGCGGACCGACTTCACTTCCGTCCACCTGGGTCAGGTGGACACCTGGTGTCACGAAACGTTTTTGCCGGATATCGCGTTTCTGGATGTCTCTCTCCCCGACGAAAACGGCTTCGTCAGCCTGAGCGCCTCCGGCTGCTGTATGCACCCCTATATCATCGAAGAAACGCCGACGGTGGTGTTTCAGATCAATCGCTTCTCCCCCTATGTGACGGGGCTGGATACCCTCGTTCCCCTCTCCGCCGCCCAGTACCTTGTCCGGGCGGATGTGGAGAAAGAGACGATCCCCGGCGGCGTCATGGAGGCCGACCCGGAAACGGCGGCCATGTCCCAGTATATTTTGGACGAGATTCCGGACGGGGCTTGTTTGCAGATCGGCATCGGCGGCGTCGCCAACGCCGTGACCTACGGCCTGCGGACAAAAAACGACCTGGGCTGCCACACGGAAATGATGTCCGACGCTCTCATGGTCCTGATGCAGGAGGGCGTCATCAACAACAGCCGGCCTAAGTTCATCCCCCACCGGTCCGTGGTGGGCTTCGCCTTCGGCTCGAAGGCCCTGTATGAATTTCTGGACCACAACGAGAAGATGTACTTCGGTCCCTTCCCCGTGGTGAACCACCCGGCCAACATCGCCCAGAACGAAAACATGATCTCGATCAACACGGCCATGTCCATCGACCTCTTCGGCCAGGTGGCCGCGGAGGGCATCGGCCCCCACCAGTTCAGCGGCACCGGCGGACAAGGAGATTATATCCGCGGGGCGCAGATGTCCAAGGGCGGCAAGTCGTTTTTGGCCTTTAAGTCCACGGTCGGCCAAAATCCCGATGGCTCCCTCAAGAGCCGCATCGTCCCCTACTTCCCCCCGGCGACCATCGTGACCACCCCCCGGTCCGACGTGCAATATGTGGTGACAGAGCAGGGCGTCGTGAACCTCAAGCCCCTGACCACGCGGGACCGCGCCCGCGCCCTGATCGACCTGGCTCACCCGGACTGCCGCCCGGAGCTGGTGGAGGCCGCGAAAAAGCTGGGCATTTTCTAAGCTTCTCCAGGCAGACAAACAGACAGCAGCCTGCCCCGCCTGGGGCAAGCTGCTGTCCTGTTTTCTATGAGATACTTAGATACAAATGCCATGCAACCGGATCACTTGCAGATCACTTGGTCATGTCCAGGAAATACTGGTGGACGGACGTGTCCTCATCCAGCTCCGGATGGAAGGCCGTGACCAGCTGGTTCCCCTGGCGGGCGGCGACGATGTGTCCGTCCACTTCTGCCAGCACCTGGGCCTTGGGGCCGACGGCGGCGATGTAGGGGGCGCGGATGAAGGTCATGGGGATCTCGCCCACACCTTCCATCTGGGCCACGGTGTGGAAGCTGCCCAGCTGCCGCCCATAGGCGTTGCGCTTGGCGGTCAGGTCCATGGTGGCGAAGCAGGGGATGCCGCCCTCCACCTGGTCGGCCAGCAAGATCAGGCCCGCGCAGGTGCCGTAGACGGGCAGACCAGCCCGGATCTTCTCCTGCAACGTCTCGAACAGGTCCAGGTCGCGCAGGAGCTTGCCCATCACGGTGCTCTCGCCGCCGGGCAGGATGAGGCCGTCCAGGGGCTTTTCCAGATCGCGCTTCTGGCGGATCTCAAACCACGCGGCACCCAGCCGATCGAGCATGGTCTCATGCTCGGCAAAGGCCCCTTGCAGGGCCAGGATCCCAATGGCCATCTTACTTCCCCCGTTCTGCCATCAGCAGGGCGATCTCGTCCTCGTTGATGCCGACCATGGCCTCGCCCAGATCGGTGGACAGCTCGGCCAGCTTCTTGGGGTCGTTGTAGTTGGTGACGGCCTGGACAATGGCGGCGGCACGCTTGGCGGGGTCGCCGGACTTGAAGATGCCGGAGCCAACGAACACGCCCTCGGCGCCCAGGTGCATCATCAGGGCTGCGTCAGCAGGGGTGGCCACGCCGCCGGCGGCGAAGTTGACCACGGGCAGACGGCCGTTCTCCTTGACATAGCGCAGCAGCTCCACGGGGACCTGCAGCTGCTTGGCAGCCTCGAAGAGCTCATCGTCACGCAGGCCCTGGACGCGGCGGATCTCGGCGTTCATGGCACGCATGTGGCGGACTGCCTGGACCACGTCGCCGGTGCCCGGCTCGCCCTTGGTGCGGATCATGGAAGCGCCCTCGGCGATGCGGCGCAGGGCCTCGCCCAGGTCACGGGCGCCGCAGACGAAGGGCACCTTGAACTGGGTCTTGTCGATATGATACACATCGTCGGCGGGAGAGAGCACTTCGCTCTCGTCGATGTAGTCGATCTCAATGGCCTCCAGAATCTGGGCCTCGGCAAAGTGGCCGATGCGGCACTTGGCCATGACAGGGATGGAAACGGCCTCCTGGATCCCCTTGATCATCTTGGGGTCGCTCATGCGGGACACGCCGCCAGCCGCGCGGATGTCAGCGGGGATCCGCTCCAGCGCCATCACGGCGCAAGCGCCGGCTTCCTGGGCGATGCGAGCCTGCTCCGGGGTCGTGACGTCCATGATGACGCCGCCCTTCAGCATCTGGGCCAGTTCCTTGTTCAGCTTATAACGATCATTCATAGTGTATACTCCATTCTCGGTTTCCTTCCAGAACACCGTTGATTTTGTTGGGATACCGGCAGTATAACACCATCTGGATATATTAAAACCCTCAGTTTCAACATTTTTTATAAGGTCAGTTTTCCTAGATTCCCAAATCTGACCATGTCCATCTATTCCACAGAACTTATTTTTACCAGGTCAGATCTCATATCACATCCCAGGAGGTTTTCCCCATGAAACTCGCAATTCCCTATGAAGAAGGTCAGATCTTCCAGCATTTCGGAAAAACGCCCGCCTTTAAGATCTATGACATCGCCAACGGCCAGGTGGGTGGCTCCATGGTCTTCCCCACCGGTGGGCAAGGTCACGGGGCTTTGGCTGGCCTGCTCCGGGCCTTGGGCATCGGCGCCGTGGTCTGCGGCGGCATCGGTCCCGGCGCCATCGACGCCCTCTCTCAGTTGAACATCCTCCCCCTCCCCGGCGTCACCGGCTCCGCCGACCAAGCCGCCCAGAACTTTGCCGCGGGCAAGCTGGTGGCTGACCCCGACGCTCTCTGCCACCACCACGACGGCGTCCACACCTGCAGCCACCACGGCGAGGGACATGGCTGCGGCGGAAGCTGCCACTGAGGCGCGTCCCTCGCCCAGCCCGGCCCACCTGTCAAGGTAAGCCGGGCGTTTTTCTGCGTCTTTTACCCCCTGTCCATTTCTGCAAAAAATCTTGCAAAATACCAGCGAATTTTTTCGGAAAAAATCACGGAAAATGGGTGCAATTTGCAGGAAGTTTTGTTATAATAGGCGCAGAAAGAGATACTGTCGGCTCGCGGCAGGAGAAAACTCGTGACGACACCGCTAGATTGGCTCAGCGGTCCACCTGCGAAATACTTACGAAATCGAGAGGGATGTAACGATGATCTCACATGGCAAAGATCTGAAAATTTTCAGCGGCAACTCCAACCACGCTCTGGCGGAGGCCATCTGCAAAGAACTGCGCCTGCCTCTGGGTGACCTGGAGTGCGGCAACTTTTCGGACGGAGAATGCTTCGTCTCCATTTACGAAACCGTTCGCGGCTCCGATGTGTTTGTGATCCAGTCCACCTGTGGCCCCGTGAACAACAACCTGATGGAGCTGCTGGTGATGATCGACGCCTTCAAGCGTGCTTCCGCCGGCCGGATCACCGCCGTGATCCCCTACTTCGGCTATGCCCGGCAGGACCGCAAGGCCAAGCCCCGCGACCCCATCTCCGCGAAGCTCGTGGCCAACATGCTCACCACCGCCGGCGCCGACCGTGTGCTGACCATGGACCTGCACGCTGCCCAGATCCAGGGCTTCTTTGATATCCCCGTGGACAACCTGCTCGGCAGCCCCCTGTTCGTGGACTACTTCAAGTCCCGCTTCGGCGACGACGAGAACACCATGGTCGTCTCCCCGGATGTCGGCTCTGTCGCCCGCGCCCGTGCCTTCGCCCAGAAGCTGGGCATGACCATGGCCATCGTGGACAAGCGCCGCCAGAAGGCCAACTCCTCCGAGGTCATGAGCATCATCGGCGACGTGAAGGGCAAGCGCGTCATCCTGCTGGATGACATGGTGGACACCGCCGGCTCTCTCTGCGGCGCAGCCAAGGCCCTGGTGGAGATTGGCGGCGCAACGGAAGTCTACGCCTGTGCTTCCCACGGCGTCCTCTCCGGCCCCGCCATCCAGCGCATCGAGGACAGCGTCATCAAGGAAGTCCTCTTCCTGGACACCATCCCCGCCAAGGAGGGCGTCAAGTGCGACAAGATCAAGTATCTGTCCGCTGCCCCCATGCTGGCCGATGCCATCAGCTTCATCTACCACGAGGACTCCGTGTCCCGCCTGTTCGTGTAATAGGCACGCGGTTTTCCCGATCACACCCCGCCCGGCTGCTTTTCAATGGGAAATCAGGGGTAAGCGGTATCGTGCATTTCATCGCTCGGCCGCATCTCATTCTCAAACTGCTCCATCGCCTCCTGTCGGCTGGGGATTTGCGCAAGCGTGCAGGAAAACTGCTGGCCGAACAGGGGGTGGGACAGTGCCTCCACCCAACGCATCAGCACCTCTGGAGTGAGGGGGCGCTCCTCCCGGAGAAAGATCACCCCGTAATAGGGTGGTACAGACGGGGAAAGCAACTTTGTCAGCGGGACACCGCTTCGGACGGAGGCGTTACAGAAACGCATCTCCGGCGAAAAAAGCGGATAGTACAGCGCCCCGATGAACCAGTCCTGTTCCCCGTTTCTGAGCCGTTTCGCCTGCTCCAGAAAGCTTGGATGATCCGGACTATCCGGCTCCACAAACTCACCATCCCGAATCGTCTGGTGAAGCGCGGAGAGGTTATTAAAATCCAAGTGGAAAAAGGAAGCCTCTCCCGCTTCGTCCTCGGTAAGAGAAAATTCAGCCGAATGGAAAGGTTCGCAGTCCTTGCCGCAGCGGTAATAGCCCCACCAGTAGTTCCAGTCATAAATATGCAGATACTTTTTTGATTTGCAGTCCATAGATATACTCCTTTCTAATGCGGTGATCTTCTCATCTGCTTACCGGAATGGAGATCTCGAAAACAGCGCCGGTCTCTCCATTGTAGGCACGGATCGTCCCCTTGTGCAGGTGAACGATCTCCTTGGCCAAGGCAAGGCCGATGCCGGATTTTCCGCTCCGCCCCATGTAGAAGCGATCAAAGATGTGGGGCAGGTCTTCCGCAGCAATGCCGTCCCCGTCATCCTGTATCCGGATGGTCACGTGCCGCTTGTCCATGCGGCAGGTCAGGCGCAGCTCGCTGCGGGCATAGCGCACGCCGTTGGATAGGATATTGGTGACTGCTCTGCGCAGCCGGGTATCATCACATTTGACGATGATGGGTTCTTCGGGGAAATCCGGCACGATAGTGATGCCGCTGGCGGCGGTTGCCGGCTCCACGGCGCGTATGCTGTCGTAGAGCAGTTCCCGAACATCCATCTCGGAAAGGGTAAGCGGCTGCCGCCCCATATCGATTTTCGAGATGTCCAAGAGCTCGTCCACCAGTTCCGTCATGCGGTCGCTCTCCTCCAGGATCACCTCCGCCGCGCTGCCTGTATCCATCACGCCCGCCTGTATCCCCTCCGCGTAGCCCTGTATCGCCATAAGCGGCGTTTTCAGCTCGTGGGAGGCATTCTGGAAGAAGGTCTGCTGCCGCTCCGCCTCGTTCTCGATATCCCTGCCGAACCGAAAGCCCAGCAGACACATGATGGAGGAGATCGCAAGCAGCACCGCGAAGAACACCCAGTTCAGCGTTACGATATAGTGCGTGACGGGACCGATGTCTATGTACATGATATAGGCGTACGGCTTTTCCCCATTGTCCTGCTCCTCCTGCGCGGACATGAAGATCAAATGATGATTGTCCATTTTGAAGGTGTAGCACTGATCGAGTGTGATATCACGTCCGGCACAGTATTCCAGCAGCTTTTTCTCCAGCAGGTAGACATCCCGATTCCATGGGTTGGGCTGGTAGCTGTCCTCCAGCTCCAAAAAGACGATGCTGGGTGTAAAGAAGTATCCCTCCTCCCAATCCTCATCATAGTCCGGTTCGTCATAGAGGTAGGGAATGGTTCGATTCTGATATTCCGCTTCGTTGAGCAGCGCCTTTTTTGCCTCGTTTACAAAGTGGGACGGGATGATCACATTTACCGCCAGCACAAAAAGAGCAAACAGAAGGAAAGCCGAGCCGAGGATCAGATACACGATCCGCAGTTTGATGTTTTTCATGTGCGCTCCGCCTCCTTCAGCTTGTAGCCAAAGCCCTATATAGTGCTTACGCTGACTGTGCTGCCCGCTTGCAGCAGCTTTCTTCGGATACGGCGCAGGGTTTCGTCGGTCACGCGGGTCTCCACCTCCGAGTCAAAGCCCCACACCGCGCTGAGCAGCTCCTCACGGGAATAGGCCTTTTCCGGCTGCTTCATCATATAGCTGAGCAGCCGCAGCTCGGTCTGGGTCAGCGCCACGATCGTGCTTCCGCAAAAGACGGCGTTTTCCGTAACGGAATAGCGGAGGTCCCCATAGCGCAATTCGTCTACTGTCGCCGCTGTTTTCCCCCTGTCCATCTCCACCCGGCGCAGTAGGGCTCTCACCTTCATGAGCAGTATGGTGGGGCGAAAGGGCTTGGTGAGATAATCGTCGCTGCCCTGGCTGATGCCCATGACGTAGTCCAGCTCGCTGTCCTTGGCCGTAAGCAGGATGATGGGAATGTCGGAAACAGAGCGAAGCTCCCGGCACACGGTAAGTCCGTCTGTGCCGGGCATCATAATGTCCAGTATTACCAACTCCGCAGGCTCCCGATGGAATGCCTCCAGCAGCGCATCGCCGCTTTCAAAGGAGCGCACGGTATATCCGTCACTTGCCAGAAAGCTATGAAGCAGCTCCCGGATGCTCTTTTCATCGTCCGCCAAATAGATGGAATGTCCCATGGTGACCTCCTTGAAAGCAGCGCCAAATGCTGCGCACAGGCGCAGCATTTGGCATCGTATTTGGTTAATAATATCAGAAAACCTCTTTGCTGTCAAAAGGGGCAGATGCCACTTTCGCAGCCGGTATCACCCCAAATGGTATCGTACAGCTTGCACATCTGGTTATCAATCTCTACCAGACGGTTGTAGTCGGCGATCAGCGCGTCCTTTTCCGCGTTGGTCAGGAAGCTCAGGCTTCGGATGAAGGCGGCCTCATCATAGTTGTCGAAGTCGTAGTCCTCCGGCAGATTGAAGTACGCTTCATCTACCTTGTCCCACAGGTCGGCGTGCTTTTCGCAGACGCGGTCATACTCCTGCTCCAGGGTGTCGATCTCGGCCAGCACCTTGGGGTCGGCATTTTCCAGTGCCTCCTCGTAAAGCAGCATATTGTCGCAGTCGGGCAGCTTCTCATACAGCGCCTCCATCTCAGCCTCAAGGCCGTTCAGCTCCTTGATGTCCGCCAGAAGGGTGTCCTTCTCCGCTTCGGTCAGGGCATTGGTGCTGCGGATAAATGTTGCCTCATCAAAGTTTGTGAAGTCGTAGTCCTCGGGCAGGGCGTTGTAGATTTCGTCCAGCTTTTCCCACAGCGCTGTGTTTCTCTGGAAGATGGCGTCGCGCTTCCCCTCCACCACCTCGATCTGCTTCCAGATGGCGTCCTCGTTCTCCGTTGTGATGGCGGTTGTCGGTTCTGCCGTGTCAGGCGCTGCCGCAAAGGCTGCGGTGGATGCGCCAATGGCCGATACCATCAATGCCAGTGCCAGCGCAAATCTCCAAACTGTTTTCTTTTTCATGGTATGTTGCTCTCCTTTTTTATTGTTTGGTTGTGTATCAACCTTGTCTGTAGCATACCAGATGCGGCACTGAAATTCCCCCGCGAAAATGCGGGGAAAGTGTCACAAAAGTGTCACAGCGCCTGTGTTATACAACGAACAACTGGAAATCTGAACGAAAAAAGAGCTTATCCGCAGGAAAAAATACTGTGGATAGGCTCTTTTCTTATATCTTCCATTGCAACCTGCCCCAGAACCAGCTACAATCAATACAGTCATTCTGACCTTGGAGGGAACCGCTATGAAGGAACTCAGCCGCCCCATTGATCCCGACTTTCTGGAACGTGTTGCATCC
>SFHQ01000015.1 GCA_004556345.1 Clostridiales bacterium | reverse complement strand
TCACCACTTACATAACTGAGCCTGCTGCAAAGGCTGTGTTCAGCGTGGCCCAGTATATCAGCGCCATGGGCTTTGACGCCTCCGGCGTGGCAGCCGAGAATGCGGTCAGCTTTGCCCATGTGGGCGTTTGGGAGCCCATCAGCTGGCTGCTGATCCTCTGCATCGCCCTGCTGTCTGTCACCATCGTGGCTGTGGCCTCCAAGTATGACAACGTGAGCCAGCGCTCCGGCGACGCTGTGGACAGCAAGTATGAGCTGTTCTACGGCGGCGAAGCCCAGGAGTTCAGCCAGGTTGGCGGCGGAGACCTGTTCTGGGGCTTCAAGCACAACTGGCGCGGCTACTTTGACGTGATGCACAGGCTGCACAGCGGCGTTGTCAACGATTACGCACTGTGGGCGGTCATAGACGTGACGGTCATCATGGCCTTCATGCTGATAGCGCTTTAAGGGGGTGGGAAATATGATGAAAGATATTATCGTCACGGCTCTGTATAACCTTGGCTACATCCTTATTTTCCCCGGCTTCCTGTTCTGCTTCTAGCAGCTTGTAGTAAACGATCTCATCAAAATAGGTTGTTTTCTTTTTCATTTTATTACCTCTTCCAAAAACAACGGCAAGAGCAAGGCCTGCCTTGACAAAGCAGGCGCGGGATGCTATCCTAAAAACAGAAAGAGCGCTGCTACTAGCGGTTGGCTCATTGGTTTCACATTACGTTAATAATGCTGACCGTTCGGTGGCCGCCGAGCGGTCAGCACGCTTTTATGGAAAGTGCCAGCGCTAAGAACGCCACGCACACCAGAAACTTGAAAAGGAATCTGTCCACTCCAGCTTCACCCCCTTTCCACTTGGACTTTGCGAGGGGTGAGCCAACCACTTTTTCGTCGTAACAACGCATCTTTCCGGCCCTTTTGACAGGGCCTTTTTATTTTAGCAGATTTTGTCGAACGTTGCAATGGGAGAAGGGTGGTATTCTGTGTCGGGCGGAGGTGCGTTGGTACACGAGCGATTCCGTTCGGTAGGTGGCCCTCATCCGACCCGGCTTGAGCCGGGCCACCTTCCCCCCAGGGGAAGGCTTTGAGTGATACCATTTATCATAAGAAGGTACAACACTTCAAGTTTGTACAGCGTTGCGAGAGCCTTCCCCGAGGGGGAAGGTGGACGCGAAGCGGACGGATGAGGGCTACGTTGTGCAAGCAGTCCGTAGTGTACTAAGGCGACACCGCACGGCGAATCCGATCCGCCTGCTCCGCCGGACACCCTTCTTCTCACCTTCGCATAGAGTGGGGTGCGGGCCTTCTGCCTGCGAAAATCCGCATCCCGCTTTCTGCGGAGAAAGGACGCCCTATGAAACGTTATTCCTGCGGCGGCTTTGACCAGTTCGGTCGGCCGCCTTGTCCGCCCCCCTGCCCCCCTTGTCCGCCGCCTTGTCCGCCGGAGCCTTGTCCGCCCCCCTGCCCCCCTTGTCCGCCGCCTTGTCCGCCGGAGCCTTGCCCCCCGCCCTGCCCGCCGGAGCCTTGTCCGCCGCCTCGGCCGGAGCCTGGTCCCAGACCTTGCCCGCGGCCGGAGATCGGGCCTTGGCTGATCGGTCCTGTCGGCCCGATGGGGCCGCAGGGACCTGCCGGAGAACCCGGTCCGATGGGCCCCCAAGGCCCCGTTGGGCCAACGGGGGCCACGGAAGCCGGGAGAGAAGAACAACGCCCCCAAAAGAAAGTTGCAGGAAGCGGGAAAAAAAGGGGATTTTGGCGCACTTTTGATGCACTTTTGGTGCAGAAGATGACGTACAATAAATTATCTGCGCAAAGGGCAGTGTTTGAGAGAGAAAAAACAACAATGCGAAGGATTTTTCTGGAGGGTGATGACGGGTGAAACAGACCATCAGTTGGTTTCTGGTGTTTATGATCGTGTTCTCTTGTGCGTCTCTGCTGCGGGGCCTCGGCCCGGCCAAGGAAGAGCCTTGGGAGAACCCCTACGTGGACGTGACCCAGGACCTGTGGAGCTACCAGTATATTACAGAACTGAACAAGGCTGGCGTCCTGCCCTCCAGTGAAAAGTTCGAGGGAGAACAGCTGGAAACCCGGGGCGACCTGGTCCTCTACCTTTATAACATGGACAACGGCGTCTTCAAAGACCGCCAGAAGCAGCGGAAGAAAGACCGGAAGCTGAAGGAGATCCAGATCCCCGGCTTTACCGACATCGCTTCTGACGCGGCCTATTACGACGCCGTCTGCTGGGCCTATACCTACGGGCTCATCGGCGGCACGTCCGAGACGACGTTTTCCCCGGACGATGCGCTGACGAGAGAGCAGGTCTGCACGGTGATGGCCCGCTTCGCCGCCCTGGAGGAAATTACCCTGCTGAAGGTCGTGGAGCCGGACCAGTTCCAGGACTCCCTCTACATCGACGACTACGCCCGCAGCGGCGTGACCGCCTGCCAGATGGCCGGCATCGTCAAGGGCTATGAGGACGGCTTCTTCTACCCCCAGAACACCATGAGCCGCCAGGAGGTCGCCGCCGTGGTCTACCGGGTGATGACCGCCGCCGACCGGGAGATCCCCAAGGGCAGCGAGACGGTCGACCTCACCGCCGGGGCCTACGACAGCCTCTATGACAACTACATCGACATCCAGTTCGAGGCCCTGGTCCCCGCATCCGAGGCAGGCCCCGTGAGCTTCTTTGACAACGCCGTGTTCATCGGTGACTCCATCTCCATGACCCTGGAGGCCTACTGCGGCGCCAGCGGTGCCCTGGGCCAGGCGAAGTTCCTCTGCGCCGGCAGCATGAGCCCCACCAATATGCTCACCGGCAAGATCCTGCCGGAGTACCCCAAGGGGTCCGGCCAGAAGCCCGCCATTCAGGACAGCGTCGCCGCCACCGGCGCGAAGTACGTCTACGTCATGCTGGGCATGGACAACATCGCCTACGGCATCGAGCGCTCCACGAACGACTATATGACGATCCTCAAGAATATCCTGGACAAGAACCCGGACGTGCAGATCATCATCCAGTCCGTCACCCCCATGGCGGACAAGAGCAAGAGCTACTCCGAAAAGCTCAACAACGGCAAGATCAACGAGTTCAACGAGACCATGAAGGCCTACTGCGAAGAGAACAAATGGTACTACGTCAACGTCGCCGAGGCCTTCCGGGACGGGAACGGTTTCCTGAAAAAAGAGTATTGCAGCGATTACAACAGCATGGGCATGCACTTTACCTACGAAGGGGCCAAGGTCTGGGTCAACTACCTGCTGACCCACATCCCCGCGCGGCTCCTGTGATCTGCTGACCCGGCGATGCGCGAAAGGAGCAAAGCAACATGAAGTGGAACCGATGGACCATCGCCGTCCTGACCCTCTCCCTTCTCCTGGCCCTGGCCGCCTGCGGCCCCGCCCAGGACGCGGCCGACCCGACAGGGGAGGACAGCACCACCAACCAGACCGGCGAGACAACTTCGCCCGAAGATACCCAAACCACGCAAGAAAACCAAGACGGCCAGGACGGCCAGAACGGCCAGAACGGGGAGGAAGCGGCAGACACCGTCTCCGTCCCGGAATCTGCCCCCGTGGACGCCGACTGGTTTGACGACGCCGCCTTCGTCGGCGACTCCGTCTCCGTCACCCTGGCCAATTACAACAGCAGCTACGGCACGCTGGGCAAGGCCAAGTTCTTCTGCTCCGTGAGCCTGAGCCAGACCAACGCCCTGTCCTACCAGGCCGGCAACGAACGCCTGCCCGAATACCCCGCCGGGTCCGGGCAGCACCCCCGCATCGAGGACGGCATCGCCGCCTCCGGTGCCAAAAAAGTTT
The DNA here is from genome assembly GCA_004556345.1 of Clostridiales bacterium. Classification (GTDB taxonomy): domain Bacteria; phylum Bacillota; class Clostridia; order Oscillospirales; family Oscillospiraceae; genus Evtepia. The sequence goes on along the minus strand of SFHQ01000015.1, from coordinate 35,174 downwards.
ATTTGATGCTGGGCATGAATTGTATCGCTTCAGGGGTTGACAGAGTATCCCAAGATTTGGTAACCTTAGTGAGCAAGATCCAGGAGAAGTCTCCCGGCATCGCCGTGCTCATCGAATCCGTCACCCCCATGACCGCCGACAGCCCCCGTGCCGACGGGTCTTTGAACAATTTCACGATCCAGGAGTTCAACGAGAAGATGAAAGCCATCTGCCAGGAAAAGCAGTGGTATTACGTCAACGTCGCCGAAGCCGTCACCGGCGACGCCGGCGCCCTGAAGGCCGAGTACAGCGGGGACAAGGCCATGGGCATCCATTTCAATTACGACGGTGCCGCCGCCTGGGCCAACTATCTGCTGACCCATGTGCCGGAGGCGCTGAAGTAAGATATACCAGTATTTGATTTACTAGGAGGATAAGGAAGTATGAAACGCTTTGCATCTCTAACAGCCCTGCTGCTGACCCTGGTGCTGGTCCTGTCCCTGGCCGCCTGCGGCGATAAGAACACCGCCGACGACAACCAGACCACCGACCAGCCCAGCACCACCCAGCCCGCCGACAACGGCGACGCGGCCCAGACCAACGGCGCCACCACCGGCTCTGTCGATCTGGCTGCCCTGCGCGACCAGCTCATCGCCGACTGCGGCTACACCGACACCCTGCCCGTGGAGACCGCCGGCCTGGAGAGCACCTACGGCATCACCGCCGACCAGGTGACCTCTTCCGCCAGCTTCAACGCCACCGTCGGCACCGCCTTCCCCGACGAGATCGTCATGGTCGAGGCCACCGACGCCGCTGCCGCCCAGGACGTGGCGTCCAAGCTGACCAACCGTCTGTCTGCCATCGCTGACCAGGCCGCTTCCTATGACCCCGACAGCGAAGCCCTGGCCAAAAAGTGCGAGGTCGTCACCAGCGGCAACTATGTGGGCATGTTCTTCTCTTCCCACTATGACGAGATGGTGTCTGCCTTCCAGAACGCTGTGGGCTAACGAGACCTGGCGCTCTGACCAGAGAGAATGATTCGAGGACTGCCGGGTGCCCCGTTGGGTGGCCCGGCAGTCTTGCAGTCTACATGAATATCACGGGAGAAATCAACATCTATGGTATTTTCTAGCTTACCCTTCCTGCTTTTGTTCCTGCTGGTGGTCCTGCTGGTCAGCCACATCTTACCGTTCCAGTTCAGGAACTTCTTCCTTCTGCTGGCCAACCTGGTCTTCTATGCCTACGGTGAGCCGGTCTATGTTCTGATCATGATCGGGTCCATCCTGGTCAACTACTTCGGCGGCGTCCTCATCGAAAAGCAGCCCACCCGGACCCGCAAGCGTGTCATTCTGATCCTCGGCATCGTCATTGACCTGGCGGCCCTGGGTGTGTTCAAGTATGCGGGCCTGTTCGTCGGGACGCTCAAGCAGATCCCGGCCTTCTCCGGCCTGCCGGACGTGAGCATCGCCCTGCCCATCGGCATCTCCTTCTACACCTTCCAGGCCGTGTCCTACCTCATCGACGTGTATTGGGACGACTGCGAGGCCTCCCACAGCCTGGTGAACTTCGCCTGCTACATCTCCCTCTTCCCGCAGCTCATCGCCGGTCCCATCGTCCGCTACAAGGACGTGAACGACCAGCTCATCTCCCGCCACGAGACGCCCACCATGTTCAACTCCGGCGTGCGCCTGTTCATGGTCGGCATGGCGAAAAAGGTCCTGCTGGCCAACCAGTTCGGCATGCTCTGGGACACCATGTCCGCCGACCCCGTGGCCGCCGGGATGCTGGGGGCCTGGGCGGGGGCCTGCGCCTACACCCTGCAAATCTACTTTGACTTTGCCGGTTACTCCGACATGGCCCGCGGCCTGGGCCGGATGCTGGGCTTCGAGTTCTGCATCAACTTCGATTACCCCTATATCTCCAAGAGCGTGACCGAGTTCTGGCGGCGCTGGCACATCTCCCTGTCCACCTGGTTCCGGGATTACGTCTACATCCCCCTGGGCGGCAACCGCTGCGGGAAAATCCGCCAGTGCGTGAATATTCTCATCGTCTGGGCGCTCACGGGCTTCTGGCACGGGGCCGGGTGGAACTTCCTCTTCTGGGGGTTCTATTACGGCGTGCTCCTGCTCATCGAGAAGCTGGTCCTGGGCAAGTATATCAAGCGCCTGCCCGCCGTCTTCCAGCATCTCTACGCCATGGTCATCGTGATCATCGGGTGGGTCTTCTTCGCCTCCCCGGACCTCTCCACCGCCCTGGCCTACCTCAAGGTCATGTTCGCCGGCGGCGCGGGGACCATGGGCGGGGCCAACGCCGTGCTGCCCTGGGTGGGGATGTTCCTGCTGGGCGTGGTCGGCTCGACCCCCCTGGCCAAGAAGGTCTGGGACAAGCTGGAGGGCAAAAAGGCCATGCCCCTGGCCGAGGGCGTGCTCTGTCTGGCCGGTCTGCTGCTGTGCATCGCGAGCCTCGTCAGCAGCAGCTACAACCCCTTCCTGTATTTCCGTTTCTAAGGGAGGCTGTTTCCTATGAACAAAAAAGAACTCTATCACTTCCTGCCCTCCCTGGTCTTCCTGATCGTGCTGGGCATCCTGGCGCTGCTCCTCTTCTTCGGGCCGGACAAGGACTATTCCGTCAACGAGAAGCGGTACCTCGCCGAGCGCCCGGAGATCAGCGTCTCCAACATCCTCAAGGGCAAGACCCAGGAGGAGCTGGAGGAATTCACCGCCGACCAGATCCCCGGCCGGGATTTCTTCGTGGGCGTGAACGCCTATTGGAACCTGGCCACCGGCCGCAACGCCGCCCAGAGCATCTACCACGGCAAGGACGGCTACCTCATCAACGCCCCCAAGCCCTACAACGAAGAGGTCTTTACGAATAACCTCACCCGCTTTGACCAGTTCGCCCAGAGCCTGGGTCTCCCCGCCGACATCATCATGGTCCCCTCCACGGGCTACCTGATGGAAAACGAGCTGCCCGCCTTCCACGGGGAATATGACGACGACATGCTGTATGAAAAGGCCGGCGAGATCCTGCACTACACGAAGATCATTGACGTGCGCGACGCCCTGAAGGAGGGCATCGCCGAGGGCGGTCAGGTCTGCTACCGCACGGACCACCACCTGACCTCCCTGGGCAACTACCTGCTCTACCGCGCCTACCAGATCGACCAGGGCCGGGCCTATCTCTCCCGCGACGCCTACCAGGTCACCGCCACCGACGGCTTCTACGGCACCACCTGGTCCGGCAGCGGCTACTGGTTCACAAAGCCCGACACCGTGGAGGTCTGGGACAGCGGCATCCAGACCAAGGTCACCCTCCGGGACGGCAGCGCCGACCCCATTTACTCCGACAGCCTCTACTTCCCCAAGCACCTGGAGGAGATCGACAAGTACCCCGTCTTCCTGGACGGCAACCACAGCCTGGTGAACATCTCCAACCCCAGCGCGGAGGAGGGGAGCGTCCTCGTCATCCGGGACTCCTACGCCCACTGCTTCAGCACCTTCCTGGCGGCCAACTACCAGAGCATCTATCTGGTGGACCTGCGCTATTACCGGGACGACCTGACGAAATTCGTCTCCGAGCATCGCGTGGATAAGATCCTGTATTTGTACGGCGTGGACAACCTCGTCAGCGACACGAACTCCGCCTGGCTGAAATAAGAGAGGGGGCCTCACCCATGCGTATCCTCGCCGCCGAACCCGACTGGACGCGCCTGGCGGCGCTGACGGCGACCCTCCGCCGGGTCTGCCCCACGGGGGAGCTGCACACCTTCCTTTCCCCCCAGGCCCTGGAGGCCTGGCTGGACCGGCACGGACCGGCGGCAGACGCCGTCTTTCTTCCCGCCGACGGCCCCGGCCTGGCCCTGGCCCAGACGCTGCGGCAGCGCCGCCCCCGCACGAACCTCATCTTCATGGCGTCCGACCCCGACGCCTTTCGGGAGACCTTCCCCCTCCACGCCAGCGGCTACCTGCTCCACCCGGTCTCGGACGAGCAGGTGGCCGCCGAGCTGTCCGACCTGCGCTACCCCCCGGCGGAGACACCCGAAAAGCTTCGGGTCCAGACCTTTGGCAACTTCGCCGTCTTTTACCGGGGCCAGCCCGTCCGCTTCCATCGCACCCGCACGCGGGAGCTGTTCGCCTACCTCATCGACCGCCGGGGCGCGGGCAGCACCATGGGGGAGCTGGTCTCCATCCTCTGGGAGGGCCGCCCCGACACCCCCGGCGTCCGCAGCCAGCTCCGCAGCCTCATCGCCGACCTGCGCACCACCCTGGCCGCCCTGGATCAGTCCGCCGTCATCCGCAAGCAGCGGGACCTCATCGCCGTGGACCCGGAGCGGGTGGACTGCGATTACTACCATTATCTGGATGGCGACGAGGGGGCGTTCCGAGGGGAGTATATGAGCAACTACTCCTGGGCGGAGATGACCTTGGGGGGGTTAGAGTGATCACCCCCCGCATACCCTCTCCCAAGGGGGGATGCACCCATGCCGACGACCCACACCCCCCACCTCTGGCAGGTGGGGGTTTATTTACGCCTCTCGAAGGAGGACGCCCGCCGGGAGAGCGCCAGCATCGCCAACCAGCGGGCGATCTTGCTCGACTACCTGAACCACGAGTTCCAGGACCCCTGGACCCTCACCCAGGTCTACACCGACGACGGCCGCACCGGCACCGACGACAGCCGCCCTGCCTTTCAGTCCCTCATCCGGGACGTAGAACGGGGGAAGGTCAACTGTGTCCTCTGCAAGACCCTCTCCCGCGCTTTTCGCAACTACGCCGACCAGGGGTATTATCTGGAGGAGTTTTTTCCCAGACACCGGACCCGCTTCATCGCCCTGGGCAGTCCCAGGGTGGACAGCTACTTACACCCCGACGCCGTGCAGTGGGGACTGGAAATTCCCATCAACGGGATCCTGAACGATCGCTACGCCGCCAAGACCTCCGCCGACGTGCGCCGCACGCTGGACATGAAGCGGCGGCGGGGGGAGTTCATCGGGTCCTTTGCCCCGTATGGCTACGCCAAGGACCCGGAGAACAAACATGCGCTGGTGCCCGACCCGGCGGCGGCGCAGGTCGTGCGGCAAGTGTTTCAATGGTACGCCCAGGGGCTGGGGCAGGGGGGCATCGCCCAAAAGCTCAACGAAGCCCACGTCCCCAACCCCACGGCCTATAAGACCGCCCAAGGGCTGCACTATCGCCGCCCCGGCCAGGCGGGGGACGGCCTTTGGTCCGCCGGGAGCATCGGGCGCCTGTTAAAAAATCCCGTCTACGCCGGGACGATGGTCCAGGGCAGGCAGGAGGTGGTGAGCTATAAGGTCCACGAGACGCGGGCCGTGCCGGAAGGGGCGTGGTTCGTGGTAGAGAACACCCACCCGCCCCTCGTCCCACCGGAAGTATTTCAGCAAGTCCAGACGAGACTGCGCCAGCCCGCCCGCCGCCCGCCGGGGGAGGCCGCGCCTCATCTCTTTGCAGGGCTGCTCCGCTGCGCCGGGTGCGGTGGGGCCATGAGCCGCAAGACGGCCAAGGGCTTCGTCTACTACACCTGCTCCACCCACCGCCGCAAATCGAAAACGGCCTGCACCCCGCACACCATCCGGGCCGACCGCCTCCGCCTTGCCGTGGCAGCGCAGCTGGGCGTTTCCCCGGAGGAGGTGGACCGCCCCCTCTTGTTTACCAAATTACAGGAAATTTTGGTGGAGGAGGGGGGAACCGTGCGGTTTCTTCCCCTGGACGGGGGGGAAGCGTCCTTTCATTTAACAAAAATTTAACACAGAGAGGGTTGTTCATTTTACATCCCTCCGCTAGACTGGGGGTGAAAGAAAGGTTAAATGGGAGAAGAGGGGAACCCGATGATGGACTTGATTTATTTATTGGAAGACGACGACAGCATCCGCAAGCTGGTCATCTACGCCCTGAACAGCCAGGGCTATGAGGCCAAGGGCTTCGAGCGCCCGGCGGAGTTCTGGAAGGCCATGGGCCAGGCCCAGCCCGATCTGGTCCTGCTGGACATCATGCTCCCGGAGGAGGACGGCCTGACCATCCTGCAAAAGCTCCGGGCGGCGGCGGGGACGAAGAAGCTGCCCGTCATCATGCTCACGGCCAAGAACACGGAGTATGACCGGGTCGTGGGCCTGGACAGCGGCGCGGACGATTTCATCTCCAAGCCCTTCGGCATGATGGAGCTGGTGGCCCGCGTCCGGGCCGTCCTGCGCCGGACGGAGAGCAGGGAGGAAAACAGCGACTACCAGCTCGGCGAGCTGTTCGTCAGCCCCAAGCGCCACGTGGTCAAGGTGGACGGCGAAGAAGTTTCCCTGACGAACAAGGAGTTTGAGCTGCTCTGCCTGCTTTTGGAGCACCAGGGCATGGCCATGACCCGCGACGCCATCATGGACGGTGTGTGGGGCCAGGAGTTCAGCCGGGAGAACCGGACGCTGGACGTCCACGTGCGGACCCTCCGCACCAAGCTCGGCTCCGCCGGACACTACATTGAGACGGTCCGGGGCGTGGGCTATAAGATGGGGGGCGAGGGCGCATGACGGGAAAAATTTTCCGCAGCTGCTTCCTGGTGGGCCTGGCCATGATGGTCCTCTGCACGGCCCTGTTCCTGGTGGTCATGACGAACAAGCACGAGCAGACCGTTTACGCCGAGATGCGGCAGGAGATGTGCTACGTCCGCCACGGCCTGGAGCAGTCCGGCAAGGACTATCTCACCACCTTGACCGGCACGCAGGAGCGCCTGACCTGGGTGGCCAAGGACGGCACCGTCCTCTACGACAGCGTGGCTGACCCCGCCACCATGGAGAACCACGCCGACCGGGCCGAGATCCGGCAGGCGGAACAGGAGGGCAGCGGCCAGAGCAAGCACCTGTCCGACACGCTGCTGCAAAAGACGCTCTACTATGCCGTCCGTCTGGATGACGGGACCGTCCTGCGTCTGGCCAGCGTGCAGACGACGATGGGGGTCATTTTACTGGGCGTGCTGCAGCCGGTGCTGCTGATCCTGGTGCTGGCCGTCCTCATCTCTGCGCTGCTGGCCTCCCGCCTGGCGCGGCAGATCACGAAGCCCATCAACAACATCGACCTGGAAGACCCGCGGGCTGACGAGACCGATCAAGAGCTTTTCCCCCTGGTCAGCCGCCTGCGGGAGCAGAACCGCACCATCCACCAGCAGATGGAGGCCTTGCAGCGCCGCCAGCGGGAGTTTACCGCCCTGGCCGAGAACATGAACGAGGGCGTGCTGCTGCTCGACGGGCAGTACCACATCCTCTCCAGCAACCAGGGGGCCATGGCCCTGCTGGGGCAGGAGGAGAAGCCGGAGGACCTGCAAGAGGACTGCCGCCGGGAAATTCGCGTGGCCGCCGGCCGCGCCCTGGCCGGGCACCACGCCCAGTCCCTCATGGACCTGGGGGAGCAGGTCATTGAAATTCTCGCCAACCCCGTCATTGCCAACGGCCAAGTCACCGGGGCCGTCATCCTCATGGTGAACGTGACCGAGCGGGAACAGCGCGAGAGCCTGCGCCGGGAGTTTTCCGCCAACGTCTCCCACGAGCTGAAAACGCCCCTCACGTCCATCTCCGGCTTTGCCGAGCTGATGAAGGAGGGGCTGGTGGACCCGGAGACCATGAAGGAGTTTGCCGGGGATATTTATAAGGCGTGCCAGCAGCTCATCGCGCTGGTGGAGGACATCATGAAGCTCTCCCGCCTGGACGAAGGCTCGGAGGACCTGGAGCAGGAGGACGTGGATCTCTACGGGCTGGCCCGCAAGGTCCTCAGCGACCTGCGCCCCATCGCAGACCAGCGGGGCATTGCCCTGCACATCGAGGGTAAGGGGCAAACAATTCACGGCGTCTGGCGGATCCTCCACGAGATGGTCTACAATCTCTGCGAGAACGCCATCAAATACAACAAAGACCAAGGCACCGTCACCGTCAAGCTCTCCGGCGACGAGAAGCAGGCTGTGCTGTCCGTGCAGGACACCGGCATCGGCATCCCCAAGGCCCAGCAGGAGCGCGTTTTCGAGCGCTTCTACCGGGTGGACAAGAGCCACTCCCGCAAGATCGGGGGCACCGGCCTGGGCCTGTCCATCGTCAAGCACGGGGCCCAGTTCCACCACGCCAGAGTCTCCCTGGACAGTGAGCCGGGCGTGGGCACCACCATCACCATTTCCTTCCCAAAGGAGGCATCGAATCTATGAATATGAATCAGAACACAAAACAGGTCACGTTTGAGCAGATCAAGCAGGATCCCGACATCCGTACCTATATTAAAAAGGCAGACGAGTCCCTCATCGCGCTGGGTTTCACCGAGCACAGCTTTGCCCACGTGGGCCTCGTGGCGGAGAACAGCCGCTATATCCTGGAGACCCTGGGCTATCCCGCCCGTGAGGTGGAGCTGGCCCAGATCGCGGGCTATCTCCACGACATCGGCAACCTGGTCAACCGCATCGACCACTCCCAGAGCGGGGCCGTCATGGCCTTCCGTATCCTGGACCACATGCACCTGCCCGCCCAGGAGATCGCGGAGATCGTCACCGCCATCGGCAACCACGACGAGGGCACCGGCAGACCCGTAAGCCCCATGGCCGCCGCGCTCATTCTGGCGGATAAGTCCGACGTGCGCCGCAGCCGTGTCCGCAACCAGGACAAGAGCACCTTCGACATCCATGACCGGGTGAACTATTCCGTCACCAAGGCCGAGCTGAAGATCAACGAGAGCAAGACCCTCATCAAGCTCAAGCTGCACATCGACACGCGCTATGGCTCTGTCATGGATTACTTTGAAATTTTCCTCAACCGGATGACCCTGTGCAGACGGGCGGCGGAGACGCTGGGCCTGCAGTTCAAGCTCATCATCAACGAGCAGCAGCTGGTGTGAGGTGGTTTGCCCCTTCGGGGACAACCCCTCAGTCAGCTTCGCTGACAGCTCCCCGTTCCGGGGAGCTTTTTTTATGCCCGAAAAAATTCCCGTATTTCACCAAACTTTAACTGTTCTTTGGTTTTTCCTTTAACCCTGGCCGACTACACTAAACACCGTAGAAAGCAAAGAACAAACACAACACTGAAAGAAATGAGGAATTGAATCATGAAAAGAAACGCAAAATCTGCTCTGAGCATCTTCGCCGCGTCTGCGGTCCTGGCTTTGACTCTGGCCGGGTGCGGCGGCGGCAACGACTCCACCGACACCAGCGCCCCCGCCGACAACAGCGGCAGCGAGGCCAGCACCACCGCCGTGGTCAGCGGCACCGTCTCCACCAACGGCTCCACCTCCATGGAGAAGGTCATCGGCAGCCTGAAGGAGCAGTTCCAGAAGGACAACGACGGTCAGGTCACCGTCTCCTACGACGCCACCGGCTCCGGTGCCGGCATCGAGGCCGTGACCAACGGCACCACCGACATCGGCCTTTCCTCCCGCGCCCTGAAGGACGAGGAGACCGGTGCAGGCCTGACCGGCACCACCGTCGCCCTGGACGGCATCGCCGTGATCGTCAACGCCGACAGCCAGGTCTCTGACCTCTCCGTGGAGCAGATCGGCCAGATCTTCTCCGGCCAGATCACCAACTGGAAGGACGTGGGCGGCGCGGATGCCGAGATCGCCTGCATCGGCCGTGAGGCCAACTCCGGCACCCGCGACGGCTTCGAGTCCATCACCGACACCAAGGACAAGTGCAAGCTCAGCCAGGAGCTGACCTCCACCGGTGCCGTCATCGAGGCCGTGAAGAACAGCCCCAACGCCATCGGCTACGCCTCCCTCTCCGCCGTGGAAGGCAAGGACGGCATCAAGAGCCTGACCGTCGGCGGCGTGGCCTGCACCGAGGAGACCGTGCTCGACGGGACCTATCAGATCCAGCGTCCCTTCGTCCTGGTGACCAAGAACGACACCCCCCTGTCCGAAGCAGCCCAGGCCTTCTTCGACTACGCCACCTCCCCCGCCGCAAACGACCTGATCCGCAGCGCCGGTGCCGTGCCTGTCGCCAAGTAAGACAGAACGACGAAACACAGCGAAACGTGATTGGAAGCTAGGTGGTTTTTATGGAAAAGACGTTACATCCCAACCTTTCCGCCCCCTCTTCTCCCACCGCCCCCTCCGCCGCCACCCAGAGCGGCGAGGGGGCGCAGGGCGGCCCCAAGACCAAGGGCGCGAAGGATGTTCTGGAGCGGTTCATGCATCTGCTCTTCCTGCTGTGCGGCATCGTGGCTGTGGCCTTTGTGCTGTGCATCAGCGTGTACCTCATCATCTCCGGCCTGCCCGCCATTCAGGAGATCGGCTTAGGTAAGTTCCTGCTGGGGCAGACCTGGGCCCCCACGGCTGCGGACCCCTCCTACGGCATCCTGCCCTTCCTCCTGACCTCGGTCTACGGCACCGCCGGGGCTGTGCTCATCGGGGTGCCGGTGGGGCTCATGACCGCCATCTACCTGGCCAAGGTGGCCAACCCCAGGATGGCTGCCATCATCCACACCGCCGTGGAGCTGCTGGCGGGCATCCCCTCCGTGGTCTACGGCCTGGTGGGCATGATCATTCTGGTCCCCGGCATCCAGAAGGCCTTCGGTCTTTCCTCCGGTGCCTGCCTGCTGGCGGCGATCCTGGTCCTGGCGATCATGATCCTGCCCTCCATCATCAGCGTCTCGGAGACGGCCCTGCGGGCTGTGCCGGAGGACTATGAGCAGGCCTCCCTGGCCCTGGGTGCCACCCATCTGGAGACGGTCTTCCGCGTGACCGTTCCCGCCGCCCGCAGCGGCGTGGCCACCGCCATCGTCCTGGGCGTGGGCCGGGCCATCGGCGAGGCCATGGCCATCATCATGGTGGCCGGCAACGTGGCGAATATGCCGGGCCTGTTCCAATCCGTCCGCTTCCTGACCACCGCCATTGCTTCGGAGATGTCCTATGCCTCTGTGGGCAGCTTGCAGCGCAACGCCCTGTTTTCCATCGGCCTGGTGCTGTTCCTGTTCATCATGCTCATCAACGTCTTCCTGAACGTGTGTATCAAACGAAAGAAGGAGGCTTGAGAAATGACGGTTGCTTCCAAAACGGCGCTCTCCCCGCGCCGGAGAGCCTATGACCGCAGCCTGCGCACCCTGCTGTATGTCTGCGCCGGGATCACCGTTGCGCTGCTGGTCTTTCTCATCGGCTATATCTTCTATCGGGGCCTGAGCAACATCAGCTGGTCGCTGCTGACCAGCCAGACCAGCTACATCAGCGACACCATCGGGATCCTGCCCAACTTCTTAAATACCCTGTATATCATCCTGCTGGCGATGGTCATCGTCCTGCCCCTGGGCGTGGGCGCGGCCATCTACCTGACCGAGTATGCCACGAACCGAAACGTGGTGGCGATCATCGAGTTTGCCACAGAGACCCTGACGGGCATCCCCTCCATCATCTTCGGCCTGGTCGGTATGCTGTTCTTCCTCCAGCTCATGGGCCTGAAGGCCGGGATCTTAGCCGGCGGCCTGACGCTGGTCATCATGATCCTGCCCACCATCGTCCGCACGACCCAGGAGAGCCTGAAGACCGTGCCACAGCCCTATCGGGAGGGTTCCCTGGCCCTAGGTGCCGGCAAGTGGCACATGGTCCGCACCGTCGTCCTGCCCAACGCCGTGGACGGCATCGTGACCGGCTGTATCCTGGCCATCGGCCGCATCGTCGGCGAGTCCGCCGCCCTGCTCTTCACCGCCGGGTTTGGCCTGGAGCTGAACAACTTCCTGACCTCGATGCAGGCATCCTCCGCCACCCTGACCGTGGCCCTGTATGTCTATGCCAACGAGCGGGGCGAGACGGGCGTGGCCTTTGCCATCGCCGCTGTGCTGATGATCCTGGTGCTGGTCATCAATTTCTCCGCGACCTTCGCCGGCCGCAAACTGAAACGAAAGGCAGGCTGAGCCGACATGACGGAAGCCATTTCTAAGCTGTCCCAGGACAGCATCACTGCCCACCACCTGAACCTGTGGTACGGCACCGACGGCAAGACCTCTGCCGCCGACCGGGGGCACCACGCATTAAAAGACATCAATGTGGAGATCCCAGCCCATGAGATCACGGCCCTCATCGGCCCCTCCGGCTGCGGCAAGTCCACGTTTCTCAAAACCCTCAACCGCATGAATGACTTGGTCCCCGGTGTTCACATCGAGGGCGAGGTATGCTTTGAAGGCCAGAATATTTTCGACAAAGACCTGGACACCACCTGGCTGCGCAAGCAGGTCGGCATGGTGTTCCAGAAGGCCAATCCCTTTCCCATGAGCATCTACGACAACGTGGCCTACGGCCCCCGGACCCATGGCATCCGCAACCGCGCGGAGCTGGACGAGATCGTAGAAAAGTCTCTGCGGGATGCGGCCATCTGGGAGGAGGTCAAGGACCGGCTGAAAAAGAGTGCGCTGGGGCTATCGGGTGGACAACAGCAGCGGCTGTGCATTGCCCGTGCCCTGGCGAACGAACCGGCCGTCCTGCTCATGGACGAGTCCACCTCCGCCCTGGACCCCATTTCCACGGCGAAGATCGAGGACCTGGCTGTGGAGCTGAAGGAAACCTACACCGTCATCATGGTCACCCACAACATGCAGCAGGCCGTCCGTGTGTCGGACAAGACCGCCTTCTTCCTGCTGGGGGAGCTGGTGGAGTTCGGGGACACGGACCAGATCTTCTCCGTGCCCAAGGACAAGCGCACCGAAGAATACATCACCGGGAGGTTTGGATGATGCGAGAGAAATTCATCGAGCAGCTGCAGACCCTCTACCGCCAAATGACCGTCATGGGCGGCCTGTGCCAGCAGGCCATCGCCGTGGCCGTCAGGACCCTGGAAGAGGAAGAGGAGACGGCCGAGAAATTAGAGGCCCAGGTCTTTGCCCTGGACGGGGAAGTGGACGACATGGAGCGGGAGATCGAGACCCTCTGCACCAAGCTCCTGCTCAAGCAGCAGCCCGTGGCCGCCGACCTGCGGCGCATCACCGCCGCCCTGAAAATGGTCACGGACTTAGAGCGCATCGGCGACCAGGCCTCCGACATCGCGGAGCTGGCCCGGTTCATCCGCAAGGGCGGGCGGCACGAGCACCTGCATGAGATGGCAAGGGAAGTCATCCGCATGGTCAGCGACGCCGTGGAAGCCTTCGTCCACCTGGACCTGGAGCAGGCCCGCGCCGTGATCGCTTACGACGACGTGGTAGACCGCTGGTTCAACCAGATCAAGTCTGACCTGGTGGAGCAGATCGCCGCCGACAAGAGCACCGGGGAAGAGCTGCTGGACATCTTCATGGTGGCCAAGTATCTCGAGCGCATCGGCGACCACGCCACGAACCTGGCCGAGTGGGTCGAGTACGCCCAGACCGGTGCCCGGTCCAAGAACGGCCACTGGGTCAGCCCGGAAGCGCAGGCGACCGGCTGGATTTAACCAAAATTTAACCCTTCTTTGGTTTTTGATTTTACCTGGTTTTCGTACACTGGAAGACAGTGAAAACCAGGTAAAATTGGCATGGAAAAAAACCAAAAGAGAGGGTTATGGAGAATGGATCTATTTGACATTTTGACTTTGATCGGAGGCCTGAGTCTGTTCCTGTTCGGTATGGACTTAATGGGTGCCTCCCTGGAGCGGCGGGCAGGCAGCAGCCTGAAGACCCTGCTGGGAAAATTGACCTCAAATCAGTTTCTGGGCTTTTTGACGGGCCTGGGCGTGACGGCAGTCATCCAGAGTTCTTCCGCCACCACGGTCATGGTGGTGGGCTTTGTAAACTCCGGCCTGCTCTCCCTGCGCCAAGCCATCGGCGTCATCATGGGCGCCAACGTCGGCACCACCGTCACGGCCTGGATCCTGAGCCTGACGGGTCTGGACGGCGGGAGCTTCTTCATCCAGCTGCTCAAGCCCACTTCGTTTACCCCCATCCTGGCCCTCATCGGCGTGATCCTCACCATGACGGCCAAGAACGACAAGAAGAAGGACACCGGCACGATCCTCTTGGGCTTCGCCGTGCTGATGTTCGGCATGCACACCATGAGCAGCGCCGTGGCCGGCCTGCAAGACGTGCCGGAGTTCCGCAACATCCTGCTCATGTTCCGCAACCCCGTCCTGGGCGTGGCCGCCGGTGCGATCCTGACCGCCATCATCCAGAGCTCTTCCGCTTCCGTGGGTATTTTGCAGGCCCTGTCTGCCACGGGGCAGGTGACCTATGGGGCCGCCATCCCCATCATCATGGGCCAGAACATCGGCACCTGCGTCACGGCCATGCTGGCCTCTGTGGGGGCCAACAAGAACGCCCGCCGCGCCGCTGTGGTCCACCTGATGTTCAACATCATCGGCACGACGGTCTGGCTGGCCGTGTTCTACGGCATCAACGCCGTGGTCCACTTCACCTTCCTCGGCGGACCCATCGACCAGCTGGGCATCGCCATCGTCCACAGTATCTTTAACGTCCTCTGTGCCGCCCTGCTCTTCCCCTTCTCCGGGCTGCTGGAGAAGCTGGCCTGCCGCCTGATCCCCGACAGCAAGGACGCAGCGGAACACGCGGACGACAAGATCCAGATCCTGGACGAGCGTCTGCTGGCTACCCCCGCCGTGGCGCTGGGCCGCTGCCAGGAGGTGGCCGAGACGATGGCCCGCATCTCCATGGACGCCATGAAGACGAGCTGCCAGCTCATTCAGCAGTATGACGCCCGATCCGCCGCCGCCATCCGCCGCACCGAGGGGGAGGCCGACCAGTATGAGGACATGCTGGGCACCTATCTCGTCAAGCTCGGCAGCAGCGACCTCACCGCCCAGGACAGCCGGACCAGCGCAAAGATCCTGCACATCATCGGTGACTTCGAGCGCATCTCGGACCACGCCGTGAACGTGGTCGAGTCCGCCGAGGAGATGAAGAGCAAGGGCCTGCGCTTCTCCCCGGAGGCCAGCCATGAGATGCACGTCATGACCGGGGCCGTGGGCGAGATCATGGACCTGGCTCTGGACGCCTACTTACAGGACGACCCCGCCCTGGCCGCCAAGGTCGAGCCGCTGGAGCAGGTGGTGGACGCCCTGAAAGAGCAGCTGCGCAACCGCCACATCCTGCGCTTGCAGAAGGGCGAGTGTACCATCGAGCTGGGCTTCGTCTGGTCCGACCTGCTCACCAGTCTGGAGCGCGTGGCCGACCACTGCTCCAACATCGCCGGGTGCGTCATCGAGATGTCCCACGACAGCCTGCATGTCCACGAATATCTGGACAACGTGAAGGCCGGCAGCAAGGGCTTCCAGCAGGCCTACGACGCCTATGCCCGGAAGTACGCCCTGGTGTAAGTTGTTCCAGTGCCACGGCTTCCACCGGCCCCGCAGGCCCAACCGGCGCGACCGGCTTCACCGGTGCCACCGGCCCGGAGGGGCCCCAAGGCCCGGCCGGCCCCGCAGGTCCGCAAGGCCCCACCGGACCCATCGGCCCCCAGGGACCCCAAGGCCCGGAAGGCCCCAGAGGTCCTGAGGGACCTGCCGCCACCATCACCCCCGCCGCCGCCGTGGCCAACACCACGGACGACACCAACACCGCCACCGTCCTCAACCAGCTCTTGGCCAGCCTGAGAGCGGCAGGATTCTTAGCCACCTAAAGCAAAAGGCCCAGCACGGCAAACCTGTGCTGGGCCTTTCTTATGCCTCCGAGCAAGCCCGTAGGGGCCGCAGACCTCTGCGGCCCGCTCGTCGGGGGCTGTGTGATGTGTTGTAAAGTGGTACCGCGCGGCAGGATCCGGGCCGCAGGGGTCTGCGGCCCCTACGAATGTGACCCAGGTGGATCAGGTGCTGGTAAGTGATTAGAAATCTGTATAAATCCTTGACATTGTCGGTATTATAACATACAATAAGAATACAAACAGATACACTTGATGTGAGGAGGATTTATTATGGCAACTTCTGTCACACAGATCCGCATTGATGAGGACCTGAAAAATCAGGCCACCGCGATTTTTGAAGAGCTGGGCCTCGACTTTCCGACCGCAGTCAGAATATTCCTCAAGCGAACCATCTTACAGAACGGTATCCCGTTCAGCATGACGCTGCCCAAGCAGGAATACAAAGCCACCAGAGCAGTCCGCGCCATGGAACTGCTCAGCCAGGAGGCAGAAAAAAACGGAATCTCTGAGATGAGCTTGGAAGAGATCAACGCAGAAATTCAAGCTGCCCGTCTGGAACAAGCGGGGCACAACACATGAACTATTACGCTGTCATCGACACCAACGTACTTGTTTCCGCCTTGTTAAAAAGTGCGTCCATTCCCGGCATCGTGGCAAGAGAGTCCCTGGAGGGACAGATCATCCCGCTTTTGAACGACGAGATCATCGCCGAATATCGCGCTGTTCTCAGCCGCCCAAAGTTCAAGTTTTCTCCCGAAGCTGTGGAACTCATTATAGACGGTTTGATTCGCCGGGGGATTTTTCTGGACGCCGACCCCACAGATGAATTGGTAATTGACCCAAAAGATGTGGTGTTTTACGAAGTCGTGATGGAAGCGCGAAAAGAAAACGACGCTTATTTGGTCACAGGGAACATCAAGCATTTTCCTGCCAAGCGTTTTGTGGTGACACCGAGAGAAATGCTGGAGATCTTAGAAATGAACGGGGATTAACATAGGGCTGTTGCAAACGTGCAACAGCCCTATTACTGTGGGAAAACTCAGAAGATCAGAAATCGGCGCTGCCTACGGTTCTGGGGTGGGGGAGGACGTCGCGGATGTTGGCGATGCCGGTCAGATACATGACCATGCGCTCGAAGCCCAGGCCGAAGCCGGCGTGCTTGCAGGAGCCGAAGCGGCGCAGGTCCAGGTACCACCAGTAATCTTCGGGGTTCATGCCCAGCTCTTTGATGCGGGCCTCCAGCACGTCCAGGCGCTCCTCACGCTGGCTGCCGCCGATGATCTCGCCGATGCCGGGGACCAGGCAGTCGGCCGCGGCGACGGTCTTGCCGTCGTCGTTGAGGCGCATGTAGAATGCCTTGATGTCCTTGGGGTAGTCGGTGACGAAGACGGGGCGCTTGTAGACCTGCTCGGTGAGGTAGCGCTCGTGCTCGGTCTGGAGATCGGTACCCCACTCGACCTTGAAGTCAAACTTGTCGTTGTGCTTCATCAGAATGTCCACGGCCTCGGTGTAGGTCACGCGGCCGAAGTCGGAGCTGGCCACATGCTGCAAACGCTCCAGCAGGCCCTTATCGACAAAGGAGTTGAAGAAGTCCATCTCCTGGGGGCAGCGGGCCAGGACGGTGCGGATGACGTACTTGATCATGTCCTCGGCCACGTCCATGTCCCCGGCCAGGTCGCAGAAGGCCATCTCCGGCTCGATCATCCAGAACTCGGCGGCGTGGCGCTGGGTGTTGGAGTTCTCGGCGCGGAAGGTGGGGCCGAAGGTGTAGACATTGCCGAAGGCCATGGCGAAGTTCTCCGCGTTGAGCTGGCCGGAGACGGTGAGGCTGGCGGGCTTGCCAAAGAAGTCCTGGCTGAAATCGACCTGCCCGTCCTCGGTGAGCGGGGGATTCTGGGGGTCCAGGGTGGTCACGCGGAACATCTCGCCCGCCCCCTCACAGTCCGAAGCGGTGATGATGGGGGTGTGGACATAGACAAAGCCCCGGTCCTGGAAGAACTCATGGATGGCAAAGGCGGCCACGGAGCGCACGCGGAAGGCCGCGGAGAACAGGTTCGTCCGGGGGCGCAGGTGGGCCACCGAGCGCAGGAACTCCACGCCGTGGCGCTTCTTCTGCAAGGGATACTCCGGGGCGGAGGGGCCTTCCACTTCAATGGAATCGGCCTTGATCTCCAAGGGCTGCTTGGCCTGGGGGGTCAGGACGACCTTGCCGTGGACGACGAGGGCCGCGCCCACGTTCTGCTTGGCGATCTCCTTGTAGTTTTCCAGGGTGGCCTCTTCAAAGACGATCTGGATGCTCTTGAAGCAGCTGCCGTCGTTTAACTCGATGAAGCCGAAGTTCTTCATGTCGCGGATGGTTCTGGCCCACCCGCAGACGGTCACGTCCTGACCGCCGTACTGGTCCATGTCCGCAAAGATGCGGGCGATCTCTGTCCGTTTCATATTGGTGTACATCCTTTCAACAGGTGATTGATTTCAGCAAATGGTTATTGTTCATCTACTACGTCGCCGTGCTCGATGTGGTAGGCGATGCGCTGGACGATCATCATAAGGGCGACGAGATTTTTGCCGCCCTCCGGGACGATGACATCCGCGTAGCGCTTGGACGGCTCCACAAACTGCTCGTGCATGGGCTTGACCGTCGTGAGATACTGCTCCATGACGGACTCCAGCGTCCGGCCGCGCTCTTTGACGTCCCGTAAAATGCGGCGCAGAATACGCACGTCTGCATCGGTATCCACGAAAATTTTGATGTCCATCAGGTCCCGCAGGGCCTTGTTCTCGAAAATGAGGATGCCCTCCACGAGAATGACTTTGTTCGGGGCCAGGGTCAGCGTCTCTTCCGTCCGGTCGTGGATGGCGTAGTCGTAGACGGGACACTGGACGGTCTTGCCCGCCTTCAGGTCCTCTAAGTCCTGGATCATCCGGTCGGTGTCAAAGGCGGCGGGATGGTCGTAGTTGAGGGTCTGACGCTCCTCCAGGCTCATGTCGTGGTGGGCGGCGTAGTAGTTGTCGTGGGGCAGGACGCTGATGTCCGCGCCGAACTGCTCCTTGAGGTTTTCCACTAAGGTGGTCTTGCCGGAGCCGGTGCCCCCGGCGATGCCGATGATCAGGGGTCTCATGTCTTTCCCTCCTGTCAAATGCCGTTATTCCTCTTCCTCGCTGCGCTCGTTGAACTCGGTCAGCACCAGCTGGGGGTTGTGGTCGGCCACCCACTTGATGGACCAGAAGGCACCGAAGAGCAGCAGCTTGTTGCCCTTGTAGTCCTCCACGAGCTTCGTGTCGTTGCCCAGGACCAGATCAGTCTCGTGGAACTCCACGGGTTCCTTGATCCAGCGCAGGTATTCATAGGGCAGGGTGTCCATGCGGATCTCCACGTTGTATTCATTCCGCAGGCGGTACTGGAAGACGTCGAATTGCAGGGTACCCACGACGCCCACGATGACCTCCTCCATGCCGGTGTAGGGGATCTTGAAGATCTGGATGGCGCCCTCTAAGGCGATCTGCTCCGCGCCCTTTAAAAACTGCTTCCGCTTCATGGTGTCCACCGGCCGCACGCGGGCGAAATGCTCCGGCGCAAAGGTCGGGATGGGGTCAAAGCGGAACTTCTTGCCGGGGGTGCAGAGGGTGTCGCCGATGGAGAAGATGCCGGGGTCGAACACGCCGATGATATCCCCGGCATAGGCCTCCTCGATGATCTCCCGCTCGGCGGCCATGAGCTGCTGGGGGCGGGAGAGGCGGAGCTTTTTCTTGCCTTGGACGTGGTAGACCTCTTTGTCTGCGTCGAACCGGCCGGAGACGACGCGCATGAACGCGATGCGGTCCCGGTGGGCCTTGTTCATGTTGGCCTGGATCTTAAAGACGAAGGCGGAGAAGAAGTCGTCCTCCATGGCGTCGATGGTGCCGATGCTGCTGTGGCGCGGCAGGGGCGGGGTGGTCATGCGCAGAAAGTCCTCCAGGAACGGCTCCACGCCGAAGGTCGTCAGCGCCGAGCCGAAGAACACGGGGGAGAGCTTGCCGTGGCGGACGCGGTCGAGGTCGAAGTCGCAGGAGGCACCGTCGAGCAGCTCGATGTCCTCGATGAGCTGGTCCCGCTTGGTCTGGCCCAGCATGTCGATGAGCACGGGGTCGTCCAAATCGATTTGGGTGGTGCCGGACTTCTTGGCGTTGGTGTTGGAGGAGAAGTGTAAGATCTCCTGCTTGTTCCGGTCGTACACGCCCAAAAATTCTTTGCCGGAGCCGATGGGCCAGTTGACAGGGTAGGTGTCGATGCCCAGCTCCTTCTCGATCTCCTCGCACAGCTCGAAGGGGTCTCTGGCTTCCCGGTCCATCTTGTTGATGAAGGTAAAGATGGGGATGTCCCGCATGACGCAGACCTTGAAGAGCTTCCGGGTCTGGGCCTCGACGCCCTTGGCCGCGTCGATGACCATCACGGCCGAGTCGGCGGCCATGAGGGTGCGGTAGGTGTCCTCGGAGAAGTCCTGGTGGCCGGGGGTGTCCAGGATGTTGATGCAGAAGCCCTCATACTGGAACTGCAGGACGGAAGAGGTCACGGAGATGCCGCGCTGCTTCTCGATCTCCATCCAGTCCGACACGGCGGCGCGGGTGTTCTTCTTGCCCTTGACCTGACCGGCCTGGGCGATGGCCCCGCCGTAGAGCAGGAACTTTTCGGTCAGGGTGGTCTTACCGGCGTCGGGGTGGGAGATGATGGCGAAGGTTCTTCTTCTTTTGATCTCGGATTCGTATTGTGACAAAGGATCGTCCTCCTCTGGGTTTTGAAGTGCTTTGAGATAATTTACCCTTTATTTTATCATGGCTTGCGCTACTCTGCAAGGGAGAGGGGAGAGAAAAAACGGGAAAAAGGATTTGCTGGCCGGGATGAAAAAGCTCCGCCCTGGTTGTTCCGAGCGGAGCTTTTGTTAGGTTTCGCTGAGCAAAAAGTCCAGCGCTTTGATGATTTGGATGCCGTCCACGTCCTGGATGAGGTCACAGTCCATGGCAATGACGATTTTTTCATAGTTGTCGGGGATGGCTTGCAGGGGGGCCAACTCCCGCACACGGGTTTCGGGGGCGTTCATGTTGTCGGTCACTTGGATATATTTTTTCTCGTTCATTTTAGTGGCGATGAAGTCGATCTCTTTGTCCCCGACTTTACCGATGGCGACTTCATAGCCCCGCCGCAGCAGCTCCAGGTAGACGATGTTTTCCAGGATGTGTCCCACGTCGCCGCCCCGGTTGCCCAGCAGATAGGTCCGCAGGCCGGGATCGACGATGTAGTATTTCCCCAGCGTCCGCAGGTAATCTTTCCCCTTGATGTCAAAGCGTTTGACCTCATAGAAGATGTAGGATTCCAAGAGAGCATTGATATATGCGGAGATCGTCTGCACCGCCGGTTTGCTTTTCCTGCCGTTGTCCAGCAGGCCCTCATTGACCAGTGTCCGCCCGATGGACGCCGCCGAGGTGTTGTTGCCGATGTTGTCCGCCAGGAACAGAATGATCTTGCGGAGCAAAAGCGCGTCCGTGACGGCCCGCTGTTCCTTGTGTTTGCCGCGCTCTAAAATGTCCCGCACGACCACGGCGGAATAGATGCCGTCCAGCAGCATGTTGGCCCGCTCCTGCTCCAGCTCGGCCCCCGCTAGCCCTGGCATCCCGCCGAACTGGGCGTAGGCTTCAAAGAGGTCCCGCAGGGCGTAGGCCTCCCCGTCTTTCCCCTTGGCCCGCTGTTTCACCGTGCCGTTGGGGGCTTTGTAGGCTTCCAGAGAATAGCCGTGAAAGTCCAAAAATTCCCGGAAGGAGAGGGGGAGCATCTTGATCTCCACATAACGGCCGGAGAGATAGGTAGACAATTCCGACGAGAGCAGGTAGGC
This sequence comes from Clostridiales bacterium, assembly GCA_004556345.1. Classification (GTDB taxonomy): domain Bacteria; phylum Bacillota; class Clostridia; order Oscillospirales; family Oscillospiraceae; genus Evtepia. The sequence continues at coordinate 13,753 of SFHQ01000015.1, read as the reverse complement.
GTTGGAGCCGGTCACATAAATATCACAGTCCAGGTCCACACGGAAGGAATTGACGGCGTTCTGCCAATCCGTTATCTTCTGCACCTCGTCCAGAAAGAGATAGAACCGTTTACCCTGGGGGGCGCGTTCCATGACGTATTGATACAGACCCTTGCCGTCCAGGTCGGCAAACCGCATGGACTCAAAATTCATCGAGAGAAGCTGGTCCTCTGTGACGCCCTGCTGCCGTAAATGCGCCATCATCAGCTTCAGCAGGCTGGACTTGCCGCAGCGCCGGATGCCGGTCACGACCTTGATGACGTCCATATCCTGCACGGAAATCAGCTTGTTGAGATACTGCGCTCTGTTTTTTAGTTCCATCCTGTGCTCACCATCCTTATGGAACTAGGATAGCACACCACCGGCAAGAAGTAAAGTTATTTACATCAATGTGAAAAACTTTTGTTTTTCAGAAGTTATTCACATTAATGTTATAAAAATGGATCGTTGGAACGATTTTTAGAATAGGAAATTGACATTTTAGCTAAAATAGAGTATTATGATTTTAGTGATAAATAAACGACCATGAGGATAGGAGGTCATACTATGATTGCAGTCACTACCACCGACTTGCAAAACAACTTTGGAAAATACCTGCAAGCCGTTCAGTTGGGGGATGAGATCATCGTGCTCAAGAACGGGGCCGAGGTGGCCCGGCTCATATCCAAGGAGCGCAGCGTTTCTTTTCTGACGGATGCCCTCACCGGCGTGCTGAAAGGGGACTATGACGACAAAGCCATTCGGGCAGAAAGGGCTGCAAAATATGAGAGTGCTCCTTGATACCAACGTTATATTGGATGTGCTCTGTGCCAGAGAGCCGTTTCTTGCGGACGCTTCCAAGGTGTGGAAGCTCTGCGAGGTGGAGAAGCTGGACGGCCATCTCTCCGCCCTATCCATTCCGAACATCGTCTATATCCTTCGGAAAGAACTGGACCCGGTCAAGACCAAGCAGGTCATTGACCAGCTCTCTCTGCTGTTCAGCATAGAGGACTTAAAAGCAGAGGACTTGAAAAAGGCTGCGGCCATGCAGCCGCGGGACTATGAGGACGCCCTGCAAATGGTCTGCGCCAGCCGCATCAAGGCGGATTTCATCGTTACCCGAAATATTAAGGACTTTCTCATCAGCAAAGTCCCCGCCGTTACTCCCAGCGAGTTGCTGGCAAGGCTCTGACAAAGTTTAGAGTGACAGGATGGATCATCCTGGTTTAACATGAACCGCTACACAAGATAGAAAGAAGGGCCGCTTATGAACACACAACTGGTCAACATGCTGCACTTGACCTGGGAACCCGTGGGGGTCTTTTTGGGGAACACGACGGCTGCGTGTGAGTTTACCCCGTCCCCGAACAAGCGAAACTGCGTGCTTCCCCTGCTGATGTCGGCCTCCCGTGGGAAGATCATCGGGATGGACGAGGCGGGCTGCACCTGTCCGGGCGGTGCGGTCGGGGCCTGCTTCGGGGATGGCTATACCAGAGGAAACCCGAACATCCACCGGCTGCTTTCCCAGGGCATGGGGGCGCATGTGCCAGAGGGGCTACCGGAGAAGACCAAAGAGATGATGCGGGAGGGGGAACGCTTCTTCTGCGATGAAGAGGTCGGGCTGCGATGGAAAGAAAGCACGCCCTTTTCGGACAGGGCGTATCCCCGCATCGTCTTTGCGCCCCTGCACAGATGGGACGAGGTCGGAACGCCCGATCTGGTCTACCTCTTCGCCAACCCGGACCAGATCTCGGCCCTGGTCACGATGCTGGGCTTTCACAACGGAAAACGGATCAACACGCTGGCCCCCTTTGGTGCGGCGTGCCAGTCGATCCTATATGCCGCCGGGCAGCTCGACCAGGAGGAGCCTTGCGCGATCATGGGCCTGTTTGACATTTCCCAGCGCCGCGCCGCCCTCAAAGACTGCCTCTCCCTCACGCTGCCATACCGGCTATGGGAGAACCTGCACAAGGACCTGGACAAAAGCTGCCTGACCACCCACAGCTGGCGGGAAATCGAGAAGCGCCTGTGAGCGTGCCTTCTCCGGCTGACTTGATCCATAGAGCCCCCCGGAAACGCAAACCGTCCGTGCGAACCTACTCCGCACGGACGGTTTGTGTTTTGTAAAACAGTTTTCCACACCCCTGTGGAAAACTTATGCTTTCTTCGCCTGGGGCACGGAGAACCGGCTGACAGAGTAAGAAAGATGGATATTGCAAATTTTGTCGTTTTGTGACATAATCAAATCAAGCTGTGCCATGTAAACGGCGTGATAGGCACGCTGGTTCGGCGGTTGTGTCTCCCCCAAGTATATTTCATTCCGGGGGTTGCACCTCTCAGCACCCCTGATCCCAAGGGAGGGGGGAGTTTTTGTGTCTTTGCTTTCCGTGATTTGCGAGATCATTCAGACAGGAGTTGCAGTTTCTGCGCTTTTACTGGAAGTTTCCGAGAGAATCGGGAAAAAGAAGGGCAAGGACGATAGAGAGAAGTAACCGCCTGGCGGCCACCAAGCGGTTACTATCGTCTTTGACATAGTTCTGTTCGGGAGCCAACCGTTGCCAGCTGTCTCCTGCTGAATACAGTATAGCCCAGAAGGTCGCGTCTGTCAAGGCGTGGCCTTCGTTTTTTGCGCCTGGAAGGTGTGCAGATACGTTTTCCGCATGGGTGTGAAAAACTGAAAACTTAGTCTTTCTTCGCCTGCCGGTTCATCTGTTGGAAGAACCGGACCGTCAGCACCACGGCGACCAGCATGGCGATGGCGTCTGCCGCGGGGCCGGCGTAGAGCACGCCCTGGATGCCGAACTTGTGCGGCAGGAGCAGGGCCAGGGGGACGAAGCAGGCCAGGTCGCGGATGAGCGAGGCGGCGGTCGCCTTCCCCGGTTCGCCCACGGCCTGGAAGAAGATGGAGGTCATCTTGATAAAGCAGGTGAAGGTGATGAGGGAGAGGAAGACGCGGAAGGTCTGGATGGCAAACTCCCAATACAGCGGGTCGCCCTGACCGAAAATGCCCACGACGAGCTGGGGGCAAAGCTCAAAGACCAGCGTGGCGGCAAGGCCCACGGCCAGGGTGGTGGCCAGGATCAGCTGGTACGTCTTGCGGACGCGGTCGTATTTCTCCGCGCCGTAGTTATAGCCCAAAATGGGCTGGCCGCCCAGGACCACGCCGACGACGATGTTGATGACGATGGTATAGACCTTCGTCTCGATGCTGATGACGGAGATGGGGATGTCCGGCCCGTAGACGGACAGGGTGCCGTAGTGCGACAGCATGAGGTTGCAGACCAGGGAGACGACCACGATGGAAATTTGCGTCACAAAGGTCGAGATGCCCAGCTGGACGGACGCAAAAAACACCCGCCAATGGGGTTTGAAACTGGCCTTTTCCAGCTGGAAACTCTTGGTCTTCCGCAGGAGATAAGCGGCGTTCAGGACGAAGGACAGGACCTGCCCCGCCACGGTCGCCCAGGCCGCGCCCTTAATGCCCCAGTGCAGGCCGAAGATGAAGATGGGGTCCAGGACGATGTTCGTCACCGCACCGGAGACGGTGGAGAGCATGGCGTACTTGGGGCTGCCGTCGGCCCGGATCGACCCGTTGGTGGAGTTCGTCAGCATGTAGAAGGGGAAGGCCCCCAGCAGGATCGTAAAATACTCCATGGCCATGCCGATGGTGGTGTCCGAGGCACCAAAGAGGCGGAGCAGCGGCTCCTGCCAGATGCCGCAGACGATCATCAGAAAGACGCTGGCGGCAAAGGTCATGGTGACCCCACTGCCGACGCACCGGTGGGAGCTCTGGGCGTCGCCCTTGCCCTGGCAGAGGCTGAGGTAGGCCGCGCAGCCGTCCCCCACGCACCAGCCGAAGGCCATGGCGACCATCAGCAGGGGGAAGACCACCCCCGTGGCGGCGTTGCCCAGGTACCCCAGCTCACTGTTGCCGATGAAGATCTGATCGACGATGTTGTACAAGGCGCTGACGAGCAGCGACAGGATGCAGGGCAGGGAGAAGGACCGCAGCAGTTTTCCCAGGTCATCCCGGCCCAGGTAGGCGTTGTGTTCGAGTGCCATAAGAACCTCCTGAATCAAAGAAATGAGGAGGCTTTGGTACGGAAAAACCACCCAGAAAAACCGGGACAAGAGGGCGTGCACAGAACCGAAGTCCTGTGCACGCACATTTTGTCAGGGGTTACCCTATCATAGATCATGAGAAAAGTCAAGGGGCAGGTCATTGTTCCATGGTTTGTATCATTTCGTAGGGGCCGCAGACCTCTGCGGCCCGAAACCTGCCGTGTGGTACCGTTTGAGCATACATCGTGCTACTTTGGACGAAAGGGCCGCAGGGGTCTGCGGCCCCTACATACGGTCCTGCTGCGAAGTTACTCCTGCGCGAACTCTGCCGGGATGGGGTGCTTCACGCAGCGGCGGCCCTCCTTGGCCCAGATGTTGCCCAGGCACTTGGTGCAGCCGACGCAGGGAGAATCCTCGCCCTGCTCCAGGTGTTTGACAAAGTCAGGCTGGCAGATGAAGGGGCGGGAGGCGGAGACAAACTCGATGCCGGCGTCCAGGATGGCCTGGACCGTCTCCGGCCCGCGCACGCCGCCGACCAGGATGAGGGGGATCTTGACCTCCTGGCGGATGGCCTTGGCCTGCTCCAGGTAGAAGGTGGGCACCTGCTTCTTGCCCAGGCCCAGCCAGTTGTAGCCGGACAGCTCAATGGCGTCGGCACCCAGGGCCTCGAACTGACGGCAGAAGTAGAGGATGTCCTCGGCGTAGGAGGCCTTGTACTCGCCGCCGCAGTTGGTGTTGACCTTGATGAGGACGGGGTAGTCCTTGCCGACCGCCTCGCGGATGGCGGTGAGACATTCGCCGGGGAAGCGGAAGCGGTTCTCGGCGCTGCCGCCGTATGCATCGGTGCGCTGGTTGGTGTTGGGGTCCAGGAACTGGCTGAGCAGATAGCCGTGGGCGCAGTGGAGCTGGATGCCGTCGAAGCCGAGTTCCTTGGCGGCCTTGGCAGCGTCCACGAAGTCGGCCTTGATCTTGGCCATGTCCTCGGCGGTGATCTCGGTGGTCTCCATGTCGTTGGGGGCCTTCAGGCCGCCGGTGGGGGCCAGGAGCTTGCCGCCGGCCACGTGCTTTTCGGGCATGAAGACGTTCATGCCGGCGTGCATGAGCTGGAGGATCAGGCGGCCGCCTGCCTCGTGCACGGCGTCCAGCACTTCCTTCTGGCTGGCCCGCTGCTCCTCGGTGGCGAAGCCGACCTGGATGCCGGTGGAGCGGGCCTCGGGGGAGATGTAGCTGTAAGCGGTGATGATGGCGCCGGTCCCGGCGGCGGCAATGTCGCGGTAGAGCGCGACCTGTTCGGGGGCGCAGGTGCCGTCCCGGTGGCCAAAGGGGTCCTGGGTGGCGGAGCGGATGACCCGGTTGGGCAGGGTCATGGTGCCGATCTGGCCGGCAGAGAAGAGGTTGGAAGGCATGGGCAGTCTCCTTTGTATCACGTTAAAAATTCTGAAACCTTCGGTCGCTGGTCAACAGCGAACACTTCATTATATCGAACCCACGCGAAAAACACAAGGCCCTTCGCGCGGTTTCTCTCTCATCGGGTCAAAACATAGTCCGTGCCGCTCCCCCGGCCATTGACAGCCGGCCTGACCGGGGCTACAATGGGAAAACGATGGCCTTCTTGACGAGAGAGAAGATGGGGCCAGTATACCACAAAAGAGAGAGTGTGAGAAGCATGCAAGAGAACAAAGAAAAACAAACCATGGGCCTTGTGACCGTCACGAGCGGTTACGTCCTGTGGGGCCTGCTGGCCATCTACTGGAGCTTTCTGGGGCAGGTGAACTCCGTCTTTATCCTGGCCCAGCGGATCGTCTGGTCCCTGGTGTTCATGGCGGCCTACCTGCTCGTGACCCGCCGCTGGAAAGAGGCTGTGGACGCCCTGCGCAGCCGCGCGACGATGAGCAACTGCTTCCTGTGCGGCGTGCTCATCACGTTAAACTGGGGCATCTATATCTACGCCGTGAACAGCGGCCATGTGCTCCAGGCCAGCATGGGCTACTTCATCGAGCCGGTGCTGGTGGGCCTGATGGGGGTCATCGCCTTCCGGGAGCGCCCCAGCAAGGCGGAGACGGCCACCTTCCTCATTGCCGGGGTGGGCATCGCCTATCTCACCGTGCGCACGGGGCGGTTTCCCATCCTGGCCCTGGCCATTGCCGTGCCCTTCACGGTGTACGGGGCGCTGAAAAAACGGGTCCCGCTCACGGCCCAGACCTCCCTGTTCATGGAGACGCTGTGCATGACGCCCTTTGCGCTGGCGTTTTCTGCCTGGTGGTGCGCGGGCCACGGGGGGACAACGGGGGTGCTGGCCGGGGCGAGCTTCTGGCTCCTGCCCGCCTGCGGCGTGGTGACGTCGGTCCCGCTGCTGCTGTTTAACCTGGGCGTGAAAGAGATCCCGTATTATTTTTCGGGCATCCTGATGTATATTAACCCGACGCTGCAATTCCTGGTGGGCCTCATTTACTTTAAGGAAGCGCTGAACGTGGACCAGCTCATCGCGTTTTGCATCATCTGGGTCGGCATCGTCGTGACGCTGACGGAAAAGATCAAAGTGATCCGGGGACAGAGAAAGATGGAGTCCGTCGAAGCCGGAGGGATTTGATGGGTGGTCTCGCAGGGGACGGGGGTGGCTTACTACCTCCCACCCACATTCAACCTCACCGCCACCGCTTGCCCCATTTCTAACCGGTCCGGTGCCACATCGCAGCAATACGCCAACACCCGCACCCCCGCCTGGGCGGCCTCTCGCAAGGCCTGCCCGAAGGCGGGGTGTGTTGTTTCGTTGGGGGCGAAAAAGTCCGCCTGGGCCATTTGGATGACAAAGCAGACGGTGCAGTCATAGCCCTCTGCCTGGGCAGCGGCCAGGCCGTGGAGATGCTTCACCCCGCGTTCCGTGGGGGCGTCGGGGAAGTAGACGGCGTTGTCCTGCTCCAGGGTCACGCCCTTGACTTCCACGAAGCCCCGCCGGGCGGCAGTCTCCCAGTAGAAGTCGAACCGGGAGTCGCCGTGCTTTTGTTCCGGCTTGAGCAGGGTCAGGTCCGGCAGAAAGTGCCCGGCGCTGGCCCACTCGAAAAAGACCTGGTTGGGAGCCTGGGCGTCCAGGTTGATGAGCCGGTCTCCCTTCTGAACGGCGATGAGGTCATAGGCCGTTTTGCGGTTCGGATTCCCGCTCTTGGTCAGCCAAACCGCCGCCCCGGGGACCAGCAGTTCCCGGCAGCGGCCGGTGTTTTTTACATGGACAGTGGTGGGCACGCTGTCCAGCAGGACCTCCGCCACAAAGCGGTTAGGCCGAGCGAGAAAGACGGCGGGGGATACGTTGGGGTAGTGCATAAAAGCCTCCTGGTCGAACTTTTTTTGGATGGAAAAACACGGCGCAGTGTGGTACACTAAATGGTACACTAAATAAGGGACAAGGGCATCATACCCCAGGCTGCCGCCCACCGTCAAGACAGAAGAAAGCAGGCGAACCCATGAAACCAATCGAACGCTTCTTACACTATATCACTTACGACACCCAGTCCGACGAGGACTCTGCTCTGACCCCCTCCACCCCCAAGCAGAAGAGATTAGGGGCGCGGCTGGCGCAGGAATTGCAAGACCTGGGCCTGGAACACGCCCATCTGGCCGAGAACGGTGCGGTCTACGGTTGGCTGCCCGCCACGGCAGGGAAGGAGGACTTGCCCGTCCTGGCCCTCATCGCCCACATGGACACCGCGCCCCGTGTGCCGGGGGAGAACGTGAAGGCGCAGATCGTTCGCTACGAGGGCGGAGATCTGGTCCTGAACGCCGAGCGGGGCATCGTGATGACGCCGGCCAACTTCCCGGACTTAAACGACCAGGTCGGCAAGGAGCTGATCGTGACGGACGGCACGACGCTCTTGGGGGCCGACGACAAGGCGGGCGTGGCGGAGATCGTCTCGGCTGTGGCCTACCTGGCAGAGCACCCGGAGCTGTCTCACGGCCGGGTGGCCGTCTGCATCACCCCCGACGAGGAAGTGGGGCGAGGGGCCGACTATATTGATCTGGACCTGCTGGGGGCGGACTTTGCCTACACCGTGGACGGCGGACCACTGGGGACGCTGGAGTATGAGAATTTCAACGCCGCCAGCGCCGAGGTCGTGATCCACGGGGTCAACATCCACCCCGGCGACGCCAAGAACAAGATGAAGAACGCCTGTTTGATGGCGGCGGAGCTGATCGTCATGGTCCCTCCGGCGGAAAGCCCCGCCCACACCGAGGGCTACGAGGGCTTCTACCACCTCTGTGGCATGGAGGGGGACGAGAGCGAGGCCAAGCTCAGCTGGATCCTCCGGGACCACGACTGGGACAGCTTCGAGGCCCGCAAGCAGACGATGCAGCGCATCGGGGATTACCTGAACGGAAAGTACGGCCCCATGAGCGTCGAGGTCCGCCTCACGGATTCCTATTACAACATGAAGGAAAAGATCCTGCCCCACCCGGAGCTGCTGGACTGGGCCAGAGCAGCCTTCCGTCAGGCGGGGGTGGAGCCGGTGGACGTGCCCATCCGGGGCGGCACGGACGGGGCGCGGCTGAGTTTTCTGGGCCTGCCCTGCCCGAATCTCTCCACCGGCGGCTACCACTTCCATGGGGTCTATGAGTATATCCCCGTGGAGTCCTTGGAGAAAATGACGGAAACCCTGGTGAATTTGGTGACCGGAATTGATAAAATAGAAAAGCACTTAAATTTCCAAAAAAAATGAAAAAAAGGTGTTGACAAATCCGACTTTGTCCGATATACTAAGCATCGTTCGCTACGGACGGTCGGACACGGCGGCATAGCTCAGTTGGCTAGAGCATTCGGTTCATACCCGAAGTGTCACTGGTTCAAATCCAGTTGCCGCTACCACTGACCTTGGGAGGGCGACCTCCCAAGGTCTCTTTTCCGGCCCGTTGGTCAAGCGGTTAAGACACCGCCCTTTCACGGCGGTAACACGGGTTCGAGTCCCGTACGGGTCACCACATGGAGGCATAGCTCAGCTGGTAGAGCGCTCGCCTCACACGCGAGAGGTCACAGATTCGAGTTCTGTTGTCTCCACCAAAATCCTGAAGCCTTACGGCTTCAGGATTTTTTTATCGCAACCAGAAACGGGAAGCGAAATGAATACGGGATCGAGAAGGGGAAAAGAAAAACCCTCGAACCGAAGTTCGAGGGTTTCAAAAAGTGGCGGAGAAGGAGGGATTCGAACCCTCGAGACCCTTTTGGGGCCTACACGATTTCCAATCGTGCGCGCTCGACCAAACTACGCGACTTCTCCGTGTTTGCTCTACGTTTCGTAGTGCTGTTTTGTTTTGCGTGGCTCGTGCGGGACAAGCAACAATGAGAATTATAGCAGGTTTTTGCCAGAAGTCAAGCCCTTTTTTGAAAAAATTCAAAAAAGTTTTCCCGCCCTCTGGGAAAGGGAAGCAGAGGGGCGGACGAGGACGGGAGGTACTTCTGTTACAGATAGAAATTGTGACCGCCGATGGTGCAGTAATACGTCCGGCTGCGGTCGGCCCAGGAGTACATGGTGGTGACATTAAAATAGAGGCAGGGCTCGGCTTCCCGCACGCCGTCGAGGCAGAGCTTGGCCGCCACGACGCTGCGCTCGTCCGGGTCGTGGTAGATGGTCCCGTTGGCCACCGGGGAGAACTGGCGGGGAGCAAAGACCACGTCCTTGATCGTGTCGGGGAAGGCGGGGTCGGCCACCCGGTTGAGGATGACGGTCCCGACGGCGATGCGGCCCGCCATGGGCTGGTTGCCGGACTCAGAGTAGATGGCGCGGGAGAGCCAGTACAGGTCCTCTTCCGGATAGACGGGTGCGGTGGCGGGGGCGCCGGTCTGGGAGAGGCGCAGGTCACCGGTGGTGGGGTCCGTGGACGGGGTGCAGCCCAGGGCCTCTGCAAACGTATCCAGCGGTAAGTAGACTTGACCCTCCGCGGCTTGGACGAAGCGGGGGACATAGAAACAGCGGTCATTCACGGTGAAGTAGGCCTCGCCCGCCAGAGCTTCCAGGTGCAGGTCGTCTCCTTGGGCGGAGAGAGTGTCGGCCTGCTCCGTCACGGCCAGGCCGGGGTACAGCGCCCGCAGGACCGGTGCGGCAGCGAGATAGGTCTCACCCTCCACGGCCATCGTTCCGGCGGAACAGGTCCGGGAGGAAGCGTCGGAGAGCAGGGCAGCGGTCGGCGCAGCTTCTCCGACGGCGGTGGGTTGGATCGTGATGGTATAGCCCGTGTACCGGGTGCCGAGGGCGTTGGCCAGCAGGGCGCTGGCGTTGGAAGCTCCGTGGGATGTGCCAGAGGAAGAGACATGGGTGGTCTGGTTTCCCGCCGCGAAGGCGTGGAGGGAGAGGACCAGCAAGAGCGCACATAAGATGATCGCGCTGGGCAGTTGGGTCTTCATAAGCAGTTCTCCTGTTTCTAAATGTTTCCGATTGTTACTACATTGTAACCGAATTGTGAACAAAAAGCAAGACTTTTCTGCGAGGCCTGCAAGCTTCTGTCCTTAATCTACCAAAAACTTCCAGAGAAATAACAAGAAAAAAGGCGTCTCCCAACGGTTTTTTGTGGGAGACGCCTTTGGCGCGTTCGGGGGAGGGGAGAAGCCTTCTACTGACTCACAGAGGTTTCAGGAATGGCTTTTCTGGTTAACCCTCCAGCTTCTTATAGGCCTTGGTGACAAAGCGCTCGTTTTGGATGATGGCGCGTTCGTGGGTGCCTTCGCCGATGGGGCCGCGGGCATCCTTTGCGGTGACCTTGAAGACCAGGCGGCGGCCGTCCACCTCGGTCAACTCGGCGCGGCAGGTGACCTCCAGGCCCACGGGGGTGGGGCTGAGGTGCTTGGCGTTCATCAGGGTGCCCACGGTGCCCTCGCCCTCGGCCAGGTAGGGGGCGACGGACGTCCAGGCGGCCTGCTCCAGGCGGGCGATCATCACGGGGGTGGCCAACACGTCCAGGGTGCCGCTGCCCACGGTCTTGGCGGTGAGCTCGTCGGTCACGACGAACTTGACTTCGGCGGAAATTCCAGGCTGTAACATAGGTAATGTATCCTCCTTTGGAGTAATATCTGTCAGCGGAAACTCGTTGGGGAAATGCGTCAGTTTCCAAAGCCAAAAACGGCTCTCATTTGGGCCAATTGTATCAGAAAACCGAGGCAAGGGAAAGGAAAATCTCGAAAAAAGGGCCTGTTCTGCAAGTTTTCCAGAAGATTGCGTCAAAAAGGCCAAAGGTCGACGGATAATTTTGTTCAAACTACCGCATTATGTCTATCTTGACTTTTGGCGACAGGTAGGTTAGCATAGGAAAGTAAATTTGTGCTTGGCACAAGACTGTATATTTTTGACAGGAGGACTCATCCAATGTACGAGCAGCACGAGAACTATGAGCGCTACATTCCTGATGTAATGCTGAAGAAGCACAAGAAGCATGAGGAGTATCTGAACAATGCCTATGCCGGCATGACCCACGAGGAGATCTATAAGAGCAAGCTGGGCACCGTGGACGACGCCCTGGCCCTGATCGAGAGCGGCGATTGCATCGTCAACTCCATCCATGGCTGCGAGCCCCGTCTGTTCCTGCGGAACCTGCACCGCATTGCTGACCGCATCGACCCCAAGAACCCCGTCGAGCTGTGGTCCTGCGTGCATCGTTGGGGCTCTGAGTATCAGATCCACACCAACACCGAGCTGAAGGACAAGTTCCATCATCAGACCTTCTTCTATGACGGCAACTTCCGGAAGATCCATCCCTCCGGCATGTCCACCTACTTCCCTGTGAACCTGCACAACTATGGCCAGGAGCTGCACCGCTCCAAGCGCCCCAACGTGGTCGTTGTCGGCGTGTCCACCATGGACGAGCACGGCTACTGCTGCGTCTCCTGCGACCTGCAGTGGGAGATGGAGTCCTTCTACTCTGCTGATAAGATCATCTTCGAGGTCAACCCCGCCATTCCTCATCTGCCCGGCGACTGCGCTCTGCCCGTTGCTATGGCTGACGTGATCATCGAGTCCGACCTGTCCCTGTACGAGCTGCAGGATCCCCCCATCGGCGAGGCTGAGAAGACCATCGCTCAGTATGCTGCTGAGATGGTTCACGACGGCGACTGCATCCAGCTGGGCTTCGGCGGCATCCCCAACGCTATCGGCTTTGAGCTGATGAACCGTCATGACCTGGGCATCCACACCGAGCAGATCGGTGCTTCCATGGCTCACATGATCCAGAACGGCGTTGTCACCAACCGCTACAAGAACCTGGACAAGGGCTGGTCCGTCGGTGCCTTCATCATCGCTGACAACTTCACCTACAACTATGTCAACAACCACCCCCGCATCATGATGCGTCGTGGCCGTTACACCAACGACCCCATGGTCATCGCACAGCAGGACAACATGGTCTCCATCAACGCTGCTCTGCAGATCGACCTGACCGGCCAGGTGGCTGCTGAGGCTCTGGGCCACATCCAGTTCTCCGGTACCGGCGGCGCTACCGACTATGCTTACGGTGCCTACCACTCCCGCGGCGGCCGCGCTATGCTGTGCCAGATCTCTACCGCCAAGAAGGGCACTGTGTCCCGTATCGCTCCCATCCTGGATCCCGGCTCCATCGTGTCCGTGTCCCGTAACCTGACCGACATGGTCATCACCGAGTACGGTGTGGCTAAGCTGCGTCAGCGCACCGTGAAGCAGCGCGTGGAGAACCTGATCGCTGTTGCTCACCCCGACTTCCGCGCCGAGCTGCGTAAGGAAGCCAACAAGTATATGTATTTCTAATCCTGCGGGGTTACTATACAGAGATACTATATCTGTCTTTTCTGGCCACCGTGTCTTTTTGGGCACGGTGGCTTTTTCTTTTTTGTCATCCTTGTAATCTTTTTGTTAACATTCTGCGAAATCCATTGACAAACGCCGGGAATTCAGTATCTTAATATACGGTATTCTATTTGCATACTTCTTTTTTGCATAGTTTAAGATTTTGAGCATAAGAGGCGAAGTGACGATGCGAGAAAAGATTGATCGCTTATTTATCGGGCGCAATGGCATCGACCAGCTGAACATCGCGCTGCTGATCGCGGCGGTGGTCTGCTGGGTCGGGTACCGGTGGGTGACCATTCGTATCCTGGCGTATTTGCTGCGGTATGTCTGCCTGCTGGCGGCGGCCTTCTGCGTGGTGCGGGCCTTGTCCGTGAATGTGGAGCGGCGGCGCATGGAGAACCAGCGCTTTCTGAGCCTGTTCCGCGGGCGGCACAACGGTTGCGGCTGGTGGGCGAAGATGGAGCAGCGCAAAGAGTATAAGATCTTCAAGTGCCCTTCCTGCGGCGTGAAGCTGCGTGTGCCCAGGGGAAAGGGGAAGATTAAAGTGACCTGCCGCCAATGTGGAGCGACCTTTGAGGAGAAGAGCTGAGCTGCCCCACAAAAGGGGAAATCTGCCCCCAAAGCAAAGAATTTCAAAAAAATCGAAAAAACTTGAAAAAAGTGCTTGACAAATCCCTATAGGGGTGTTATTATAACCAAGCTGTCGCGAACGAGAGGCGACGGGCTGGTAAAAAGAAATGAAAAAAGTTCTTGACAACAGCTCGAAGTTGTGCTAAACTACAAAAGCCTTGAGAGAACGGCGTGCACCTTGTAAATTAAACAATGTAAGAGAAACACGAAGCACCAAAACGGACAATAAAGTTGTCCATGAAGCTTAA
>SFHQ01000085.1 GCA_004556345.1 Clostridiales bacterium | reverse complement strand
TTGCCGCATATTTGGTAGACTCCTCAAATCAGGATGACAGCAGTATAGCATAGCACACTCTAAAATGCAAGAAGTTTTTACCCGCTGTCCCAAATAAATCAGGAGGGCATTCACCGGGACACCCTCCGATTTGGGGCCTCATGCGCAAATAATTTCTGTGTCCACGATTTCCGCCGCACACGCCCGAATATTGTTAGTCCCTCTGCAACTCATACCACAGACCGTTGCCCTCGTCAAAGATGTACTTTTCCATGAAATTACCTCCATTTTTTGTGATTATCGTGCGCCTACCCTTATTTTTGACCTTGCACCCCATTTCTGCTCCTTTTCGACCTGTTCCTGCTGGTAAGCTGCCTCCAGTATCCTGTCCGCCTGTTCCGGGCCAATGGCCCGTCTGACCCGCTCATAGTCCCTGACTTGCCCTTTCAAGCCGTCCCTCTCGGCACAAACCTCATAAATCCTGGCTGACAGGGAGCCGTTCTTACTGACCTCACGATCATAGGCGCTCTGCAACCGCTCAAACTTGCTCTTGAGGTCGAAGTAGGCCCGGTAGACGGAGCGCAGCACCTTGACGATCTTCTCCCAAAGGGGCTTGGCCTTTTTCTCCCGGTAGGACTTGGCCGATTCCAGCGGCCCCGCCTCCGGCAGCGTCCGCTCCGGGTCGTCGGAGAAGTCCGCCGCCAGTTTCTCCATGCCCTTGAGCAAGGGCGCTACATCGTCCAGCTTAGCCCTGGCCTGGGCCGCTTTCTTCTCAGCTGATGCTGCCTCCTTATTCTTTTTGTCGGCCTCAACCTGGGCCAGCGCCGACACCTCTTGAAGCTGTGCAAGCCGTTCCTGCTCACGCTCCGTCTTGAACTGCGTAACAGTCAAATGTTCTTCGGAACTACCACGTTCCCCACGCTCTACATCGTCATAGCCAGCGGAGCGCATATGCTCAAAGAAATCATCTTGCAGGACACTGTACGACTTTCGTAGAACGGGTTTGCCCTTAGCTGTGCGTAACGGCTCCCCGGTAGTTTCGTCCAGAATGGGCTTGGACGCCCACTTCTTGCTCATGCTCACCTGCATGATCGTTTCCTTGACCTTGCCCACCAGGGACTTGTCCTTGCACCGCTTTGTCCAGCGTATCTCCTTCTCCACTACCGGGATATAAACCACATGGAGGTGGTAGTGGTACACGTCCTCCCCCAGCGCCTCGGACATGGCCCGGTTGCGCTCGTCAGCGTGCATGACCGCCGACAAAATATACTGCTCTCCGCCCACGATTTTGATTGCGGCTTTATAGGCTTCGGTGTAAAATTGTTTTGCGAAGTCATACCCGCCGTGATTGTAGAAGTAAGCGGAGTTTACATCAAAGACCAACTCACCGTATCGAAAGGCATCCTCCTTGATGCCACGGGTGGAGATCACGCCGTCGGCCTCCATTTGAGCAAACATCTCCCGATACCCGGCAGACGGGGTTTTGAAATGGACATTGAGCGGCGTCCGCTCCAGTACAATGTCCAATGTCCTGATTGACATAGGAATCCTTCTCACGCTCGTTGTGCTGCTGGGTGTTACCGATCTTGGTTTCGGTCAGCCTCATATTTCTTGCGTTGGTACGATCAATACCGTCGCCTCTCGCCATAGGCAAAAATCCTCCTGTTTCAGATGTTTGGTTGTTGAAAGAGAACGGGGATTCGGGGAGGCACTTCCTGCGGGAAGTGTAATAACCCACTATGACACTTTCATCCCTGCGGACTGCAAAGTGCCGTGGGCTCTCCGAGGGGGTGTGGGGGCTTTGCCCTCGGCAACTGCGGTTGCCTCCCCCAGCAGGGCCGCCCTTTGAAAAGGGCGCCCTGCACCTCGTCGGGGCAAAGTCCACTCCATTCGGGACGGCCTTGCGGCCATCCCTCACTCCGTTCCCTTGCCCCTCCTCTCCCCACCGCAACCGCTCCGCTGGGTTGCGGTGGGGGTTGGGCCGCTCTCCGTGACAGCCGTGACGACCGTGACGATGTTTTGGACACCGCCCCCGCTCTCAAAAAAGCTGTCACAGCCGTCACGGTCGTCACGCCTGGGGAGGCTCCAGCGTCAGGCTGATGCTTCTCCCGGCGTGGGTACGGGTGTTCTCATAACGGATGTGATACTCTGCCGCCAGTTTGCTGGCCCGGACGTTCAGCCTCATCGCCAGGGCGTTGGGCTTCATATCCACTTGCAGGGCCGCTGCCAGCTCCGTGGCAGTACCGCACCAGAACGGCCTTTCCGCCGTTACAAAAGCGGCTATGGCTTCCAGCACCGGGTCGGGGGGTTCTACCCACAACTCCGTTTCCATACGCTCCAGTGTCCACGTTAGGTGTTCCTTGTCCTTGGTGAGATAGAGCCGCTGGTCTTGCTGGTCACGTCCTACCACATCCAAGGTGGCGGTGTCATCCGTCCACTTCTCCTTCTGAAGAAGAAAGGCCCCGTCCGCCGCTCCCAGCAGACCGTTGGTGCCGGAGATCATATCGAATTTGTCATCTGCCTGTTGCTTTCGAGTGTGGTGTACC
>SFHQ01000084.1 GCA_004556345.1 Clostridiales bacterium | reverse complement strand
TTCGGGTGCAGACGACTCGGGTGGTGTGACGGGCGGTGTGTACAAGGCCCGGGAACGTATTCACCGCGGCATGCTGATCCGCGATTACTAGCAACTCCGGCTTCACGCAGGCGGGTTGCAGCCTGCGATCCGAACTGGGGCCGGCTTTACGGGATTCGCTTCCTGTCGCCAGGTCGCAGCCCTCTGTACCGGCCATTGTAGCACGTGTGCAGCCCAGGGCATGAGGGGCATGATGACTTGACGTCGTCCCCACCCTCCTCCGGCTTGACGCCGGCAGTCCCGCATGAGTCCCCAACTTAATGCTGGCAACATGCGGCGGGGGTTGCGCTCGTTGCCGGACTTAACCGAACATCTCACGACACGAGCTGACGACAGCCATGCACCACCTGTGCGCGCTCCTCTCGGCCACCTGGTTTCCCAGGCTTCACGCGTCGCGTTGCTTCGAATTAAGCCACATGCTCCGCTGCTTGTGCGGGCCCCCGTCAATTCCTTTGAGTTTTAGCCTTGCGGCCGTACTCCCCAGGCGGGGCACTTAATGCGTTAGCTTCGGCACGGGGGGTCGGCCCCCCCACACCTAGTGCCCATCGTTTACGGCTAGGACTACCAGGGTATCTAATCCTGTTCGCTCCCCTAGCTTTCGCACCTCAGCGTCAGTTACGGCCCAGAAGGCTGCCTTCGCCATCGGTGTTCCTCCCAATATCTGCGCATTTCACCGCTACACTGGGAGTTCCGCCTTCCCGCGCTTTACGCCCAATGAATCCGGATAACGCTCGCCCCCTACGTATTACCGCGGCTGCTGGCACGTAGTTAGCCGGGGCTTCTTCTGCAGGTACAGTCGAAGTCTTCCCTGCTGAAAGCGGTTTACAACCCGAGGGCCTTCATCCCGCACGCGGCGTTGCTGCGTCAGAGTTGCCTCCATTGCGCAAAATTCCCCACTGCTGCCTCCCGTAGGAGTCTGGGCCGTGTCTCAGTCCCAATGTGGCCGATCGGCCTCTCAGCCCGGCTACCCGTCGTAAGCTTGGTGGGCCGTTACCCCCCCAACTACCTGATGGGCCGCGACCCCATCCACCGCCGCCTGGGCTTTCCCGGCGCGGGCATGCGCCCGCACCGGAGTACCCGGTATTAGCGCGGGTTTCCCCGCGTTATCCCGGAGCGGTGGGCAGGTTGGTCACGTGTTACTCACCCGTTCGCCACTGTATATCCGCCCGAAGGCGGTTTAACCGTTCGACTTGCATGTGTTAAGCACGCCGCCAGCGTTCATCCTGAGCCAGGATCAAACTCTCCGTTCGATCTCGGCGGGCATCCCGGACGGGGGTCCGGGGTGCCCGAAAAAAATTCAAATTGATTCGATGCTAGCTTGTTCTTCTCATTGAATCCGTCTTGGATTCGCAGTATCCGGTTTTCAAGGTCCTCCGCGCTCTCCCGCACTCCCGTGCGGCGCGCAAGGTGGTAATATACGCCCCTTCCCGCCCCCTTGCAAGGGATGAGGCGCGTCTCCATATTCCCTCCATACCTACCCGATCGGGGCCATCGGAGGGGGCGGGGCGCAGGGGGCTTCGCCGATCTCCCGCCGGCGGCACGGATCGCAGAATGGCGGGCGGGCCGGATCGCCGGAGCCCGCCGCGGGGGTGCCGGAGGGGCCCCGCCGCCCCGTGCCGCCGGCAGTCCGTTCCGGAAGGCGGGGCGATGGCGTCTGGGGGATGCCGATGCGGCGCCCCCGGGCGAAAACCGGGGTTCCCCTCCCCCTTCAGATGAAACGGCGGCCCTCCGGGGCCGCCTGGATGCAAGTTATTCCATTTCCGGAAACGACGAATACCCTGAAGGCTAGAAGGAAATCTCCATCCCGGTCAGTTCTGCCACCTTATAGATATGCTCCGAACCCGCAACATTGCGATTGTCGATCACGCCGAAATCCTTACCCACTTCGGGATCCAAAAGCTCGCTGAACAGCACATTCGCACCTGCTTTGATGGCCTTCAGGTTGCTTTCGGGATCAGCGAGCCCCTTCCGAAGATCGCAACCGGGCTGCTGTGCGGTGATGTCCACCCCGGGAATCATCAACCTGAGCAGGGCGATGGTCCTGTACAGCCAACCCAGATCACCTAGACCGCCCTTTTCCGAAAGGGGGGCATTCTTCGCGGGCATGAAGGGAATGATAGGTACCCAGCTTGCCTCCAAATCCCTGGTAAGGATGATATCTTCCGCAAGCATTTCCAAAGTCTGACCCGGATAACCGACGATGTCTCCCGTTGCCAGCTTCAAACCGCAGTTCTTCACAGCTTCGATGCCCGCCATACGTTCGGCAAACGTGACGGGAGGATTGAGCTCGTCGAACACATCGGGTTGGGCCATCTCGAACTTGA
>SFHQ01000044.1 GCA_004556345.1 Clostridiales bacterium | reverse complement strand
ACCTGCTGTAACGCTTCGCACTTGGGATATGGGTGGCGAAACACCCGCTGAGAACCACTTGGTTCATATATAGTATATGCGATTTTTTCAAGAATTGCAACTCTTATTTGAGAGATACGGAAATCATAGCCCGCTCTCAAAGACGATCGTAGTATCCACAAGTAATGTTCGTCACCAGTTTTGGTTACTATAAAAAATCGGACACCAGTTTTGATACGCAGTGCATCAAAACTAGTGTCCGATTATGGTCGGAGTGTCGGGATTTGAACCCGAGGCCTCTTGAACCCGAACCAAGCGCGATACCAAACTTCGCCACACCCCGATATGCTAATCTATTATACGAGATACCTGGGAAAAAGTCAACCCGCAAAACACAATTTTTCTCGCGCCTGCGCCTGCATTTCTGCCGCCCGCCGTGCATAGGCATAGAACCAGCAAAGAAAGGGGGGCCTGACCCATGGCGGGGAACGGGACAAGGAAGAAGCAGGAGAACCTCTCTCCGGGGGAGAAGCGGCGGCTGCGGCAGCTGCTCCTTTGCCTGGCCCTGTTCGGGGCGGTGTTTTTGGGCCGGGGGATGGACCTGGGGCCGGTGACGGAGCTTTCCCAGCAGGTGGGCCAGCTGGTCCGGGAGGACATGGACGTGCAGGAGGTCTTTGCCAGGATGGGTGCGTCGTTCTCCCAGGGAGAGCCGGCGGTGGAGACATTTCGGGCCTTGTGGGAGGATGTGACGCATTGGGGTGAGCCGGAAGGGTCCTGAGCTGCACAGCACCGGCGGCTTTTGGCTGCTGGTGGGGGCACTGCTGCTGGCGGCGTCGGTGCGGTTTTTGTTGTGGGTCGCGGTGGCGGTGGCTGTCCATGAGGCGGGGCATATCCTGGCCATCCGCGCCCTGGGGGGGCGGATCGAGAGCCTGCGGCTGACCGGGGTCGGTGCCGTCCTGCGGACCCGGCGGGCAGGGCTTTGCTCCTATCGGGAGGAGTGCCTCGTGGCCCTGGCCGGTCCGCTGGCGAGTTTGCTCCTGGCGCTGGGGGCCGGGACCTGGGCCAGGGTGTTCGGCGGGGCGGATGCGTATTTGCTCACGGGCATCAGCCTGGCCCAGGGGGTCTTTAACCTGCTCCCGGCGGGTCCGCTGGACGGAGGCAGGGTCCTGCGGGCCGTGTCCTCCTGGCTGGTGGGTCCGCACCGGAGCGTGGTCATCTGGACTTGGGTCACGCGGGGGCTTGGGATCGCGCTTCTGGGTCTAGGGGTCTGGGCGCTGCTGAACGGCGGGAGCTTCCCGCTGCTGCTCTGCGCCCTGTGGCTGCTGTGGCCGGGGCGGCGGGGGTGATTGACCCAATCGGTAAATTGTGGTAAACTACCTTCTGTACTGGTATCACCATGTAGCACCATACCCAGAACACAGGAGGGATTCCCTATGGCAAAAAAACATTCTCTGGGCCGTATGCTGGTCTTCGGGGCGATCACCGGCGCCCTGGGCGGCATCGCCGCGTATAAGCACAGAAAAGCCATCGAGCGCACGCTCCAGGACATCGCCGACCAGATGGACGCCTGGGAGGACGACGGCGACTTTTTCCACGATGACGACACCGTGGTCCACACCATGCCCAGCGCCTCCAGAGAGGAAGCCTCCGCAGAGGCTCCTGCCGAAGCAGAGGCGGAGGACCAGATCCCCGCGCAGGAGGAGCAGAGCGAAAGCGAAGCACCTGAGGCTGACGACAGCGACTTTGCCACCCCGGAGACGGACGCATAAACGCAGCGGTACGAAAAAACACCCCCTACCAAGGTTTTGATCCACCTGGCAGGGGGTGTTCTGTACGTTTGGGAAAAAGCGCAGTCCTTAGCTCAGTCCTTCATCAGCAGGTACATGACAGCCTTCTGGGCGTGCAGCCGGTTCTCGGCCTCGTCGAAGATCTCATCGGCGTGGGCCTCGAAGACCTCAGCGGTGATCTCCTCGCCCCGGTGGGCGGGCAGGCAGTGCTGGACCATCGCGCCGAGGTGGGCTGCGTTCATCACGGCGTCGTTGATCTGATAGCCCTCGAAGACCAGCTTCCGCTCGTTGAACTCGCCCTCCTGGCCCATAGAGGCCCACACATCGGTGTAGAGTACGTCGGCGTCTTTGGCGGCGGCCAGGATGTCGGAGGTGCAGAGGAACTTGCCGGGATACTGCTCGGCAAAGGCCAACACCTCGGGGTCGGGGCGGTAGGTGTCGGGGCAGGCGATGGCCACGGACATGCCGACCTTCAGGCCACCCACGATGAGGGAGTTGGCCATGTTATTGCCGTCGCCCACATAGCAGAGCTTCAGCCCCTCCAGCTTGCCCTTGTGCTCCCGGATGGTCATCAGGTCAGCCAGCACCTGGCAGGGGTGGCAGAAGTCGGTCAGGCCGTTGATGACGGGGATGGTGGCGTATTTGGCCAGCGTCTCCACTTCTTCCTGGGCGAAGGTGCGGATCATAATGCCGTCGCAGAAGCGGGAGAGGACGCGGGCGGTGTCCTCCACCGGCTCGTGGCGGCCGATCTGACTGTCCTTGTCAGACAGATAGATGCCCTGGCCGCCCAGCTGGTAGATGCCTGTCTCGAAGGAGACGCGGGTGCGGGTGGAGCTTTTCTCAAAGATCATGGCCAGGGTCTTCCCAGCCAGGAAGGGGTGTTGGATCCCGGCCTTTTTCATGGCTTTGAGCTGGTCGGCGGTGTCCAGAATTTCCAGAATGTCCTCGCTGGTCAGGTCCAGCAGCTTCAGCAGGTCTTTTTTCATGGCGGTTTGTTTCCTTTCTCAACCGTTTTCCGGGGGGCTTAGTCGTGCAGGGTCTGCTTCATGATGGCCAGACCTTTGTCCATTTCGTCCTTGGTGATGACCAGGGGAGGCAGCAGACGCAGGCGCTCCCCGGCGGTGAGGCAGAGCAGGCCGTTGTCCAGCAGCAGGGTGGCCAGCTCCTTGTTGGTGTGGCCCTCTTTCACGTCCACGCCCAGCATCAGGCCCATGCCGACCACACCGCCCAGCCAGGGGCTGCCCAGGTTCTCGATGCTGGTCCGCAGATACTGGCCCTTCTCCTGCACTTCCTTTAGGAAAGCGTCATCCAGCTTTGCCATGACGGCCCCGCCTGCGGCGGTGGAGACGGGGTTGGCCCCGAAGGTGGAGCCATGGGTGCCGGGGGTCAGTACGGTTGCGCACTTCTCGGAGGCCAGAATACCGCCCAGCGGCAGGCCGCCGGCGATGCCTTTGGCGAAGGAGACCACATCGGGCTGGATGTCAAACTGCTGGTAGGCAAACAGGGTGCCGGTCCGGCCGATACCGGTCTGGACCTCGTCCACCAGCAGCAGCCAGTCCTTCTCCTGGCAGAGCTTGGCCAGGGCCTGGACCATGGCCTTGTCCAGCGGGCGCACGCCGCCCTCGCCCTGGATCAGCTCCACCATGACGGCGCACACGTCGTCGCCCCCCTGAGCCTGGATGCTCTCCAGGGTGGGGTCGGCGTAGCGGAAGTCCTCCACGAAGGGGAAGAAGTAGGTGTGGTAGTGGGGCTGGCCGGTGGCGGTGATGGTGGCCATGGTCCGGCCGTGGAAGGAGTGGTTCAGGGTGATGATGGTGCTGCGGCCCTTGCCGTATTTGTCAAAGCTGTACTTCCGGGCCAGCTTGATCATGGCTTCGTTGGCCTCTGCGCCGGAGTTGCCGAAGAACACCTTGTCCATGCCCGTGCGGGTGCAGAGTTCTTTCGCCAGCTTGGGGCCGGGCTGGGTGTAGTAGAGGTTGGAGATGTGACCCAGCTTTTGAATTTGCTGGGTGATGGCGCTGATCCAAGTGGGGTCGCCGTAGCCCAGAGAATTGACCCCGATGCCGCTGGTGAAGTCGATGTACTCTTTCCCGGCCAGGCTGTACAGGGTCGCGCCCTGGCCATGGTCGATGTCCACGGGGAAGCGGGCGTAGGTGTGCATTACGTAGGTGTCGTCCATTGCTTTCAGTTCTTCAAAAGTCATGGGTCTCACTCCTTTATGTGACAGGTTTTGGATTCTTTTTTCTTCCCGGATCGCTTCTTATTCCCAGAGCATCGTCCCGATGCCCTTGTGGGAGAGCATCTCGGTGAGGATCGAGTGGGGGATGCGTCCGTCCAGAATATGGGTGCGGTGCACGCCGCGCTCCAAGGCATTCACGCAGCACTCGATCTTGGGGATCATACCGCCGCCGATGATGCCGCTGGCAAGCAGGCCGGGCACCTCGTTCAGGCGAATTTGAGAGATCAGGGTGCTGTCATCCTTGGGGTCTTTCAGCACGCCGCGCACGTCGGTCAGCAGGATGAGCTTTTCCGCACCCAGGGAGATGGCAAGCTCGGCTGCGGCGGTGTCGGCGTTGATGTTGTAGGCGGTGTCGTTGTCGATGCCCAGGGCCACGGTGGAGACGACGGGGATATACCCGCAGTTCAGCGCATCGTGGACCACCTGCGGCTCGACCTTCACGATCTTGCCCACCAGGCCGTACTTCTCGTCCAGCTTCTTGGCCTGGAAGAGGGCACCGTCCAGACCGCACAGGCCGATGGCCTTGCCGCCGAGGTTGTTGATGATGGAGACCAGGTGCTTGTTGACCTTGCCGCAGAGGACCTGCTGCACCACGTCCATCGTCTCCTCATCGGTGTAACGCAGGCCGTCCACGAAGCGGGACTGCTTGCCGATCTTTTGCAGCATCCCGCCGATCTCTGGCCCGCCGCCGTGGACCATCACGACCTTCACCCCCACGAGATGGAGCAGGATGATGTCGCTGATGACGGCGCTGCGGAGTTCCTCGGAGATCATGGCGTTGCCGCCGTATTTGATGACGACAGTCTTGCCGTAGTATTTCTGAATGTAGGGGAGGGCTTCCACCAGGACGGTGGAGCGCTCCATATAATCGTTCATATCCATGGGGGCCGCCTTCCTTTCCGGTTTGTCAACAATCAGCTGCGGTAATCGCCGTTGATCTTCACATAGTCGTAGGTGAGGTCACAGCCCCAGCAGGAGCAGGCCGCGTCTCCGGCGGTCAGCGTGACCAGGATCACGACCTCCGGCTCAGACAGGACTTTTTTCGCCAGGTCCTCGTCAAAGGGAACGCCCTGGCCCCCGGCACAGACCTTCAGCTCGCCGGCCTGGGAGAGGAACTTCACTTCCACGTCCTTGGGGTCAAACTCGGCCCCGGAGTAGCCCACGGCGCACAGGACCCGGCCCCAGTTGGCGTCGGTGCCAAAAATCGCACACTTGACCAGGGGAGAACGGACGACGGCCTTGGCCATCAGCTCGGCCTGCTCCTCGCTGGCAGCGCCCTGCACGGTGCAGGTCACAAGGCGGCCTGCGCCCTCGCCGTCGCTGGCGATCATCTTGGCCTCATACTCGCAGACGTAGCGCAGGGCTTCCACCAGAGCGTCGTAATCCGCGCCGGGGCCGGTGATGGGGGCGTTGCCCGCCAGGCCGTTGGCCAGGACTACGCAGGTGTCGTTGGTGGAGGTGTCGCCGTCCACGGTGATGCGGTTAAACGTCTTGGTGACGATATGGCGCAGCATGTCCTGGAGCACGGCCCCGTCGATGGCGCAGTCGGTGGTGACGGCGCAGAGCATGGTGCCCATGTTGGGGTGGATCATGCCGGAGCCTTTGGCGATGGCACCAACGGTGACGGTCTTGCCGCCGATCTCGGTGGTCACGGCGATCTCCTTGATCTTCAGGTCGGTGGTCAGGATGGCGTGGGCTGCGTCGTTGGATGCCTGCTCGGTGTCAGCCAGAGCCGCCACCAGGGCGGGGACCCCGGCCTCGATGGCAGTGATGTTCAGCTCCACGCCGATGATGCCGGTGGAGCAGACGGCGAAGTCCTGGGGAGCCAGGCCCGTGGCGGCGGCCGCGGCGGCGGCCATGCGCTTGGCATTTTCCATGCCCTTGGGGGCGCAGGCGTTGGCGTTGCCGCTGTCCAGGATGATGCCCTGGGCCTTGTGATCGGCCAGATACTCCTTGGTCAGGATCACGGGGTCGGCCTTGACCACGTTGCGGGTATATGTCCCGGCGGCGGCGCAGGGCACGTCAGACAGGACCATGGCCAGGTCCTTCTTGTCGGGGACGGGGGTGGTGAAGTTATCTTTCACGCCGCAGTGGATGCCTGCGGCCTTAAAACCTTTGGGGGCGGTCACGCCGCCGGTGATGATATTCATGGTAAGATCCTCCTAGTGTTAAAGTCCTGCGTCTTCGTCGAAGCCGAGCATGAGATTCATGTTCTGCACGGCCGCGCCGGAGGCACCCTTGCCGAGGTTGTCGAACAGGGCGGTGATGGTCGTCTGGTCCTCGTGGCCGCAGACGATCAGGCGGAGCTGGTTCGTGCCGACCAGAGTGTCGGAGTAGATGACGGACTCATCCCCGCCGAAGGGAGCCACGGAGACGAAGGTCTGGCCCTCATAATAGGCGTCCAGGACGTTGTAGATGTTATATGCCGTGGGTCCGCCGGGCAGGGTGTCGTTGCGGAGCATGACGGTGGTGGCCATGCCCTGGATGTAATCGCCTAAGATGGGGTGGAAGACGGGGGGAGCGTCCAGGCCGCAGACATGGACCATTTCGGGCAGGTGCTTGTGGTGGAGCGTTGTGCCGTAGATGCGGGCGGATTCGTGCCGGGGGTCCCGGTTCGGGTCCTGGTACTCGGCAATGAGTTTCTTGCCGCCGCCGGAGTAGCCGGTCAGGGAGTAGGCACACAGGGGGTGGTCCGGGGGGATCAGCCCCAGCTGGACCAGGGGATAGACAGAAGAGATGAAGCCGGAGGCATGACAGCCAGGGTTGGCGACTCTCTTAGAATGTATGATCGCCTCCCGGTGTTTGGGGGAGAGTTCGGGGAAGCCGTAAGCCCAGCCCTCCGCCGTCCGGTGGGCGGTGGAGGCGTCGATGACCTTCGTGTTGGGGTTCTCGATCATGGCCACGGCCTCGCGGGCCGCGTCGTCGGGCAGGCAGAGAAAGACCAGATCCGCTGCATTGAGACATTTTTTACGCTCGGCGGGGTCCTTCCGCTTCTCCTCGTCGATGAGGAGAAGCTCGATGTCCTGGCGGGGGGTCAGCCGGTCATAGATTTGCAGGCCGGTGGTGCCCTCCCGTCCGTCAATAAAAATCACAGGTTTCATGGTCATGCACGCTCCTGGATGAAGTGTTTGATGTTTTCGATCTGGACTTTCACGGTCTCCGGGGCGGGGCCGCCGTAGACCTTCCGGCCGTTGACGCAGGTCTCCAGGGACAGGGCATCGTACACGTCCTCCTCGAAGTATTCCGAGACCTTCTTGTATTCCTCCAAGGGCAGCGTCTCCAGGGAGTGGCCGGTATCGACGCAGTGGCCCACCAGCTTGCCGACGATGCCGTAGGCCTCCCGGAAGGGCATGCCCTTCTTGGCCAGGTAGTCGGCGCAGTCCGTGGCGGAGATGAAGCCGCCGTTGGCGGCCTTGCGCATGTTGGCGCGGTTGACGGTCAGGGTGTCGATCATGGCGGAGAAGACCGGCAGGCACAGCTCCACGGTGTCGATGGCGTCAAAGACGGGCTCCTTGTCCTCCTGCATGTCCTTGTTGTAGGCCAGGGGCAGGCCCTTCATGGCGGTGAGCAGGGTGATGAGGGAGCCGTACACCCGCCCCGTCTTGCCCCGGACCAGCTCGGCCACGTCGGGGTTTTTCTTCTGGGGCATGATGGAGGAGCCGGTGGCATAGGCGTCGTCCAGCTCGATGAACTTAAACTCCCAGCTGCACCACAAGATCAGCTCCTCGGAGAAGCGGGAGAGGTGCATCATCAAAATGGAGCAGTCGGACAAAAATTCCAGGGCAAAGTCCCGGTCAGACACGCCGTCGAGCGAGTTGTCCATGGGCTTTTGGAAGCCCAACAGCTCGGCGGTGCGGAAACGGTCCACAGGGTGGGTGGAGGTCGCCAGGGCACCGGAGCCAAGGGGGGACTCATCCATCCGCTCCATGCAGTCCTCCAAGCGGGTGATGTCCCGGCGGAACATATTGGCGTAGGCCATCATCGCGTGGGCGAAGGTGATGGGCTGGGCCCGCTGCAAGTGGGTGTAGCCGGGCATGATGGCATCCAGGTTGGCCTCGGCCTGGCGGACCAGGGCCTTTTCCAGGTTCACCAGCATGGTGATGATGTGGGGGATCTCCTCTTTTACATAAAGACGGAAGTCCACGGCGACCTGATCGTTCCGGCTGCGGGCGGTGTGCAGACGCTTGCCGGTGGCGCCGATGCGCTCGGTCAGCAGGACCTCCATGTTCATGTGGATGTCCTCACTGTCCTTGGTGAACTCGACCTTTCCGGCCTCGATCTCTTCCAGAAGAATTTTCAAGGTGGCAACGATCTTGTCTGCCTCTTCCTTGGCGATGATGCCCTGTTCCCCCAGCATGGTGGCGTGGGCGATGGAACCGGCGATGTCCTGGCGGTAGAGCCGAGCGTCGAAGGAGATGGAGGAGTTGAAGTCGTTTACCTTGTCATCGGTTTCCTTTTGAAACCGTCCTGCCCAAAGTTTCATAGTCGTTGGCATCCTTTCCAAGAAACGGCGGTGAGCAGGGACGAAAAAAGCAGCCCCTGCCCAGCGCAGATCAATTCATCAAATCAATATCTTAACCGTTCGCGATGTTCGCGATCGTCACGTTGCTTCTGCGGCTTACTTGTTCAGCAGACCCTTTTCCCGCAGTGCCTGGACGGTGTCGGGCAGGCCCCAGAGGTTGATGAAGCCGGCGGAATCCTTCTGGTCATAGTCGAAGGCGGAGTCGTTGAAGGTGGCGATGTCCTCGGAGTAGAGGGAGTAGGGAGAGGTCATGCCGGCGGGGATGATGTTGCCCTTATAGAGCTTGAGCTTCACGGTGCCGGTGACGTACTCGTTGGCCTTGTCCGCGAAAGCAGACAGGGCTTCCCGCAGGGGGGAGAACCACTTGCCGTTGTAGATGAGATCGGCGAAGTCCACGGCCAGCTTCTGCTTGGCGTGCAGGGTGTCCTTGTCGACCGTGATCATCTCCAGCTGCTCGTGGGCAAAGTAGAGGATGGTGCCGCCGGGAGTTTCGTAAACGCCCCGGTCCTTCATGCCGACCAGCCGGTTCTCCACGATGTCCAGGATGCCGATGCCGTTCTTGCCGCCCAGCTCGTTCAGACCCTCGATGATCTTGGAGACCTTCATCTTCTCGCCGTTCAGGGCCACGGGGGTGCCCTTTTCAAACTCCAGGGTGAGGTAGGTGGGCTCGTCGGGGGCCTGGGTGGGGGAGACGCCCATTTCCAGGAAGCCGGGCTTGTCGTACTGAGGCTCGTTGGCGGGGTCCTCCAGGTCCAGACCCTCGTGGCTCAGGTGCCAGAGGTTCTTATCCTTGGAGTAGTTGGTCTCCCGGCTGATCTTCAGGGGGACGTTGTGGGCCTCGGCGTAGTCGATCTCTTCGTCCCGGCTCTTGATGTCCCACTCCCGCCAGGGGGCGATGATCTTCATGCCAGGAGCAAACCGCTTGATGGCCAGCTCGAACCGGACCTGGTCGTTGCCCTTGCCGGTGCAGCCGTGCACCACGGCGTCGGCACCTTCGGCCAGGGCGATCTCCGCCAGCTTCTTGCCGATGATGGGACGAGCAAAGGCAGTACCCAGCAGATACTTTTCATATTTGGCACCCATTTTCAAAGAGGGCACGATGACGTCGTCGCACATCTCATCGACTAGATCGGCCACGATCAGCTTGGAAGCGCCGGTCTTGAGGGCCTTCTCTTCCAGGCCCTCCAGCTCGTCGGCCTGGCCAACGTTGCCGGAGACGGCGATGATCTCCGGGTTGTTATAATTCTCTTTCAGCCAGGGGATGATGATGGAAGTATCCAAGCCGCCGGAATAGGCAAGTACAACTTTTTTGATCTCATTTTTGTTCACAGACATGATCATAAACCTCCTGAATCAATTTGCTGTGTTTTTCTCATTGCTGAAAGGATAGCACGATTTCTGCAAAATTGCAAGCAAATTTTGCATAATCATCCGAATATTTTGCGAAAAAACCCGGTCCGGTTTCCACAAAAATGAATATTTTAGGGAAATATACGGATATATATGCATAAAATTCGCATTTGGATGAATGATTGACTTTTTTGCTTGGGGCTGGTAAGATAAGAAAGTTATTAAAATTGTTATGCGGGTATGGCGGAATTGGTAGACGTGCAGGATTTAGGTTCCTGTGGAGCGATCCGTGTGGGTTCGACCCCCACTACCCGTACCATCGACTGGACACTGACAACGATCGGTGTCCAGTTTTTTTGTGCAAAAGTTCACCGTCTCATACTTTAGACGGATTTATCAAATCACAAAACTAGTGTATATTTAAAATAATATCAAAAATTCACGATAAAGGCGCGCCTTTATCCCGTAGTGGCCACTACGGGATAATCCCTCCTTGTCTCGTGAGCGCGCCCGTCCGGGTCGAGCGGGCGCAGAAACCATAGACCCATAACGAGAAAGGAGAATCCCATGAAAAAACGCATCGGAAGCGTACTGCTCGCCCTGGCCCTGTGCCTGAGTCTGCTGCCTGCAACAGCGCTGGCGGAGGATGAGGGCGACACAGAGAGCAGCGCAACAACGCCCAGCGCCGAAATGCCCGCCTACAGCGGCGGCTCCGGCACGGAAACTGACCCGTGGCAGATTTCGTCCGTGGCAGATCTGCAACTGCTGGCAAATACAATCAACAATGGGGATGCTGCTAAATTTGATGCAAACTGCACTGATACCGGGGGCGGGATTCCCGGAAATTACCATGGTTACTACTTCAAACAGACAAAGGACCTGGATTTGAGCAACATTGCGAGCTGGGACCCGATCGGATATTCAGGCAGTTGCTATTTTGCAGGTCATTATGACGGTGGCGGATACACCATTTCTAACGCAACGAGTACGGGTAAAAATGATGCTGGTGGCTTTGCCACAGCGGGCATTTTCGGCTGGGTGGCATTTGGGTCGGTTGAAAATTTGCATGTGGAAAACGCAAACTTTGTGGCAACCGGTCAGAATAATTACAGCTATGTGGGCGGTATTGCGGGTTTGTGCTATGAATCGTCCATCAAAAACTGCTCCGTTGTGGATTCTTCGATGGAAAGCAAGCGCGACGAAAATAATAACTGTGCGGAAAGTATTGTAGGCTATTCATATAACGGAACATTTGAAAAGTG
>SFHQ01000014.1 GCA_004556345.1 Clostridiales bacterium | reverse complement strand
CAAGCGAGACATCTTAGAGCTGTATCGGGCAGACATCGTCAAACATGCCGAGGGCTATGAAATGAAAGTCGCTCAGATCTTCGACGATATCCCGGCCCAGCTGCAAAAGCACGAGAAAAAGTTCAAGTTCTCTTCCCTGAAAAAAGAGGCACGGTTCCGGGAGTATGAGGATTCCCTCTTTTGGCTCGCCGATGCCATGATCGTAAACATGTGCTATAATTCCACCGCACCCAACATCGGCCTGAAAATGAACATGGACCGCATGACGCTGAAGTGTTACATGGCAGACACCGGCTTACTCATCAGCCATGCCTTTGATGAAAACGGCATCGTCAGCGAGGCGCTGTATAAAAAACTCCTGTTCGATAAGCTGGAAGTCAACAAGGGGATGCTCGTGGAAAATATCGTTGCACAAATGCTGACCGCCAGCGGCCACAAGCTCTATTTTTACTCCAACTCCTCCCGCGAAGATACCGAGTCCCGCATGGAGATCGACTTCCTCATCGCCAAGAGCAAGATCAGCAACCGCCACAACATCTCTCCCATCGAAGTAAAATCCAGCAAAAACTACACCCTGACTTCTCTGAAAAAGTTCCGCACCAAGTACCAGGACCAGCTGCATACGCCCCTGGTCCTTCATACCAGTGACCTGAAGGAAGAGGATGGTATTTTGTACCTTCCGCTCTACATGACGCCGCTGCTCTAAAAATCCCTTGGGAGGTACCCTATGAAACGACTTGTACTCGGTATTCTGGCCCACGTGGACGCCGGCAAGACCACGTTGTCCGAAGCCTTACTGTATACCGCCGGGGCCATCCCCGCGCTGGGACGGGTGGACCACCGGGACGCCCACCTGGACACCCACGCATTAGAACGCGCCCGCGGCATCACCATTTTCTCCAAGCAGGCCCTGTTTGAAACGGAGCAGCTCTCCGTCACGCTTCTGGACACCCCAGGCCATGTGGATTTCTCCGCCGAGATGGAGCGCACCCTGCAAGTGCTGGACTACGCGATCTTGGTCATCAGCGCAACGGACGGCGTGCAGGCCCACACGGAGACGCTCTGGCGGCTCCTGCGCCGGCGGCAGATCCCGACGTTTGTATTCCTCACGAAAATGGACCTGCCCAACCCAGGCCGGGCCGCGCTCATGGCCCAGCTCCGCAAGCATCTGGACGAGGGCTGTCTCGACTTCACCGAGCAGAATGAGGACTGGCTGGAGGCCATCGCCATGCGGGAGGATGCTCTGCTCGACCAATACCTGGACACCGGGCAAGTAGACCCCCGCGACATCTCCGGCCTCATCCGCCTGGGCAAGCTCTTCCCCTGCTTCTTCGGCTCGGCCCTGCACCTGGACGGCGTGACCGAATTTTTACAGGGACTGGCGTCCTACACCGAAGCCCCCACCTACGGGGAGGACTTCGCCGCCCGCGTCTTCAAGATCGCCCGCGACCCCCAGGGCAACCGCTTGACGTATGTCAAGCTCACCGGCGGGACCCTGCATGTCCGGGACCCCATCGCCTACTACCCCCTCCACGGGGAGGAGATCGTCGAGGAAAAAGTCACCCAGCTCCGCCTCTACTCCGGGGAAAAATTCCAGACCGTGAGCGCGGTGCAGGCGGGCCAGGTCTGCGCCCTGCTGGGCCTGAGCCAGACCTGGCCCAGCCAGGGGTTCGGCACGGAACCGCCCGCGCCCGCCCCGCTCTTAGAGCCTGTCGTGACCTACCGCCTGGTCCTGCCGCCGGACTGCGACCCGCAGCTGCTGCTCCCCAAGCTCCGCCTGCTGGAAGAGGAAGACCCCCAGCTCCATCTGGATTGGGACGCAGAGAATCGGGAGATCCACGCCCGCCTCATGGGACAGGTCCAGATCGAAGTCCTGAAGCAGCTCATCACCGAGCGCTTCC
This sequence comes from Clostridiales bacterium, assembly GCA_004556345.1. Taxonomy (GTDB): domain Bacteria; phylum Bacillota; class Clostridia; order Oscillospirales; family Oscillospiraceae; genus Evtepia. Next base: position 38,219 of record SFHQ01000014.1, on the reverse strand, counting down.
AGGTGGAGGTCGCCGTGGACGCCGGGCGCATTTTATATAAGGAGACCATTGCCGCCCCCGTCGAGGGCGTGGGGCATTTTGAACCTCTGCGGCATTACGCCGAGGTCCACTTGCTGCTCGAACCCCTGCCCCAGGGCAGCGGCGTCCGGCTGGACACCCGCTGCCCCGAAGACGTATTGGACCGCAACTGGCAGCGTCTCATCCTGACCCACCTGGCCGAAAAGACCCACCGGGGCGTCCTCACCGGGGCACCCCTCACGGACGTGAAGCTCACCCTCATGTCCGGCCGCGCCCACCTGAAGCACACGGAGGGCGGCGACTTCCGCCAGGCGACCTATCGCGCCGTCCGCCAAGGTCTCATGGGAGCCGAGAGCATCTTGCTGGAGCCATGGTACGCCTTCACGCTCACCCTCCCCGCCGAGCAGCTGGGCCGGGCCATCAGCGACTTGCAGGCCATGTCCGGCACGTTTGACGCCCCGGAGAGCGACGGCGAGTGGGCCACCCTCACCGGCACGGCCCCCGTGGCCGCCATGAAGGACTATCCCCTCACCGTGGCCGCCTACACGAGGGGCCGGGGCAAATTCGCCTGCTCCCTCCACGGCTACGCCCCCTGCCACAACCAAAAGCAGGTGGTGGCCGCGGCGAACTACGACCCGGAGGCCGACCTGCCCAACACGCCGGACTCCGTCTTCTGCGCCCACGGCGCGGGGTTCAACGTGAAGTGGAACGAGGTGCCCCAGTACATGCACCTGGAGAGCTGTCTTGCCGCGCCGAAGCCGTCAGACGATGCCCCCCTCCGCCCCCGCGTGGTCACCCGGAACCTGGACATCGACGACAAGGAGCTGGAAGCCATTTTTGAAAAAGCCTTCGGCCCCATCCGCCACCGGGAAGAGCAGTTCCGCTCCCCCCTGGCCCCCAGCACGCCCCAGCGGGTCATCGCCCCGCCGAAACAGCAGTATTTGATCGTGGACGGCTACAACATGATCTTCGCCTGGGACGAGCTGAAGGCCCTGGCGAACGAGGACCTGGACGCCGCCCGCCAGCGTCTCATGGACACCCTGGCCAACTACGCCTCCTACAAGCAGTGCCGCCTGGTCCTGGTCTTCGACGGCTACAAGGTCAAGGGCAACCGGGGCACGACCTTCGACTACCACAGCATTCAAGTCGTCTTCACCAAGGAAAACGAAACGGGCGACATGTACATCGAAAAACTCATCCAGGAGATCGGCCGCAACTTCGCCGTCCGGGTGGCGACCTCTGACGGCCTCATCCAGCTCTCCGCCCTCCGCGCGGGCGTGCTGCGCGTGACCGCCGGGGAACTGCTGCACGAGGTCGAGTTCGTCCTGGAGCAAATGGCCCGCGCCATCGAAGCTTGGAACAAAAAAGGGTCCACCCATCCCCAGCGGGACAAGCGGACCAAACCGTGAAAACAGGAAAAGGGGGAGAATTTGTATGCGTATCGCCATCCTCACCGGCGCCTCCAGCGGCTTAGGCCGGGAGTACGCCCGCCAGATCACCGCCCAGGACCACGACATCGACGAGGTCTGGGCCATCGCCCGCCGGAAAGACCGCCTGGAGGCGCTGGCCGCCCAGCTCCCCTGCCCCGTCCGGGTCCTGCCTCTGGACCTGAGCAAAACAGCTTCGCTGGACGAGCTGAAAAAATTATTGGAGATCGAGCGCCCGGTCGTCCGCTGGCTGGTCTGCGCCGCCGGGTTCGGGAAGATCTCGGACATCGCCGACCTCGACCCGCAGGACGCGCTGGACATGGTGGACCTCAACTGCCGCGCCGCCATGGGCGTGACGAACCTCTGCCTGCCCTACCTCACGAAAGGCAGTCGCATCTTAGAGATCTGCTCCACGGCCTCCTTCCAGCCCCTCCCCGGCTTAGGGGTCTACGCGGCCACGAAGGCCTTTCTGTACAGCTACACCAAGGCGCTCCACCACGAGCTGCTCTTCCGGGGCGTCCACGTCACCGCCGTCTGCCCCTACTGGGTCAAGGACACGGAATTTATCCCCGTGGCCCGCGCGGGGAAGACCAAGCAGTACCGGCACTTCCCGCTGGCCTCCCGCAGTCCTTCCGTGGTCAGGCTCTCCCTGGCCGCCAGCGCCGCCAACCTCTGGGTGGTCACGCCGGGGCTTGTCTGCTCCGTCCACCGCATCGCGGCGAAATGCATCCCCCACGCACTGATGGTCCCCTTGCTGGGCCTTCTCCGAAAAGGCTAAAAAATCTCCGCTGTTTCGCCATGAGACAGCGGAGATTTTTCTTATTGATCGCCAGTTACTACGAGGTCGACCCCCAGCCCAAAGGGGTCAGAGACAGCCACTTTCCCGCAGTGCAGCCCTTCCGGGATGGGCGGCAGGCCGCGCACCACGTCCATGCACCGGAGCAAGGTTTCCTTCGGCACCCCCGCCGAGGTCTTGACGGGGACGAGCTTCCCCGCCGCGTTTTTCAGCGTCGTGGTCAGCACGCGCTTGGGGGCCTTGGCCTCCTGCAAGGCGTATTCCTCGCCCTTGGGGCAGGCGTTTCCTTCCGTCTTGCCGTCCGCCCCAAGCATGACCCGGCACCCCTTCGGACAGCGGATACAGGTGATGATCCCCGGCTTGGGCAGGCCCTTGGCCATGGCGTTGGCCTGCTCCGGCGGCATCTTCTCCAGGGGCAAGCCCAGAACGAACCGCGCCGCGTTTCCCCCGGCGGCGTAGCCCTGCCGGGTGACGAAATCGGCCAGGTCCATGACCTTGCGGCTGTTGCCGCAGGCAAAGACGCCAGGCAGATTCGTCTGTAAAAATCCGTCTGTCACCGCCCCGTTCGTGGCCGGGTCCACTGCCATCCCGGCCTTGCTCCCGACTTCATTCTCCGGGATGAGGCCCACGGAGAGCAGGAGCGTGTCGCAGTCCACCCGCCGTGCCGTCTCCGGCCTGGGCTGGCCCTGGGCGTCCACCCGGCACAGCGCCACACCCTCGACCCGCTTGGGGCCAAAGATCTGCGTCACCGTCGTGCTGAGATACAGGGGGATGCCAAAATCATAAAGGCACTGGCTCACGTTCCGCTCCAGGCCCCCAGGAACGGGCCGAGCCTCCGCCACGCAGAGGACGGTCGCCCCCTCCAGCGTCAGGCGTCGGGCCATGATCAGCCCAATATCCCCGGAGCCTAAGATCACGACGCGGCGGCCCACCATGAGGTTTTTCGTGTTCAGGAGATTCTGCGCCGCCCCGGCGGTGTAGACCCCGGCGGGACGCGTCCCCGGAATGGCAATGGCCCCCCGCGTCCGCTCCCGGCAGCCGGTCGCCAGCACGACCGCCCCGGCCCGGCAGTTCAAGAGGCCCTCGCGCGTCACCGCTGTGACCACACGTTCTTTGGTCAGCCCCGTGACCATGGCCCCCGTTTTCAGCTCGGCCCCGGCCTGCTCCGCCTCTTTCCGGGCGCGGCGGGCGTATTCCGGGCCGGTGAGGGCTTCCTTGTAATGGACCAGGCCAAAGCCGTCGTGGACGCACTGGGGCAAGATGCCCCCCAGCCGGTCGTCCCGTTCCAGCACCAGGACGGACGTTGCCCCGGCTTCCCTGGCACCCTTGGCGGCAGCCAGGCCCCCCGGCCCGCCGCCGACGATGACCACATCATACTTCTTTTCGATCGACCGCATCACTTCACCCTCCCCACGAACAGCTCGGAGCCGTCGCCCCGGTAGGTCACGTCCTCCGGGGCCAGGCCGTAGTCCTCCGTCAGCAGCTGGGCGATGCGGGGCAGGCAGTAGCCCCCCTGACAGCGGCCCGTGGTGGCCCAGGCCCGGTACTTGATGCCCGCGATGGTCTTGACCCCCAAGGGGTTCTCGATCGCCCGGCGCAGCTCGGCCTTCGTCACGGTCTGGCAGCGGCAGATGACCTCGCCAAAGTCCGGGTCCTGCTGGATGAGCTTCGCCCGCTCGTCCGGGGGCAGGTCGCGGAAGCGCGGGATGCCCTCCCGGTGCCCGTCATAGGTCGGGTCGGGCGTGAGGTCCATCCCCTGGCCGATGAGCGCCACCACCTCCTCCGCCAGCGGGGCCGAGGCGGTCAGGCCAGGGGACTCGATGCCCACCAGGTCGATCAGCCCCGGCCTGTCCTCCCGGAGCACGAAATCCCAATAGCCCCCCTCTCCCGGCGGGGCCTGCTTGGGCCGGATGCCGGCATAGGCCCCGATGATCTGCCGCCGTTCCAGCCCCGGCAACAGCCGCTGGGCCTGGCGGAAAAGCTCGTCCAGCACCGGCTGGGTGGAGGCCGTGTCTGCTGGAGACTCGATGTACTCCGCCGAGGGGCCGATCAAAAGATTTCCGTGGACCGTCGGGGTGAGATGCACCCCCAGGCCCCCCGCCCCCTGCTTCGGGGCCGGGTAGACCGGCAGGGGCAGCACGTCCCGGGCGATCTGGTCCAGGATAAAATACTCCCCCCGGCAGGGATAGATGCGGTAGTCCCCCACCCCGGCCAGCTTCGCCACCTGGGCGCTGAAGAGGCCGGCGGAATTGACCAGGTAGCGTGTGGTAAATCGTTTCCCGCCCGCCGTCACCTGCCACCCGCCGGGGATGGCCCGGATCTGCGTCACGGGAGCGCGGAAGAAAAACGACACGCCGTTTGCAGCGGCGTTCTCCGCCAGGGCCACGGTGTAGAGGAAGGGGTCGAAGATGCCCGTCTCCGGGGAGTGCATGGCCCCAATGCCTCCCACCTGGGGGAGCTTGGCGTGTAATTCTGCCTGCGTGAGCATCGCCAGCCCCCGGCAGCCGTTGGTGTCCCCCTGGGCTTTCAGGCGGCGGAGCGTCGCCATGTCCTGCTCGTCAAAGCCGACGAGCAGCTTCCCGGTCTTCTGATAGGGCACATCCAGGTCGTTGCATAGGGCTTCAAAGCCCTGGTTGCCCGCCACGCAGAGCTTGGCCATGCGGCTCCCCGGCCGGTTGTTAAAGCCCGCGTGGACCACGGCGGAGTTTCGCCCGCTGGTCCCGGCGGCGACATCCGCCTCTTGTTCCAGCACGGCCACCCGCGCCGTATAGCGTGACAGCGCACGGGCCACGGCACAGCCGACGGCCCCCGCGCCGATGATCAAAACGTCATATTCCAAATCATGCTCCAAGGTACGTCCCTCCCTGTGTTCTCTGCCTATCTTAGCACAGCTTTGGCCTGGGAACAAGTCAGGAAGAAATTGACAGCCTAGAATTGCAATCCTGCAACCTTCCCGCTATAATATAGAGGAAGAATCCAAAAGGAGGCGCCCCCATGCAAGAGATCCCTGCCCTCATCACCGACCTGACCATCATCCTGGTGGTGGCCGCGCTGACCACTCTGCTGTGCAAAAAGATCAATCTCCCCTCCGTGCTGGGCTACATCCTGGCCGGCTTTCTCGCCGGGCCGGTGGTGCAGTTTCTGCCCACCATCGAGGACCTGGGCAGCATCGAGGTCTGGTCCGACATCGGCGTCATCTTCCTGATGTTCGGCCTGGGGCTGGAGTTCTCCGTCCACAAAATGGCGGAGGTCGGCGTGCCCGGCTTCCTCTCGGCGGGCGTCCAGGCCGTGGGCATGGGGGCCGTGGGCGTGCTGGTGGGTCTGGCGCTGGGCTGGGGGACGATGAACAGTGTCTTTCTCGGCGTCATGCTCGCCATGTCTTCCACCATGATCACCATGAAAAGCATCGAGGACTTAGGGCTAAAAAAAGAACCCTTCGCCAATTTGGCCATGGGCACCCTGGTCATCGAAGACATCATCGCCATTTTCGCCATGGTCATCCTCTCCACCATCGCCGTGTCCCAGTCCATCAGCGGCTTTGCCCTGGCCGAGCGCATCGGCCTGCTGCTGCTGTACCTTGCCCTGTGGCTGATTTTGGGCATCTATCTGGTCCCCACGGTGATGAAAAAGCTGGTGGGCCTCATGAACGACGAGGTCCTGCTCGTCTTCTCCCTGGGCCTGTGCTTCCTCATGGCGGTGCTGGCGGAAGAGATCGGCCTGTCCACGGAGCTGGGCGCGTTCCTGGCCGGCTCCCTCCTGGCCGGGACCGTCCACGCCGAGCGGGTGGAGCATCTGGTCACGCCCTGTAAGAATCTCTTCGGGGCCGTTTTCTTCGTCTCCGTGGGCTTCATGGTCCAGCCCGCCATGATCGTGCAGTACATCCTGCCCATCCTGCTGCTGAGCGTCATTTCCATCGTGGGCAAGCTTTTCTTCCTCACCGTCGGCGGTCTGGCGGCGGGCAAGCGGCTGGCTCTCTCCCTGCCTGCGGCGGCCTCGCAGACCCAGGTGGGGGAGTTCTCCTTCATCATCGCCGGTCTGGGCCAGTCCCTGTCCGTCACGGGGGCGTTTCTCTACCCCATCATCGTGGCCGTCTCCGTCCTCACGACCTTCACCACGCCCTTCCTCCTCAAGCTCTCCCCGCCCATGGAGCGCTTCCTGCAAGCCCACCTCCCGAAAAAATGGCTGGACGGCATCGAGCGCTGGTGCCAGGCCCGTGAGCAGACCAAGGAGGACGAGGGCCGGGATTGGGCCAAGTTTTTGCAGGGCTATTTCAAGTCCTTCACGCTCTACGGCATCCTGGCCATGGGCGCGATCCTGGTCGGCGTGCGGGCCTTGCTCCCCTTCCTAAAAGACATGCTGGGCGGCGACAGGATGCTCTGGGCAGAGCTCATCGACTGCGGCGCGATCTATCTGCCCCTGGCCTTTTTGCTCCCGGCCATGCTGCACATGAAGAAGCGCTACTTCACCTCCCTCTGGCTGGACAAAGTCTCCAACCGGGTGATCCTGTCCTTCCTCATGGTCCTGCGGATGGCCGTGGCCGTCCTGCTGGCGGCGGTCCCGGCGATGGTCATCTTCCAGGTCAACCCTCTCTGGATCATGGCCGGGGCGCTCCCCGTCATCTGGATGGCGACCCACTCGAAAAAGCTGGCGGGCAGCTACCTGGAGGTCGAGGCCCGCTTCCTGGCCAACTTCAACGAGCGCAAGCTCTCCGCCCGCTTCGGCCAGGAGGCCGGGCAGCAGGCGGCCCACCGGTGGCTCACGGAGCAGCTGGACGTGGTCATTCTCCAGTGCCCGGACGATTACGCCCTGGCCGGCAAGCGCCTGTTGGAGCTGGACTGGGGCAAGCATGACCATGTAAACGTCATCAAGATCCTCCGGGGCCGCCTGCTGATGAACATCCCCGAAGGGCACATCGTCGTGCAGTCCGGGGACAAGCTGGTGGTCATGGGTGGCCGCCAGCAGATCGAAAACTTCTGCCGTGTCCAAGCCCAGCTCGGCGTGACGGTCTTCGCTGAACCCATCACCCTGAAGGACTACATCGCCAACCAGCAAGCCATCCCGGAGGCCCGGCAGCTGCTCTGCTGCGGCGTGACCCTGGAACGGTCCATGCCCGAAGCCGGCAAAGCCGTCCGCGACAGCGGCATCAAGCAGGATTGGAGCGGCATCCTCATCGGCCTGGAGCGGGACCTGCTCCCCATCCCCTCCCCCGACCCCAGCCTGACCCTCCGCCCCGGCGACCTGCTCTGGGTCATGGGCCCACAAAAAATGGCCGCCAAGCTGGTGAGTTTGGGGTTGTTGGACTGACCACGTAAACGAGCCTTCCCCGAGGGGGAAGGTGCCCCAGTGCGCACACTGGGGCGGATGAGGGCAACCTGCCGCAAAAGAGCCGTAGTGTACTAAGGCAGAACGAAGAGAGGAATACCACCTCTCACGTCCTACCGCAGTACACTACGGCTCAGTTTCACAACGTAGCCCTCATCCGTCCGCTTCGCGTCCACCTTCCCCCTTGGGGAAGGCTTTGTTGAAAAAACACGTCCGTTCCGTAGAACAGACGTGTTTTTTCATGCTTAACTTGTCTCCCCCACCAAGCTCCGCTTCTTCCACTTCCCGCTCCGGTAATACCCCAGCAGCAGGACGCTGCACAGCACCCAGCCCACGGGGTAGCCCAGGGCCACGGGCAGGAGCGTGCCGAAGCACTGGTAGGTCACGAGCAGGTAGATCTGCCGGAAGACAACGAACGAGCCGAGCATGATATACATGGGCATCTTCGCGTCCCCCGCGCCGCGCAGGGCCCCGGCGTAGATCTGGTTGAAGTTGGCGATGAGATAGAAGGGCGAGATGAGGCGGATGAAGTAAACGCCAAAGTCCAGCACCTGGCTCTCCTGGTTGAAGAGGGCACACAGGGGCCGCGCCCAGATCATCAGGGGGATGAGGATGAGGACCGTGGCGGCCGTCGCCATGCCCAGCGCCATGCGCGTGCCCTTTTGGGCGCGGTTCCAGTTTCCTGCGCCCACGTTCTGCCCCACGAAGGTGGTGGCGGAGACGGAGAGGGTCATCATGGGCAGGATGGCAAAGGCGTCGATCTTCTGATACGCCGCCCACCCGGCCATGCAGGACGAGGCAAAGCGATTGACATAGGACTGCACAAAGACGTTCGAGAAGGACGTGATCGCCAGCTGCAGCCCCGACGGCAGACCCACCACAAGCATGTTGCGCAGGATGCCCTTCTGCATCCGCATGCCCTTCCACCGGATCCGGCAGCTGGACGAGGTGAAGGTCAGGACCCCCAGCACCAGCACCGCGGAAAGAAACTGGGCGAGGATCGTCGCGATCGCCGCCCCGGCGATGCCCCACTGGAATTTTGCCACGAAGAGCAGGTCCAGCCCCGTGTTCACCCCCGCCGAGAAGAGCAGGAAGTAGAGCGGCCGCCGGGAATCCCCCACGGCCCGCAGGATGCCCGCGCCCAGGTTATAGAGCATCAGGCCGGACACGCCCGCAAAGTAAATTTGCAGGTAGAGCTTCGCCTCCCCGAACACATCCTCCGGCGTCGCCATCAGGCGGAGCATGGCGGGGACCATCAAAATGCCCACCACGGTAAAGACCGCGCAGAGCAGGAGCACCAGCAGCAGCCCGGTCTGGACGGCCTGGCCTACTTTTTCCTCCTCTTTGGCCCCGTAAAACTGGGAGATCACCACGCCGATGCCGGCGGAGAGGCCCAGGAACAGGCCGATGAGGGTGTTGATGATGGGCGTCGTGGTCCCCACCGCCGCCAGGGCGGCCTTGCCCACGAAGTTGCCCAGGACGATGCTGTCCACGGTGTTATAGCACTGCTGGAAAAAGTTCCCCGCCAGCAGAGGCAGGGAAAAGAAGAGGAGTTGGCGGAAAATACTGCCCTCCGTCATGTTGGTGTCAAGATGTTTGGACAAACCCGTTACGCCTCCTTCGCGCCGCTGGTTTCTGTCTGGTCCGCGGCGATCCGTGGGTATTATAACACGCCTGCAAGCCCTGTCAAGCCAGGGTCAGGCATAGCCGTATTTCTTCCGCTTGCCCAGGAAAAAGGCGATCGTCACCAAAAAGGCCGCGCCCTCCGCCGCCACCGGCGCCCACCAGATGCCGGCCAGGCCGAAGAGGGCCGAAAAGAGCAGCACCGCGCCGCAGGCAAAGACCAGCGTCCGCAAAAACGACAGAATGCCGGAGACCAGGCCGTCCCCCAGGGCCGTGAAGAACGCCGAGCCGAAAATATTCATGCCGTTAAACAGGAAGGCCAGCGCAAAGACATGGAAGCCCGAGGCCGTCATCTCCCGCAGGGCATCATTGTAACCCACGAAGATGGCAGAGAGCGTCCCGCCCAGGAGCTGGGCCAGGACCTCCATGACGACCGCCAGCACCAGGATCACTTTGATGCACATTTTGAACATGCCTTGCAGCCCGGCCTTGTCGTCCGCACCATACTGATAGCTGAAGATGGGGGCAGACCCCATGGAAAAGCCGATCAGGGCCGCGGCAAAGACAAAGTTGACGTACATCATGACGGTATAGGCCGCCACGCCCTGCTGCCCTGCCGCCGCCATGAGCTGGCGGTTATACAGCACTGTCACCAGAGAGGCGGAGACGTTCGTCATCAGTTCGGAGATGCCGTTGGTGCAGCTCTTGCCCAGCATCCGCAGATGCGGTTTCGCCTTCACCAGGCGCAGGGGACTTTTGTTCTTGCTCAAAAAGTAGAACAGGGGGACCAGGCCGCCGACGACATAGCCGCACACCGTCGCAACCGCCGCCCCCGCCACGCCCCAGCGGAAGAGGGCGATGAAGACATAGTCCAGGAGCATGTTGGTCACGCCTGCGCCAATGGCCAGGCCCAGGCCCATCTTGGGCCGCTCGGCCACCACGAGGAAGCTCTGGCAGCTGGTTTGCAGCAGAAAGATGGGAGCGCCCGCCAGCATGATCGTCCCGTAGGCGATGCAGTCGCGCATCAAAGCCTCGTTGGCACCCAGGACGCCCAGCAGGGGCTTCTGGAACAGCAGACAGGCCCCGGCTAAGATCGCGCCGCCCACCACAACCGTGATGATCAGGTTTGTAAAATATTCTTTGGCCAGCTGGTCCTCCCCCAGGCCACGGGCCTTGGCGACCTCTGCGCTGCCGCCCGCGCCCAGCATGAAGCCAAAGGCCCCCACGATCATCACCAGCGGATAGACGATGTTCACCGCCGCCAGCGCCTGGTCGCCCACCAGGTTCGAGACGAACAGCCCGTCTACCACGGAGTAGATGGACGTGACCAGCATCATCACGATGGACGGCAGGGTGAAGCGGAAGAGCCGGGAAAGGTCAAACCGGTCAGAGAGTTGGATCGTCATCTTCGGTCTCTTTGCGGACGGCCAGGGCCTCCACTTCCTCCTTAAAGTAGTTTGTGGTCCGGCGGATGAGGGTGGTCAGCGCCTCTCGCTGCTCCTGCGTGAGCCGCAGAAAGGCCCGCTCCTCCGCCTGCATGATGGGCGCCACCTTGGTTTGGATATAGTCTTTCCCCGCCGGGGTCAGGACCACCAGCTTGCCCCGCCGGTCCTGCGGGTCAGGCTCCAGCGTCACCAGATCCCGTTTTTTCAGCCACTCCACGGCCGAGTGCCCCGTCTGCTTGGAGATGGACCACTCGCTGTACAGCCGGCCGGGATTCTTCCGGTCCCCCTGCTCGGCGATGGTGTAAAGCAGATACAGCACGCTGTCCGGCAGGCCCAGCGACAGGGCAATCTGGTGGTACAGGCTCTCCTGTTCCTTGCACTGCTGCAAATACGCTCGATACTCGTTTCTCATAGGGATCCCTCCTACGTCCAGTTTCGTTGTATGATTTCATACGGAAAGAGCGAACGTTATTATAGTCCCCCCTCAGACCATTGTCAAGCCCCATCTTGACAATTGGAGTTAGCCTATGCTATACTTCTATGAGTTAGCAGAAGCTAATCTGTAGTTCTCGTATATTCTCTCCCAAGAGGGACCATACTGCAACCAACGAACAAGGAGGTTTTTCACCATGTCTATGATCAACAAAGAGATCGGCGAGTTCACCGTCCAAGCCTATCACCAGGGCGCCTTCAAGCCCGTCAGCAAGGCCGACGTGCTGGGCAAGTGGGCCGTGTTCTTCTTCTATCCCGCCGACTTCACCTTCGTCTGCCCCACGGAACTGGAGGACCTGGCCAATAAATACGCCGACTTCCAGGCCATCGGCTGTGAGGTCTACTCCGTCTCCTGCGACACCCACTTCGTCCACAAGGCCTGGCATGACTCCTCCGAGCGTATCCAGAAGCTCCAGTACCCCATGCTGGCCGACCCCACCCATGCACTGGCCAAGGATTTCGAGGTCTACATCGAGGCCGAGGGCGTGGCCGAGCGCGGGACCTTCGTGGTGAATCCCGAAGGGAAGATCGTGGCCTATGAGGTCAACGCCGGCAACGTGGGCCGCAATGCCGACGAGCTGCTTCGGAAGGTCCAGGCCTGCCAGTTCGTCCATGAGCACGGCGACGAGGTCTGCCCCGCCAAGTGGCAGCCCGGTGCCGAGACCCTCAAGCCCAGCCTGGACCTGGTGGGGATGCTGTAATGGACCCCAAACAGCTGTATGACGTGGTCATCATCGGCGGCGGCCCCGCCGGGCTCACCGCCGGGCTCTATCTGGCCCGCGCCAAATACCGGGTGCTCATCGTGGAAAAAGCCGCCTTCGGCGGCCAGATCACCATCACCGACCAGGTGGTGAATTACCCTGGCGTCCTCCACACCAGCGGCAGGGAGCTGACCGAAACCATGCGCCAGCAGGCCCAGTCCTTCGGGGCAGAGTTCCTGCTGGCTGAGGTCACCGGGCTTTCTCTGGACGACACGGTCAAGACTGTCAAGACCGACCGGGGCGATCTCTCCTGCTTCGGTGTCCTCTGGGCCACCGGGGCCCACCCCCGCATGGTGGGCTTTCCCGGCGAGGAAGCATTTCGGGGCCGGGGCGTGGCCTACTGCGCCACCTGTGACGGAGAATTTTTCACCGGTCGGGATGTCTTCGTGGTGGGCGGCGGCTTTGCCGCGGCGGAGGAAGCCGTCTTTCTCACCAAATACGCCCGCCACGTGACCATCCTCATCCGGGGCAAGGATTTTTCCTGTGCCCCCACCGCCGCCGACATGGCCCGGAGCCACCCCAAGATCACCGTCCTCACCCACACCCAAGTCCAGGCCGTGGAGGGGGACAGCGCCCTGCGCCTGCTGCGCTATCAGAACACGGAGACCGGCCAGGTCACCGAATATCAGCCTCCCGAAGGGGAGACGTTTGGCCTCTTCGTCTTTGCCGGGTACCAGCCCGCCACGGAGCTGCTGCAAGGGCTGGCCAAGCTGGACCCCCAGGGCTACGTCCTTACGGACAAGAGCCAGCAGACCTCCGTCCCCGGTCTCTACGCCGCCGGAGACGTCTGTCAGAAGCCCCTGCGCCAGGTTGTCACCGCCGTGGGCGACGGCGCTCTGGCCGCCACGGAGCTGGAAAAATACGCTGCCGCCTGCCAGCAGGCCACGGGCCTGCGCCCCGCTGCTCCAGCGTCTACCCCCGCATCGGACATCCCCGCCGCGCAGTCCTCCGCACCCGCAGGGCAAAGCGCTTCCGGCGGTCTCTTCCCCCCGGAGATGCTGGCCCAGCTCCACACCGTCTTCGGCCGCATGGCCTCCCCCCTGGTGCTGGAGCTGACCCTGAACGACGCCCCCATCTCCCAGGAGCTGGCGGGCTACATGGAGGCTCTCTGCGCCCTCACCGACAAGCTCACCCTGACCAAAACCGGCACCGATCCCGACGCCCCCTGCGTCCGCATCTGCCGGGCCGACGGGAGCTGGACGGGGCTGGCCTTCCACGGCGTCCCCGGCGGGCATGAGTTCACGTCCTTCGTCCTGGGTCTGTACAACGCCGCCGGACCCGGTCAAGCCTTGGATGCCCAGACCGAGGCCGCACTCCAGGCCATCGACCGGCCCACAGAGCTGCAAGTCTTGGTCTCTTTATCCTGCACCATGTGCCCGGAGCTGGTCACCGCCGCCCAGCGCATGGCCGCCGCCAACCCCCACATCACCGCCCAGGCCTATGACCTGAACCACTTCCCCGCCCTGCGGGACAAGTACCACGTGATGAGCGTCCCCTGCCTGGTGGTGGACCAGGGCAAGCAGGTAACGTTTGGCAAGAAAAACATCCAGCAGCTGCTGGACCTTTTGTCCTGATACTCCCCCTCTATATTGCCATCCTTTTGAAAGGACACCACCCCCTGCCGCAGAAATACGGCAGGGGCAGTGTCCTATCAAACGGTTCAATCAAGTGTTCAAAACATCCCAGGGATCAGCCGGGCCAAGATCAGGCCCACACCAAACGAAGCCACGTTCGCCGCCAGCGCATAACCCCAGGGGTGGCAGACCGCCGCCGGGTCCTTTTTCCACCGGGGCAGGAGCCTGGCGTACACCGCGCCCTCCACCAGGAAAATGAGGACCTCCAGCACCAGCAGGCCCGGCCAATACCAGCGGCTGGACACCAAGGGGAAAAGGTAGGTGATGGCCTGGTTCAGGCCCACTTGGGTGATGAGGTTCATGCAGACGATGGTGAGAATTTGCGCCTTGGTGCGGAAACAGAACATGACTGCCAAGACCAGCTCGATCACTAAGGTCAAACTCAGCCGCTCAACAAAGGCGATGTTGTTCTCCGCGGCATCCTGCTCGTGTTCCATCACCAGTGTGTCCCCTTGCTCCGAAAGGGACATGGTATAGTGGGCACTGAATTCTTTTCGCTCGGTCACAGGCCCTACAGCAAAGGTCCCGCTGTCCGGAAAATAGGCCAGGGCCTTGAAGGTGTCCGGCGGGTAATAGCTCCAGCAGAACACCTGTCCGCCCGTGACCTCACCGTAACACCCCAGAAAATAGAAGCCGTCTGCATCTTCATAGTCGTTGAACGCCGTCCAAATGGCCTCGTCTGCCTCCGGGTCGCCGTAGGAATCTTTGGATGCTGCAAAGCTCTCCTGCTTCGACCAAGGCCCGGTCGTTTCCGTCTGGGAGAGCAGGGTCAGGTAGCAAGCATCCTCCCCAAACCCCTCCGGCGTCACCGTGATCGAGGGCTTCGGCCCCGTGTCTGCCGCCGCCCACAGGGGCAGCAGACACACCAGGAGCAAAGCCAGGATGCTTCCGCAGAACAAGCGACGTTTCATGCGCATAGACCTCCGTTTTTTCCCATCATACCACAGCCCCTTGCTCCCCGGCAAGAAAAAAAGCCTTGACAGAGGTCCCGCAACGTGCTATACTCCCACCAAAGAAACCGAGGAACGGGAAAAGTAGTCAGGCTCCCCCCTCTTTCAGCGAGCCGCGGCCGGTGCAAGCGCGGCAGAGTGACCCCTGACGAATGGTCCCGGGAGGGCAGACCCAACGAGACAGATTGTCTTTAGTAGGCGAGACGGGCGTGACGCGCCGTTACCAAGCGTCGGCACTTGATAGAGTGCGCTGAGTGGGCGCGTGGAAACAGCGACGCGCCAAGCCGGGTGGCACCGCAGAAGCACAAGCTTCTGTCCCTGCAAATGACTGCATGGGACAGGAGCGTTTTTTGTTTTTTCTTCTGTCCCGGAACCATAGAAAGGAGCCGAACCAACATGGCTGCAAACAAAGAGATCCCCTACAAGATTTATCTGGAAGAAAACGAGATGCCCCAGGCATGGTACAACGTCCGGGCCGACATGAAGAACAAGCCCGCCCCTCTGCTCAACCCCGGCACCGGCCAGCCCATGACCGCTCAGGAGCTGGAGGGCGTGTTCTGCAAGGAGCTGGTCGAGCAGGAGCTGGACAACGACAACGCCTACATCCCCATCCCCGAAGAGATCCGGAGCTTCTATAAAATGTACCGTCCCTCCCCCCTGGTCCGGGCCTACTGCCTGGAGGAAAAGCTCCAGACCCCGGCCAAGATCTACTACAAGTTCGAGGGCAACAACACCTCCGGCTCCCACAAGCTCAACTCCGCCATCGCCCAGGCCTACTACGCCAAGAAGCAGGGCCTCAAGGGCGTCACGACGGAAACCGGTGCCGGTCAGTGGGGCACGGCCCTCTCCATGGCCTGCGCCTATCTGGGCCTGGACTGCCAGGTCTACATGGTCAAGGTCAGCTACGAGCAGAAGCCCTTCCGCCGGGAAGTGATGCGGACCTACGGCGCGTCCGTCACCCCCTCCCCCTCCGACACCACCGCCGTGGGCCGGAAGATCCTGGCCGAGCATCCCGGCACCACCGGCTCCCTGGGCTGCGCCATCTCCGAGGCCGTGGAGGCCGCCACCAGCCAGGAGGGCTATCGCTACGTCCTCGGCTCCGTGCTGAACCAGGTCCTCCTGCACCAGAGCGTCATCGGTCTGGAGACCAAGATCGCCCTGGATAAGTACGGCATCCAGCCCGACATCGTCATCGGCTGCGCCGGCGGCGGCTCCAACCTGGGCGGCCTCATCTCCCCCTTCGCCGGCGAGATGCTGCGCGGCGAGGCCGACTACCGCATCATCGCCGTGGAGCCTGCCTCCTGCCCCAGCCTGACCCGCGGCAAGTTCGCCTATGACTTCTGCGACACCGGCATGGTCTGCCCCCTGGCCAAGATGTACACGCTCGGCTCCGGCTTTATCCCCTCCGCCAACCATGCCGGCGGCCTGCGCTACCACGGCATGAGCCCCGTGGTCAGCCAGCTCTACCACGACGGCCTGCTGGAGGCCACCAGCGTGGAGCAGACCAAGGTCTTCGAGGCCGCCACCTACTTCGCCCGCGTCGAGGGCATCCTCCCCGCCCCCGAATCCAGCCACGCCATCCGCGTGGCCATCGACGAGGCCGTGAAGTGCCGCGAGACCGGCGAGGAAAAGACCATCGTCTTCGGTCTGACCGGCACCGGCTACTTCGACATGGTGGCCTATGAGAAGTTCAACGATGGCACCATGAGCGACTACATCCCTACCGACGAGGACCTGGCCAAGGGCTTCGCCGGCCTGCCCAAGCTCGACTGAGCTTCTCCACAAAAACCAACAAAAAGCTCCAGGCCCTTCCCCGGTGTTCCCCGGCGGGAGGGCCTGGTTTTTCAGCGTTTTTCTGCCCGTCTCTTCCTTGACAGCCCCTTCCCTGCCTGTTATGATGGAGAATACCAAGAGATGACAGAGAAAGAAGGTGAATCCTTTGGAAGAAAAAGACATCCAGATCCTGAAAGAGATGTTCCGCGAGTCTGAAGCCCGTATGGAAAACAAAATGGAAGCCCGTATGGTCGAGATGTTCCAAGAGTCCGAAGCCCGCATGGAAGCCATGATGGACAGAAAGATCGACGCACTCCGAACCGAAAACAATGAAAAGTTTGAATCCATCGATCAGAAATTCGATGCCATCGACAAACGCTTTGAAGCCATCGATCAAAAATTTGATGCCATCGACAAGCGCTTTGAAGCCATGGACAAGAAGATCGAGGACACCGCCGCCCAGGTCCAACGCAACACCGCCATCCTCATGGACGCCGAGTTCTCCCGCCGCTTCGACCTGATCGAAGAGCAGCTCCAGATCCTCATGGAAAAAATGACGGCCCCCGCCCGCGTGGACAAGCTGGAGGACGATATGACCGTGGTCAAGGCCAGCATCCGCAATCTCTCCGGCCGGGTCCAGACCTTGGAAGAGGCCCGACATCTGCAATAGATCCCCTGCTTTCTCTTGATGATACATACCAGCACAAACGCTCCCGCCGCAGTTCAAAGACACGGCAGGAGCGTTTTTTCGTGTTTGAAATTTGTTCAGGAGGGGATCACAAAGGTCAGGACCCCCATGGTGTCATCCCGGCTGTACCACAGGGAATCCGGTACCACCGTCCCCACCCCCGCAGCCTGGGCCGCCTGGCGGAAGATGCTGTGGAGCTGCCCCTGCGCAAAAAGCTGGGCGCAGGCCGTCGAATAGGCCTCGTCGCTGTACCGCACGGAACACTGCCCCTCCCCCGCCGCGATGGCCCGCTGGATCGCCGAGGTCAGCGCACTGGCGTGATAGGAGGTAAAGTACAGTCCGCTGCGATAGAAATAGTTCGCATCATTGGAGACGCACTCCGGCACCGGGATGCTCCCGTCGATGGTGTGCGTCCGCAGCAGGTCCGCCGTGGTCAGGCCGAAATAGGCGTAGGCCGGGCCTTGGCTCTCCTCTCCCCCGGCAAAGACCGGGTCGCCCCAGGTGGGGTCCACCCAGCAGGGGGTGCCGTCCAGCCAGACCAGGTTCCAAGCATGGGACTGTCCCTTGGCCTGGCCCGTGATGTAGGCCGCCTGGATCCCCAGCTGGTTCAGGACATACTGCATCGTCTTGGCGTAACAGCCGCACAGCCCCGCGCCGCCCACCATGATGTTCACGATGGAGTTGCTGCCCACGTCCTGATAGTCCGCGTGGTCGATGAGGTACGTATAGACCCCCAGCGCCTGGGCATACTGCGAGGCCGAGGTGTCGATGGTGGCCAGGCAATCCGCCGTCCACTGGTCTATCTTTGCCTGGGTCTCCGCCCGCTGGGCCGCATCCATGGCGTAGGTGGGACGATAGACCGCCTCCATGGCCCGCTCCCCCAGCAGGGTCGTCTCGATCTGCCCGGTGCCGGAGAACCAGAACAGCTCCGGGTAATCCCGGTCAATGGCATCAATGGCCTTCTGGATCATGTCGTTGTCGGGGTACAGCCCGTCGATGGTCTCCGCCTGGTCTTTCAGGCCCGCCAGAAGCTGGTCGTAGAGATACTGCTCCTGCCCGGTGAGGGTTGTCTTGGTGTAGCGAAAGCCGTCCTGAATGCCGGTGTACTCCGCCGACGGCGCCGGGACAGCCCCGCCGTTGGTGAGCCGCTCCAGCGACAGCTCACAGCCGGACAAGCCCACCGTCACCGCCAACAGCAGCGCCGCGAGCGCGGTCAGGGTGCGCCGCTTCACGGCTCACCCCTTCCGGGCCAGCACCCGGCGGACCGCCTGGACGATGGCATTGGCGTTCAGGCCGTAGGCGTCCATCAGCGCTTCCGGGGCGCCGCTCTCGCCAAAGGTATCCCGCACGGCCACAGCCTCCATGGGCACCGGGCTATGCTGGACCAAGGTCTCCGACACGGCCCCGAACAGGCCCCCGGCCAGCTGGTGCTCCTCCGCCGTGACCACGGCCCCGCAGGTCTTCGCCGCGTTGATGACCGCTTCCTCGTCCAGGGGCTTGATCGTGTGCAGGTCATAGACCAGCAGCTCGATCCCCTCCTGGGCCAGCTCCTCGGCGGCGACCAAGGCCTCGTAGACCATGGCCCCGCAGGCAAAGACGGCGCAGGCCGTCCCCTCCCGGACCAGGCGGGCCTTGCCCAGCGTAAAGGGGGTGTTCTCGTCGGTGATGACCGGCGTAGCCTCCCGCCCGAAGCGGAAATAGACCGGCCCGTCCACATCCGCCGCGGCCAAAACCGCCTTGCGGACTTCTTCGCTGTCGCAGGGGGCGACCACTGTCATCCGGGGCAGCACGCGGGCCAGGGCGATGTCCTCCAATGCCTGATGGGTCGCCCCGTCCGGCCCCACGGAAATGCCCGCATGGGCCCCGCCGAAGCGGACCTTCAAGTTATTATAGCAAACCGTCGTCCGGATCTGGTCAAAGGCACGTCCGGAGAGAAAAACGCCATACGTGGACACATAGGGCGTCATGCCCCCCAGCGCCAGCCCGGCGGCAGTGCCGACCAAGTCCTGCTCACTGATGCCCAGATTATAAAAATGCTCCGGCTGCTGGTCCCGCACCCAGTTGGTCCGGGTGGAAGCTGCCACGTCTGCATCCAGCACCACAATGTCCTCCCGCTGGGCGCACAGCTCCAGCAGGCCATGTCCATACCCGTCTCTCGGCGGGAGACGCTTTCCGTTCTTCCAGTCCATGTCAGTTCCCTCCTCTGTCCAGCTCAGCCAGGGCCGCAGCCAATTCCTGTGCGTTGGGGGCCTTGCCGTGCCAGCCGGCCTGCCCCTCCATGAAGGAGATGCCCTTGCCCTTCACCGTGTGGGCGATGAGGGCCGTGGGCCGCCCCTTCGTGGCCTTCGCCTCCGCAAAGGCCGCCTGCAACGCCGCCAGGTCGTGGCCGTCCACGTTGATCACATGCCAGCCAAAGGCCCGGAATTTCTCGTCCAGCGGCTCCACGTTCATGATGTCCTTCGTCAGGCCGTCCAGCTGCACGCCGTTGTCGTCCACGATGGCGCAGACGTTGTCCAGCCCAAAGTGCGCCGCCGTCATGGCCGCCTCCCAGACCTGGCCCTCCTGGACCTCACCGTCGCCCATGAGGCAATAGGTGCGATAGTCCTTCCCCAGCCGCTTGGCCGCCAGCGCCAGGCCGTTGGCCACGGAAAGCCCCTGACCCAGGGACCCGGAAGAGCAATCTAACCCCGCCAGCTTTTCCATGTGGGGGTGCCCCTGCAAGGGGGAGCCCATCTGCCGCAGGGTGGGCAGCAGGGCCGGGTCAAAGAACCCCCGCCGGGCCAAAACGCTGTACAGCACCGGCGCGGCGTGGCCCTTCGAGAGGATCATCCGGTCCCGGTCCGCCCACTGGGGCTTGGCCGGGTCCAGCTTCATCTGGTCAAAATATAAGCTCACCAAGATCTCCACCGCAGAGAGGGACCCGCCGGGGTGCCCGGACCCCGCCGCGTGGGTCATCTCCAAAATATCCCGCCGTACCTGCGTACACAGGGCGGGCAGATCATACGACATAGTAAAACCTCCCGTTGTTTTTTCGCGTGTTCTTATTCAAAAAGGTATCATAGGGCGGGAAACTTGTCAATCCAAATGCCCCTTTGGACACAAAAAACCGGCTTCGTCTCTTACATTACGAAGCCGGTTCCTGGGTCTCTTGCTGTTCTGTCTCGGTGGTCACGCTGGTGCCGCTGACGGCATCCGGGGCCACGGCCTGCTTGATGTTGGGCCAGAAAGGCGCGATGCACAGGAGGATCAGCAGGACCACCGCGATGATGATGTTTCGTTTGTTCTTGTTCATGCCTTGTCCTGTTCCAGGCTGGCCACGGCGGCCTTGGCGGCGGCCTGCTCGGCCTCTTTCTTGCTGCGGCCCTGGCCGGCCCCGATGGTCTTGCCGTTGAGCTGGACCTCCATGCAGAAGGTCTTGGCGTGGTCCGGGCCGCTCTCGCCGGTGAGACGATAGGCCAGGACCTGGCCGCTCTCCCGCTGGACCAGCTCTTGCAGGGCCGTCTTAAAGTCCCGCCCGGCGGCGGTCTTTTCCTTCTCGTCGGTGAGGACCAGATCGTGGATGAGCTTTCTGGCCTGGCCGATGCCGCCGTCGAGATAGACGGCCGCCAGCATCGCCTCCACGGCGTCGGCCTGGATGGAGGGCCTGGCCCGGCCGCCGCCGTGGGCCTCGCCCTTGCCCAGCTTTAAGTAGCTGCCCAGGTCCAGGCTTTTCGCCACCTGGACCAGGCTGCCCTCGCACACCAGCGCCGCCCGGATGCGGGTCAGGTCGCCCTCAGGCAGGTCGGGCCGGGTGCGGTAGAGGTGGTCAGCCACCACCAGACCCAGGATCGAATCCCCCAGGAACTCCAGCCGCTCGTTGCTGGGCAGGCCCCCCCGATGCTCGTTGGCATAGGAGCTGTGGGTCAGGGCGTTCTCCAGCAGAGTTCGGTCCCGAAAGGTATAGCCGATCTTTTCTTCCAATGTCTTCATCCCGATCCTCCCTTTCAACAGACGAACCCCCGCCACGGGACGGGGGATCGCATCAGCCGGCGCAGCCGATCAGATATCCAGCTTACCCTGGAGATAGTGGACCAGGTCGCCCACGGTCTTGATGGTCGCCAGGTCCTCTTCGCTCATCTCGCCGATGTCGAACTCCTCTTCCAGGGCCATGGATAACTCCACGATGTCCAGAGAGTCCACACCCAGATCTTCCTCAAAGTTGGTGTCCATGGTGATGTTGCTGCTGTCCACGCCCAGCTGATCTGCAATCAAGCTCCGTAACTTCTCTAAAATCATAACCGAACTGCTCCTTTTGGAATCCATTTTACTGGGAATTGCTGTACAATAATATAGGGGCTAATTCGGCTCCTGTCAAGGGGGCTGAGAAAAAAATCAGCCCTCTTCTTGCTTCTCCGCGGGCTTGGGCCGCTCCCAGCGCATGTTCTCCACGTTGGCGGCGATGTCGCCCACAATATCCGCCTCGGCCACGGTCTTGGCCTGACGGATGGCGTTGTAGAAGGCATAGGCGTTGGAGGAGCCGTGGGCCTTCACCACCGGCTGGGAGATCCCCAGCAGGGCCGTGCCGCCCACCTCGCTGGAATCAAAGCGCTTTTTGAAGTCCCCGATGCTCTTTTTCAGCATGAGGGCCGCCACCTTGTTCTTGGTGCTGGCCAGCAGCATCTCTTTGAGGGCGCCGCTGAAGAGCGCTGCCGCACCCTCCATCGTCTTGAGGAAAATGTTCCCCGTGTAGCCGTCCGTTACCAGCACGTCTACCCCCTGGGTGATGGCCTCCCGGCCCTCGATATTGCCCACGAAGTGGATGCGCCCGGCCCGCTTCGCCTCGGTCAGCAGGGCGTAGGTCTGCTTTTGCAGCTCCAGGCCCTTGCTCTCCTCCGCCCCGATGTTCAGCAGGGCCACCCTGGGATTCTCCACACCCAGGAAACGCTGAGCATAGTACGACCCCATGTAGGCAAACTGCATGAGGTACTCCGGGGTGCCCTCTGCCGTGGCGCCGCAGTCGATGAGCACCATCTTCCCGTTCGCCGTAGGGACCACTGGGGCCAGCGCCGCCCGGCGGATGCCCCGGATGCGCTTAATAAGCAGGGTCGCCGCCGAGAGCAGCGCCCCCGTCGAGCCGGCAGAGACAAAGGCGTCGCCCTTCTTGGCCTTGAGCAGGTTCAGCCCCACCGTCATGGAGGAGTCCGGCTTGTCCTTAAAGGCGCGGGCGGGGTTATCCTCCATGGTGATGACCTCGCTGGCCGGGGCGATCTCCACGCCCTGGGGCAAGTCCGTCTTGCCGAGCTTCGTCAGGCAGTCCCGAATGACTGTCTCCGGGCCGGTCAAAATAATTTCGACCCCCAACGCTTCCGCTGCGCGAAGGGCACCCTCCACGGGGGCCAGGGGGGCGTTGTCACCGCCCATGGCGTCCACAATAATTTTCATAAGTTTTTGCCTTTCTTGGTCAGCGCCAGTCCAGCCCATCCAGGGCTTCCAAAGCCCGCTGGGACAGGGCGGCGTTCTTGTTCCGCTTGCCCTTCACCCGGTAGCCCAGGGGGGGCATGATGCCAAAGTTCACGTTCATGGGCTGGAAGTTCTCCACCCCTTCGTGGCTGATGTACAGGGCCAAGGCCCCGATGGCCGTCTCCTGGGGGAAGTCGATGGGGGGCTTGCCCTCGATCCGCCGGGCCAGCTCCAGGGCCGCCAGACAGCCGGAGGCCGTGGACTCCACATAGCCCTCCACGCCGGTGATCTGCCCGGCAAACATCAGCCGCTCGTCCCCCTTCACCCGGTAGTACCGGTCCAGGAGCTTCGGCGAGTTGAGGTAGGTGTTCCGGTGCATGACGCCATAGCGCAGAAACTCTGCGTGCTTCAGGGCGGGGATCATGGAGAACACCCGCTTCTGCTCCGGCCAGGTCAAATGGGTCTGGAAGCCCACGAGGTTATACACGCTCCCCATCGCGTTGTCCCGCCGCAGCTGCACCACGGCGTAAGGCTCCTTCCCCGTCTTGGGGTCGGGCAGGCCACGGGGCTTGAGCGGACCAAAGCAGAGGGTCTGCTCCCCCCGCCGGGCCATGACCTCCACGGGCATACAGCCCTCGAAGACGTTCTTGTCCTCAAAGCCGTGTACCGGGGCCTCCTGGGCCTCCCGCAGTTCCTTCCAGAACGCGAGGTACTCTTCCTGGGACAGGGGGCAGTTGATGTAGTCCGCCGTCCCCTTGTCATACCGGGAGGCGAACCAGGCGCTGTCCATGTCGATGCTCTCAAAGGTCACCAGCGGCGCGGCGGCGTCATAGAAATGCAGATACCCGCTGTCCGGGAAATGCTGCGCAATGCTCTGCGCCAGTGCATCCGACGTGAGCGGCCCGGAAGCCACGATGACCTGCCCCTCGGCAGGCACCTGCGTGACCTCCCCTTCTCTCACGGTGATGTTGGGGTGGTTGCGAATGGCGTCCGTAATGGCCTGAGAAAAGGCCACCCGGTCCACCGCCAGGGCACCCCCGGCGGCCACCCGATGCTCGTCGGCACACCGCAAGATCAAAGAATCCAACCGCCGCAGCTCCTCCTTCAGCAGGCCGACTGCGTTTTCCAGCTGGTCCGACCGCAGGGAGTTGGAGCAGACCAGCTCCCCAAAGAGATCGGAATGGTGGGCCGGGGTCTTCTTCTCCGGCTTCATCTCCCACAGCACCACGGGGATGTCGCGCTTGGCCAGCTGCCAGGCGGCTTCGCACCCGGCCAGGCCGCCGCCAATGATCGTCACAGTCTCATACATCGGCGTTGCCCTCCGAACCGTCGGCCCCGCCCTCGGCCTGTTCGGCGGTCTTCTTGGTGGATGCCTTTTTCGTGGTGGTCTTCTTCGCCGCCGTCTTCTTTTCCGTGGCGTCGGCGTCGGCTTTCTTGGTGCTGGTCTTCTTGGTGGTGGTCTTTTTGGTGGCCGTTGTTTTCTTTTCGGTCGTTTTCTTGGCCGTCGTCTTCTTGGCGGCGGTCTTTTTCTCCGTGGTCTTTTTGGCAGCCGCTTTGGTCTTCTTGGGCTTCTCCTCGGCGGCGGTCTCTGCTGCTGCCTCGGCGGTCCCTTCGGTCTTGGCCTCTTCGGTCTTCTTCTTGCGGTAGCCGCCGCGCTTCTCCTCCGGGACAAAGGCGGGGCAGCTTTCGTTGATGCAGAAGGGCTTCTTAAAGCCCCGGCCGGACTTTTTGAACATGGTCCAGCCGCACTCCGGGCAGGTGTCCTTCACGGGCACGTCCCAGGTCATAAAGTCGCAGGCCCGGCCCATCTTGTCGCCGTTGTGCTCACAGCCGTAATAGGTGTAGCCGTTCCGGGAGGTCTTCTTCAAGATACGGCTGCCGCACTTGGGGCACTTGCCGGGCATCTCGATGACCAAGGGCTTCGTAAACGTACAGTCCGGGAAGCCGGGGCAGGCCAGGAAGCGGCCAAACCGCCCGGACTTCACCACCATCTGCCGCCCGCACACGTCGCAGACCTCGTCGGAGACCTCGTCGGGGACCTTGATGCGGGTGCCGTCCAGGTCTTTCTCGGCCTGCTCCATCTCCTGGCGGAAGTCCTGGTAGAAATCGCCCAGGACCTTCTTCCAGTTCTCTTCGCCATTCTCGACTTTGTCCAGGCGGCCCTCCATATCGGCGGTGAAGGCATAGTCCACAATGTCCTTGAACTTGTCCTTCATCAGGCCCGTGACCACCTCGCCCAGCGGTGTCGTGTGGAGATACTTGCCGTCCTTGACCACATACTCCCGGTTCATAATGGTGGTGATGGTGGGGGCATAGGTAGAGGGGCGGCCAATGCCCTTCTCCTCCAGCGCCCGGATGAGGGTGGCCTCGGTGTAGCGCGTGGGGGGCTGGGTAAACTTCTGCTCCGGCCGCTCGGCGGTCTTCACCAGCGGCTCGCCCTCCTGCAGGTTGGGCAGGCGGGACTGGATCTCGCCGCCCTCCTCGTCCTTGCCCTCTTCATACACGGCCAGGAAGCCGGGGAACTTGACCTCGGAGCGGCTGGCCTTGAAGACATAGCCCGCACTGGTCACCTCGATGTTCACGCTGTCGTAAATGGCGTTTGCCATCTGGCAGGCCAAAAAGCGGCTCCAGATCAGCTTATACAGCCGGAACTGCTCGGCGGTCAGGTCCTTCTTGATGCTCTCCGGGGTCAGGGCCACGTTAGAGGGGCGGATGGCCTCGTGGGCGTCCTGCGCCCCGGCCTTGGCCTTGAAGTGGCGGGGGGCATCGGGCAGATACTCCTGCCCATACCGCGCCCCGGCAAAGGACCGGGCAGCCGCCACGGCCTCGTCAGACAGGCGCAGAGAGTCGGTACGCATGTAGGTGATAAGACCCACGGTCCCCTCCCCGGCAATGTCCACGCCTTCGTACAGCTGCTGGGCGATGGACATGGTGCGGCGAGGGCTCATGTTGAGCTTTCTCGATGCCTCCTGCTGCAAGGTGGAGGTGATGAACGGGGGGGCCGGAGAACGGCTCTTGTCCTGCCGCTTGATCTTGCTCACGGAGAAGGGGGCGGTGCGGATGGCGTCCAAGACCTCATCCACCTGCTCCTTGGACTTCAGCTCCATCTTCTTCTCCCGGCCATAGAACTGGGTCTTGAAGCTACCGAGATTGGGGGCCACGCGGTCCAGAGTGACCTCCAGGGTCCAGTATTCCTCCGGGACAAAGGCCCGGATCTCCTCCTCCCGCTCGGCCACGAGCCGGGTGGCGACAGACTGCACCCGGCCGGCCGACAGGCCCCGGCGGATCTTCTTCCACAGCAGCGGGGAGAGCTGGTAGCCCACGATGCGGTCCAGAATGCGGCGGGCCTGCTGGGCGTCCACCAGGTTCTGGTCGATGTCGCGGGGGTGGGCGATGCTGTCCGTCACCACTTTTTTCGTGATCTCGTTGAACGTGACCCGGCTGGTCTTTTCCTCCGGCAGGTGGAGGAGTTCTTTTAGGTGCCAGGAAATGGCCTCGCCCTCCCGGTCCGGGTCGGTGGCGAGGTAGACTTTTTTGCTTTTATCGGCCGCCTCTTGCAGCTCGGCAATGGTCTCTTCCTTGCCCTTGATGGGCTGGTAGTCGGGTTCAAAGTCGTTGTGTTCCAGGTCGACGCCCATCTTGCTCTTGGGCAGGTCCCGGACGTGACCCATGGAGGCCAGGACTTTGTAGTCCGGCCCCAGATATTTTCCGATGGTCTTTGCTTTGGCCGGTGACTCTACGATCACCAGATTCGATTTCGCCACGCGATTCCCTCCGAATGATTCTCTATCGTTTCCCTCCCGCAAAGCTTTCGGGAGGGGTTGGTTGTGTTATGCTTGTTCGTCGTTTTGCAGGTCCACCAGGGAGGTAAAGCGCCGCTCGTGGCACGTCACCATCTGCCGCACCTGCAATAAGGTCAGGGCGGATAAGACCCGCCGGGCAGGCAGCCCTGTCTCCTCCACCAGGTCGTCGGTGGATCTGCTCTCCCCGCTCTGCAAGGCCCGCAGCACGTCCAGCTGGTCCGCCGGAAACGCCTCCGGGTCCGCCCGGAGATCGACCACCAGGCGGGGGTCCTCCAGGGGGGCCAGCGGCGGGGGCGGCAGGGGGGCCTCCTCCGTCTCGTTCTCCAGGGGCTGTCGGGTCGGCTCCGGCTTGGGTTGGCCGGGGACGGTCCCCGCCTTGTGAAGCCGCGCCTGCACCGCAGGCCGGGAGAGCGGGGCCTTCGGCCGCAGGGTCTCCGGGAAGAGCAGGTGATACTCCTCGATGATGTCCCAGGCGTCCTGGACCAATTTGGCCTCCCCCCGGCGGATGAGTCCGTTGGGCCCCTTGCTCAGGGGTGCGTCGATGCCGCCGGGGACGGCGAAGACATCTCTCCCCTGCTCCAAGGCCCACTTGGCCGTGATGAGCGACCCGCTCGATTGGGTCCCCTCCACCACCAGCACCCCCAGGCTCAGCCCGGCGATGAGCCGGTTGCGCACGGGGAAGTGGGCACCGTTGGGCGGCGTCCCTGGGGGATATTCACTCACCAGCGCCCCGTGGGCGGCCACGTCCTCATAGAGGTCCCGGTGTCCGGGCGGATAGACCACGTCGATGCCGTTGCCCAGGACGGAGACAACCCGTCCGCCGCCCTGCAAGGCACCCCGCAGGGCCGCACCGTCGATGCCATAGGCGCTGCCGCTGACCACCACGGCCCCATGCCTTGCCAGGTCCAGGGCCATGCGTCCCGCGACCATCACGCCGTAGGGGCTGGCCTTTCTGGCCCCCACCACGGCCACGGCGGCCTCCTGGTCGATCTGGGGCAGCTTGCCCCGGACGTACAGCACGCAGGGTGCGGTGTCCAGCTGGGCCAGCCGCTGGGGATAGGCCGCGTCCTGACAGGTCAGAATGCGGATGTCCAGCGCGTCGCACTGGGCCAGGATGCGGTCGGCTCCCGTGAGATCCTTGTCCAGCAGCGCCCGGCGGACCTTCGAGGGCAGGTCAGGCACTTGGTCATAGGCCGCTTCGCTGGCGAAATAGGCCCCCTCCGGGGTGCCGAAGTGCTCCAGCAAACGGGCCGCATACATGCCGGGGGCAGGTCCCCTGGTGCTCAGCCACAGCCAGTGGCGCAGGTTGCTCATGGCCGTCTCCTCCCTCGTCTGGCCCTTGCGGGCGGGGTCAGTTGCTTGCTTCTTTCCGCGGTCCACGGGAAAAGAAAGAAACTCCCGCCGGGCCGCAGGTTTTACTATTATATATCCCCGTTCTGCCCCTGTCAAATACAAAACCGGGAAAAATAGGGGACATACCTTATTAAAGTGTTGGGAAACACCGACAACGCCCCCGGCCCTCAAAGGCAAAACCGCGCCCCCGCCCCGCAGGGCAAGAGCGCAGCTCCGGCTTATCTTCCAAACCCCATCTGCCACAGCACCACCGCCCCGGCGATGGCAGCGTTGAGGGATTCGCATTGTTCGGCCATGGGGATCTTCACGGTCTTGGCGCTGGCCTCCAGCACCGCCTGGGAGACGCCCCGCCCCTCGCTGCCGATGGCGACGGCGCAGCGGCGCAGATCCATCTCCCGCAGGTCCACGGTGTCCTCCCGCAGGGCGGTCGCATAGAGCGGCAGGCCCGCCTGGGCCAGCTTGGGCACCAGGTCGCCCAGCGCCCCCTCCCACACAGGCAGGCGGAAGCAGGCCCCCATGGTCGCCCGCAGGGTCTTGGGGCTCCAGGGGTCGGCGCAGCCAGGCAGCAGGATCATCCCGTCCGCCCCAAAGGCGTCGGCGGTCCGCCAGAGTGTCCCCACGTTGCCGGGGTCCTGCACGCCGTCCAGCACAAGATAGCGCCGGCCCTCCAGCTTCTCCGGCAAGGCCCGCTCCGGCAGCTGGCAGAGAAACAGCACGCCCTGGGGCGTCTGCGTGGGCGCAAGGGCAGCCAGCAAGTCCCCCGGCACCTCTACCTGCCGCACCCCGTCCGGGATGTCCTGCGCCCGTGCTTTCCCCGCTTCCCACACGACGGTGTCCAGCGCAGCGCCCCACCGCAGGGCTTCCCCCAGCATCTTCGGGCCTTCGCAGACCATGACCCCTTCCCGCCGCCGATGCTTCCGCTCGGCCACGAGCTTGCGGATGCGGGTGATGAGCGCGTTGGTGCGGCTGGTGATGTGTTCCATGGTGTTCGTCCTTTCTCTTTCTTACTGTAACTTCTGCACCAGAGAATGATCTTCCTGGATCAAATACATCAGCTTCTTTGCCGTAGGCGTCGGTGTACTTTTTCCGCTTTCCCATGCCTCCACCGTTCTGCGGGAGACGCCCAGCATCTCTGCAAACGTCCGCTGCGTCATTCCCAAAGACAGCCGCATTTCCTTGATATTCACTGTGGGCAAGGCACGCTTGCGTGCAATCGTCTCTGCAGATGCTTTTCCTCTTTTGTATGCAAGCGCTTCTTCCAGCCCTTCCATCACACCGGAAAAGAAATCTACATCCTTGAAATTTGCTTCTATCTCTTCCATGCTCAAAGAACTTTTAAAAATCGGCTCAGACACTGAAATCACTCCTTCCGAATTTCCTCGGTGATTTTGCGAAGCATTTTCTTCTGTTCTGCGGTTAAATTTTCCTGCACATTTTTAGGATAGGCAAACAAAAGATAGAGGTGTTCTCGTTCCAAAACGTCTACATAAATCACTCTGGCACCGCCGCTCTTTCCACGGCCACCTAATGCGATGCGCATTTTTCTTGCCCCGCCAGTCCCCTCTATAACATCTCCAAGCTGTGGATTTTGCAAGAGGACTTCTTCTAGGCGCGGCAACACATCGTCCCCTAATCCCATCATTTTCCAACATCGACGAAATGGTGCCGTATAAACAAAGGTTCTCGTCATGGTAGAACCACTCTCTTTCTGTTTCTATCTTACTCTAAGAAAAGAATATACGATTTTATCGTATCTGTCAAGCCAGAACGTAAGGGCCCTGTTGCTGTGGCCCTGCTGGAGGTCTCGGAAAAAGTGTCAATATTGGCGCTTCAAACCCTTGGAAAAGTGTCAAATATCAGGTATAATATCCTTGGAAA
The DNA here is from genome assembly GCA_004556345.1 of Clostridiales bacterium. Lineage (GTDB taxonomy): Bacteria > Bacillota > Clostridia > Oscillospirales > Oscillospiraceae > Evtepia. The sequence continues at coordinate 8,817 of SFHQ01000014.1, read as the reverse complement.
ATGCACAGAGGCAACCGCCCATGCTTGAACCTTCGCAACTCAAAAAACAGCTCCTACTGCGTTGTGCAGTAGGAGCTGTCGTGTTTTTATGCGTTAATACAGCTTCGCGCCGGCCGGGATCTTATCGTCCAGCATCAGCAGGTTCAGCCCTTCCTCGCCGTTTTCCTTGTGCACGGCGGAGATCAGCATCCCGCAGGAGTCGATGCCCATCATGGGTCTGGGGGGCAGGTTCACGATGGCCACGCAGGTCTTGCCGATCAGCTCCTCCGGCTCATAGTAGTCGTGGATGCCGCTCAGAATGACGCGGTCCGTGCCGGTCCCGTCGTCCAAAACAAACTTCAAGAGCTTCTTGGACTTCTTCACGGCTTCGCAGGCCTTGACCTTCACCACGCGGAAGTCGGACTTGCTGAAGGTCTCAAAATCCACGAACTCCTGGAAGAGCGGCTCGATCTCCACGTGGGAGAAGTCGATCTTCACTGCGGGGGCCTCCGGGGCCTTGGGCGCTTCGGCGGGCTTTTCGGCCTTGTTGGCCTCGGTCTCGCCCAGGGGCTTCATGGTGGGGAAGAGGATGACGTCGCGGATGGAATCCGAGCCGGTCAGCAGCATGACGCAGCGGTCGATGCCGATACCCAGGCCGCCCGTGGGGGGCAGGCCGTATTCCAGCGCGTCGATGTAGTCCTCGTCCATCATGCCGGCCTCGTCGTCGCCCTTGGCGCGAAGCTCCACCTGCTTCTGGAAACGCTCCTTCTGGTCGATGGGGTCGTTGAGCTCAGAGAAGGCGTTGCCCATCTCACTGCGGCAGATGAACAGTTCGAACCGCTCGGTCAGGCGGGGGTCCTTGGGGGAGCGCTTGGCCAGGGGGGAGACGTCCACGGGGTGCATGGTGATGAAGGTGGGCTGGATGAGCATCCCCTCGATCTTCTGGTCGAAGCACTCATACAGGGCGTGGCCCCAGGTGGGCTCCACGCCGTCCATGTCGATGCCCACGGACTTGGCGGCGGCCACGGCCTCCGCGTCGTCGGTGATGGCCATGAAGTCCACGCCCAGGTATTCCTTGACCGCCTCGGCCATGGTCAGCCGACGCCAGCCGGGGGCCAGGTTGATCTTCTCCCCCTGCCAGGTGACCTCATAGGTGCCCAGGATCTTCTGGGCGGCGGAGGAGAGGAAGTCCTCAAACAGGTCCATCATGTCGTTGAAGTCGGCGTAGGCCTCATACAGCTCCACGGTGGTGAACTCCGGGTTGTGCTTGGTGTCCATGCCCTCGTTGCGGAAGATGCGGCCGATCTCATACACCCGCTCCAGGCCGCCGACGATGAGCCGCTTCAGATGCAGCTCGGTGGCGATACGCATGTACATGTCGATGTCCAGCGTGTTGTGGTGGGTGATGAAGGGGCGGGCGGTGGCGCCGCCGGAGATGGTGTTCAGCACGGGGGTCTCCACCTCCATGTAGCCCCGGCCATCCAGGAAGGACCGCAGGTAGCTCACGAACTGGCTGCGGATCTCAAAGTTCTTGCGGACCTCCGGGTTCATGATGAGGTCCACATAGCGCCGACGATAGCGCAGCTCCTTGTCCTGCAAGCCGTGGAACTTCTCCGGCAGGGGGTGCAGGGACTTGGACAGCAGGGTCACGTGCTTGCAGCGCACGCTCATCTCGCCCCGCTGGGTGCGGAAGACCTCGCCCTCCACGCCGACGATGTCGCCGATGTCATACTTCTTAAAGGTATTGTACTCGGTCTCGTCCATCTCGTCCTTCCGGGCGTAGAGCTGGATGCGGCCGGACTTGTCCTGCATGTCGCAGAAGCTCACCTTGCCCATGCCGCGCTTGGACATCAGGCGGCCGGCGATGGTCACGGTCTGGCCTTCCATCTCGTCAAAGTGCTCTTTGATCTCCTGGGCGTGGTGGGAGACGGTGAATTTGGTCTGCTGGAAGGGGTCTTTGCCTTCCTTCTGAAGGGCGGCCAGCTTATCCCGACGGACCTTGAGGACCTGGGACAGGTCCTGCTCCTGGTCCTGGGGGGTGGCCTGCTTGTTGTTCTCTGCCATGCTGCGCAGCTCCTTTTCTCGTTATCTCTGGATCTCTAAGATCTTATACTTGATGTTCCCAGCGGGGGCCTCGACGACGACCTCTTCCCCGGCCTTGCGGCCCAGCAGGGCGCGGCCAAAGGGGGAGTCCTCGGAGATGCGGCCGTTCATGGGGTCGGCCTCCTGGGAGCCGACGATCTGGTAGCTGAGCTTCTCGTCAAACTCCAGGTCCTCCACGATGACGGTGTTGCCCACGTGGACCATGTCCAGGTGGGTCTCCTGCTCTTCGATGATGGTGTAGTTGGACAGGATCTCGTCCAGCTCGGCGATGCGGGAGTAGAGCTTGCCCTGCTCGTTTTTCGCCTCGTCATATTCGCTGTTCTCGGACAGGTCGCCGAAGGAGCGGGCTTCCTTGATGAGTTCGGCCACTTCCTTCTCGCGGACGGTCTTCAGATAGGTGAGCTCCTGTTTCAGTTCTTCCAGGCGCTCGGCGCTGAGTCGGTATTCTTTCGCCATGGTGACACACCTTTCGATTTTCATTACGCTGACGCAGCCGCCCCATGGGGGCAGTCTGCGGTAGTTTATCATTTATCTTATCTATTATAGAAACTTTCCGGAACCCTGTCAAGCCTATTCTTGGCGCAAGGTCTGTATGGCCGCTTGCAGCTGGGCATCGTCCTCGTGGGCCAGCTTGCCCATGAGCAGGTCCCTCTGCTGCGCCTGCGTCAGGGAGACCTGCGGGTCCGGCGTCAGCCCCGTGCCGATGAGAGACTTGCCGCCCCCGGTAAAATACCGCGCCGTGGACAGTCCCATGGCGCTGCCGTCGGGCAGGTCAAAGAGCATCTGGGAATACCCCTTCCCGCTGGTCTGCTCCCCGACCACCGCCGCCCCGGCGCTCTCCTGGAGCTGGGCGGCCAGGAACTCTGCGGCGCTGTAACTGTCGGCGTTGACCAGCACGGCCATGGGCAGGTCTACGCAGCTGGCGTCGGACGTGTACTCTTTTTCTTTCCCGTTATAGGCAGTGGTGCGGAAGATGACGCCCTCCGGCAGCAGATCGTCCAAAATCTGCGTCAGCTCGCTGACATACCCGCCGGGGTTGCTCCGCACGTCGAAGATGAGCGCCTTGGCCCCCTGCTGCTGCAATTCGTCCACGCCCTGCTTGACCCGGTCCGCCGTTCCCTGGTAGAAGTTGGCGATGGTCACAAGGCCAATGTCCCCCTCCAGCATGGTCCAGGCGGCGGTGACGCCGTGGACGGCTTTGCGCTCCACGGTCACGTCTCTGGTCTCCCCGTTGGCGTCGGCGATGGTCAGCGTCACGCGGCTGCCCTCCTCGCCCCGAATCGAAGAGATGAGGTCCGTCCGGTTCTCGGCGGTGACGGCCACGCCGTCCACGCCCTGGATCACTTCCCCCGCCTGGAGTCCCGCCTCGTCCGCCGGGCCACCGGGGGTGACGGTGAGAATTTCTAAGCCGCCCTCCCCTTCCTGATTCACGGTGACGCCGATGCCGACGTAGGCGTTCTCCCGGTCCTCCCGGACCTGTTTGGCTTCGTCGGGGGTGAGGTAATAGGACCAGCGGTCCCCCAGCCCCTCCACCATGGCGCCGAGGGTGCCGTGCAGCGCCTCTGTCTCGTCATAGTCCCCCACAAAGCGCTGGGCAATGAGGTGCTGGGCAGAGAGCAGGGTACGCCCGTCCTCCCCCATCCAGGCCCAGACCGCCCCCAGGGCGATGCCCCCGCCTAGAAGCAGGCACAGCAGGCAGGCCAGCATCTGGCGCAAAAATTGTTTCGTTTCCGGTTTCATCGAACTTCCCCTTTCTATACTAAGCCAGGATGGGAAAACGAAAGGAAGCGGCGGCTTTTGGCCGCCGCTTCCCAAGGTCGCGTTCGGAAGGTTCTCCCGCCTTTAGTAGACCAGCAGACCGGCCACCAGGGAGAGCACCAGGGACAGACACAAGACGATCGCCACCACAGACATGACACGCTTCTGGAAGCGATAGGGGTCCCGATGCTTCTTCTCTTTGCTTACGTTGCTCATTGGATTCCGTCCCTTCTTATTTAAGGTCAAATTACACTTTCAGGAACTTCTGGATGGCCATGGCCGAGCCGCCGGCACCGATGGCAAAGCCCGCCCCCAGGAACACCAGCAGGACCAGGTGGGACATGCTGGCAAAGGGCACCGTGGAGATGATGGACAAAATGCCGCTCTTGGCCATGGCGTTCACGATGAGGCCGTAAATGCCCCACTGGACAAAGAAGGCGATGATGCCGCCTGCCACGCCCAGGATCACGCCCTCCACCAGGAAGGGCCAGCGGACGAACCAGTTGGTCGCGCCGCACATCTTCATGATGGCGATCTCATCCCGCCGGGTGAAGGTGCTGAGCTTGATGGTGTTGGCGATGATGGAGATGGAGATGATGACCAGCATCACCACCAGGATAATGGCCACGGCGCTGGCCACGTTGCGCAGCATGACAAAGCCGTCGGCGATCTCCAGCGATGCCTGCACGCGGGCGATGCCGCTGACCTCCTTCACCTGGGTCACGGTGTCGGACATGAGCTGGATATCGTCAACGTGGATGACGAACCGATCCCGCAGGGTGGAGGGGCTGCTCTCGTCAAAGACGTAGCTCTTGTCGTCGTGCTGGGCCTTAAAGTCCTCCCAGGCCTGCTCCTTGGTCACAAAAGTGGCGCTGGCCACGTTGGGAATGGCCTCGATCTGACTTTGCAGGGCCTCGCCCTGTTCTCTGGTCAGGCTGTCGTCGATGTAGGCCAGAAATTCGTTGTCCTTTTCCAGGTCGCCGAGGACGTGGTTGGCGTTCACGGCGATGAGGGAGAAGGAGCCCATGATGAGCAGACAGGCCACCGTCATGCACACGGCGGCGAAGGACATCAGCCCATGGGTAAAGATACTCCGGAAGCCCTCCCGGATATGATACCAGATCTGTCTATCTCCCATTGCCGTAATACCCCCCCGCCGCGTCGCTGATGATGCGGCCGCTCTCGATGGCCACCACGCGCTTGCCGAAGCGGTTGACCAGCTCTCGCTCGTGGGTGACCACCAGGATGGTGGTGCCCATGTCGTTGATCTTTTCCAGCAGCGACATGATCTCCAAAGACCGGGCCGGGTCCAGGTTGCCCGTCGGCTCGTCGGCGATGATGACGCTGGGGTTGTTGGCCAGGGCGCGGGCGATGGCCACCCGCTGCTGCTCGCCGCCGGAGAGCTGGGTGGGCAGCTGGCGGCTCTTGCCGGTCAGGCCCACCAGACCCAGGACATACGGGATACGGCGGCGAATTTCGCTCGTGGTGGCGCCCACGGCCCGCATGGCCACCTCGATGTTTTCAAAGACGGTCTTCTTTTCGATCAGCCGGAAATCCTGGAAGACCACGCCAATGGTCCGGCGAAGAAGCGGGATCTGCTTTTCGCTGATGTCATTAAGGTTATACCCGTTCACCATGAGCTTGCCCTTGGTGGGGGCGATCTCCGCTGTGATGAGCTTGATGATGGTCGACTTGCCGGAACCGGACGGACCGACCAGAAAGACGAAGTCCCCGTCGTCGATCTGCATGCTGACCCCTTTCAGGGCCTTGGTCCCGTTGGGGTACTCCTTGTGAATGTCTCTCAGACGAATCAAAGTAACACTCCTTTGTTATTGTGGTTGCTGTATTTGGTGGTTGCTCAGTTCTCGATGCCGCGGCTGACCAGATACTTCTTCACCATCAGCGCCACCTTGAAGGTGATGGCGTCGTCGAACTCCCGCAGGTCCAGGCCGGTGAGCTTCTTGATCTTTTCCAGGCGGTAGACCAGGGTGTTGCGGTGGACGAAGAGCTTCCGGGCCGTCTCGGAGACGTTCAGGTTGTTCTCAAAGAACTTGTTGATGGTGAAGAGCGTCTCCTGATCCAGGGCGTCGATGGGGTTCTTTTTAAAGACCTCCTGGAGGAACATGTCGCACATGACGGTCGGCAGCTGATAGATCAGACGGCCGATGCCCAGGTTCTCATAGGTGATGATGGTCTTCTCGGTGTCGAACACCTTGCCGACATCAATGGCCACGCCGGCCTCTTTGTAGGCGCGGGCCAGGTCACGGATGTGGCTGACCACGGTGCCGATGCCGATGGTGGTCTTGAGCTTCAGGTTCTGGGCCAGGGCATCCTCGATGCTCTTGGCGATGCGGTAGATCTCTTTGCCGTCCCCCCCGTCGGTCAGGGTCTTGATGACGGCGATGTCGGTCTCGTTGATGGAGATGACGAAGTCGTCGGGGTTGTCGGAGAAGAGACTTTGCACCACGTCCACCGCGGCGATCTCTGCCGAGCCAACCTGGCGCACCAGGAACACGGCCCGCTGGGCCTCGGAGGCAAAATGCAGCTCCTTGGCGCGGACGTAGATGTCGCCCAGCAGGATGTTGTCGGAGATGATGCTCTTGACAAAGGCGGTCTTGTCGTGCTTCTCCTCGTAGTAAGCTTTGGCGCTGTTCAGAGCCACGGTGACCATGGAGCAGATGAGCTTGGCCTGCTCGTCGCTGCCCTGGACGAAGGCGGCGTAGTCAAAGTGGGAGCCGCGGCTGACCAGGGGCTTAAAGGTCTTGTCCCCGTAGATCACCACAGCCGATTCGTTGACGTTCAAGGCGGAAGCGGCGCCCTCCCATTTTTCGCCGATCCAGGTCAGCTGATTACAGGACACCACAGTACCCTGGTCGTCAATGACGCCGATGACCCGGTCCGTACACTCCTTCATTTGGAGCACAATACTTTGAAAAACTCTGCTGGACATATTCCATTTCCTCCTCTAATTTCTGCCGAAAACGGGAATCGAGGGACTTTCGACACCCGAAAATTCAAAATTCCCATCAATGCATCCTAGAACAGCCTATATTATAACGGGTTCCCAGAGCGATTTCAATAGGTTTTTATAGAATATTTGTGGAAAATGCCGAACATTTGCCCTTCAGCGCCCCAGGTCCGCCAACTCTTCCGGCGTCAACGGCCGCCAGGCCCCGGCGGGCAGCGTGGGGTCCAGCTTGAGCTTTCCCATCCCCAGCCGCTTGAGATAGACCACCGGCTTACCGCGGGAGGCCAGCATCCGTTTGACCTGGTGGTACTTCCCCTCCCGCAGGGTCACCAGGGCCTCGCGCTCAGAGATCAGGTCCAGGCCCGCCGGCAGGCAGACCGTCCCGTCCCCCAGGGTGATGCCCTCTGCAAAGGCCGCCACGTCGTCCTCCTCTAAGTCTCCGTCTACCTTCGTGTAATAGACTTTATCCACATGCCGCCCCGGTGCCAGCAGTGCGTGGGCCAAGGCCCCGTCGTTGGTCAGGAGGAGCAGACCCTCCGTGTCCTTGTCCAGCCGCCCCACGGGGAAGAGGTCTTTCCGCCGCAGGTCCTTGGGCAGCAGGTCCAGCACCGTTTTCTCCTTGGCGTCCTGGGTGGCGGAGATGACCCCCGCCGGCTTGTGCAGCATGAGGTAGACGTATTTCTCCGTGAAGATCGGCCTGCCGTCCACCGTCACCAGGCTCCCCTCTTCCACTTTATCCTCCGGGCCTTTGGGCAGGCGGTCCTCCACCCGCACCCGGCCGGCCTTGATGAGGGCCTTGGCCTCCTTGCGGGACCACTTCCCCGTGGCGGCCAGCAGCTTGTCCAGTCGTTCCATGTTTTCCACACTCCTGTTGATAACTTCGTCGGATCGCTTCCCGTATTTTAGCATACTTTTGCCCCCGCGAACATAGGCTGAGAGGAAGATTTCCCCTGGACCGCCTCCGGTCCGGCTTTTGCGAGAGAGGAGCTGCCCCCATGATCATCATTACCAAAAAACTGCACCCCCGCCGTTTGGCCGCCGGCTGTCTGCTGGGGGCCTGCGCCGTGATCCTGCTGGGGGCGGCGTTCGGGGTGGTGGAAGCCGTCCCCGCCGCCCCGGTCTCCAGCGTAGCTGCCGCCGACGGCAGCGACATCCGCACCAACGCCGACCGGGTGGCCTATCTGGAGTCCCTGGGCTGGCTCACCGCCGCCCAGCCCTCGGCGGAGGAAGCCCTCACCCTGCCGACCAAATTCGATGAGGCCTACCAGGCCTACCTCACCCTCCAGCGCAGCCAGGGCTTCGACTTGGAAAAATACGCCGGGGAGACCATCAAGCGCTACACCTACCAGGTCAAAAACTACCCCGGCCTGCAAGAAAACATCTGGGCCTGTCTCTTGGTCTGCAAGCACCAGATCATCGGCGGAGAGATCTTCTGCAACCAAGGCGACGGCTTCACCCAGAGCCTGGAGTTCCCGATGAAAGCCAGCCAATGACGCACAAAAACCGCCCCGTCGGGCGGTTTTTGCACAACATGATTCCAGTTGACGTATTATGACTCGTCTTTCCCTTCTGCCCTGGCCATTAGGCGATCAAAGTCACTTTGATACAGCCGGTCTTGGAGCACACGGTATTGTTCAAATTCACTTTCCGCAAAAGCTTTTGCGATCGCAGCTGTGACCTTGCCCTTATCCCGCAAAATCTCTGCATCGTTGAATTGCAGAAAGGCATCCAGCTTAGAGGCCCAATCTGCCATTGTCATAGGGATATGCCGTCTGGCCTGCCGGGTCGCATAATCCAGATACATCGTGACGATCTCATTTAATTCCTGCATCTCATCAACGGATAAGTAATTCTTGGCAACGGACACATCCGCTTTGACGATCTTTCCATCCGGCGCATTTCGCCAGGAAGTCAGACCCATGTGCTCCTTGGTGTGATCCGCCCGTGCCATAATGACCTCTGCTGCCGTGTTGCCGTGCACAGCATAGTGCATTTTGTTCTGCACCGTG
>SFHQ01000083.1 GCA_004556345.1 Clostridiales bacterium | reverse complement strand
TGGAGCGCATTGAGACCGACATTCTCAATAACTTCAAGCGTCTGGGCGTGGCCGCCGAGACCCTGGACGGCAAGGCGCGACTGGCACAGCTCCACGGTATCTTCCACATGGATGAACAGGTGCCGTTCCGCTTTGAATGGGATTGGCTGGCTCCGTCTGGTCTGTCCACCAAGGATTTCATTGCACCGTCCGGCTTCGAGTTCCGCACCGGCAAGCAGTTCCGTATGGGCAAGAAATACGGGGCTGTTTCTTTTTTGCAGATTCTCGCGCCGGAGCTGAATGACCGAATGCTGGCGGATTTTCTGGACATGGAATCCAGCCTGATCGTCAGCCTGCATATCCAGTCCGTGGACCAGATCAAGGCCATCAAAACGGTCAAGCGGAAAATCACCGACCTGGACCGCAGCAAGATTGAGGAACAGAAAAAGGCTGTCCGGGCCGGGTATGACATGGACATCATTCCCTCCGACCTTGCCATCTACGGTGCCGAGGCCAAGAAGCTCTTGCAGGACTTGCAGAGCCGGAACGAGCGAATGTTCCTTGTCACCTTTCTGGTGCTGAACACGGCGGACAATCCCCGGCAGCTGGACAACAATGTATTCCAGGCCAGCTCTATCGCACAGAAGTACAACTGTCAGCTGACAAGGCTTGACTTCCAGCAGGAAGAAGGGCTGATGTCCGCGCTGCCCCTGGGCCTCAATCAGATCGAGATTCAGCGAGGGCTGACCACCAGTTCCACGGCTATCTTTGTTCCGTTCACCACCCAGGAGCTGTTCCAGAACGGCAAAGAGGCGCTGTACTACGGGATCAACGCCCTGTCCAACAACCTCATCATGGTGGACCGCAAGCTGCTGAAAAATCCCAACGGACTGATTCTTGGTACGCCGGGTTCCGGCAAGTCCTTCAGCGCCAAGCGCGAGATCGCCAACTGTTTCCTGCTCACCAATGATGACATCATCATCTGTGACCCGGAGGCCGAGTACGCGCCCTTGGTGGAGCGCCTGCATGGGCAGGTCATTAAGATTTCGCCCACCTCCACCAACTACATCAACCCGATGGACCTGAACCTGGACTACTCGGACGATGAAAGTCCGTTGTCCCTCAAGTCTGACTTCATCCTGTCTTTGTGTGAGCTGATCGTGGGCGGCAAGGAGGGCTTGCAGCCGGTACAGAAAACCATCATTGACCGCTGTGTGCGGCTGGTCTATCAGACCTATCTCAATGACCCCCGCCCGGAGAATATGCCCATCTTGGAGGACCTTTACAACCTACTGCGGACGCAGGAGGAAAAAGAGGCACAGTACATTGCCACGGCGCTGGAAATCTATGTAACCGGCTCCCTCAATGTGTTCAACCACCAGAGTAATGTGGACATCAACAACCGCATTGTCTGCTATGACATCAAGGAGCTGGGCAAGCAGCTGAAAAAGATCGGTATGCTGGTGGTTCAGGACCAGGTGTGGAACCGCGTCACCATCAACCGCGCCGCCCACAAATCCACCCGCTACTACATCGACGAGATGCACCTGCTGCTGAAGGAGGAACAGACCGCCGCCTACACGGTGGAGATCTGGAAGCGGTTCAGAAAGTGGGGCGGCATCCCCACCGGTATCACGCAGAATGTCAAAGACCTGCTTTCTTCCCGTGAGGTGGAGAACATCTTTGAGAACTCCGACTTCGTGTATATGCTCAACCAGGCGGGCGGGGACCGGCAGATTCTCGCCAAGCAGCTGGGCATTTCCCCTCACCAGCTTTCCTATGTGACCCACTCCAGCGAGGGCGAGGGCCTGCTGTTCTATGGCTCCACAATCCTGCCCTTCGTTGACCACTTCCCCAAGGATACGGAACTGTACCGCATTATGACCACGAAGCCGCAAGAGTTGAAAAAGGAGGATGAATGACCATGAAACCCAACACTGAACTGGATACAATGATGTTGAGCGCACCCAGCTGCTCACCGAGCTGGCTGATGCTGTCAGCGAGACCCGCACGGCGGTGGATCAGGCTGCGGAGCTGAATGAGGACGGCGAGGCGGGTCTGCTGCGCCTTACGGAAATCTGGTGCGCTATGAGCGGCATTCCCGCTGTCATCATCTTCGAGGGTGGTCAGTCCGAGCTGCTGGCCAATGTGGTGGCTCAGATCTATGCCCATCTGCTTCAGCACCCCTTCCGCGACCCTGTGGGGCTGGCCCTCTATGTGGAGTTGCGCTACATGACGGCCTCCCTCATGCTGGGAGAATGGTTTGAATAAGGAACCACACCTGCGCTTTACGGACGAGGAACGGGCTGATCCGGCGCTAGAAAAGCCCATCCGTAAGGCGGACAAGGCCGCCGCCAAAGCGGATAAGGCGCAGGCCAAAATCCCCAAAAAACAGGTCCGGCAAAAGACGGTGGACCCGGAGACCGGCAAAGTAACCACCAAGCTGGTGATGTAGGACAAGAAAAAGCCACCGTCCAAGCTGTCCCATGCGGTGCGGGATACCCCCGCCAATGCCGCCCTGGGGAAAGTTCACAAGGAAATCCGGGAGACCGAACAGGACAATGTGGGCGTGGAGAGCGCCCACAAGTCCGAGGAGGCTGC
>SFHQ01000082.1 GCA_004556345.1 Clostridiales bacterium | reverse complement strand
CAGCGGCTGCGGCTACGAGTATGTGCCGGAGTTGGGCGACGAGGACGGCGAGATCGCGCCGGGTACGCTCTTTGAGCAGCTTCCCGCCGAGTGGGTGTGTCCCGAGTGCGCGGAGACGAAGGATCAATTTGTAAAGGCTTGAGCCGTGAAGGAGGTAAGATAAGATGTATTGCGTGCGTAAAGTAACGAACGACCTCTACTGGGTGGGCGCCAACGACCATCGCCTGGCCCTGTTTGAAAACTGCTTCCCCATTCCCCGGGGCGTAAGCTACAACTCCTACTGCCTGCTGGATGAAAAGACGGTGCTCTTTGACACGGTGGACTGGTCTGCCTGCCGCCAGCTTTTGGAAAATCTGGCGTATGTGCTGGATGGCCGCGAGCTGGACTACCTGCTGGTCAACCATCTGGAGCCGGATCACGCCGCCTGCATCGAGGAGATCCTGCTGCGCCATCCCAAGGTGAAACTGATCTCCAACGAGAAGGCATTCATGCTCATGCGGCAGTTCGGCTTCCATGTGGACGGACATGAGTGCATCGAGGTGAAGGAGGGCGACACCTTCTCCTTCGGCAAGCACACCGTCACCTTTGTGGGCGCGCCTATGGTTCACTGGCCGGAGGCCATGGTGACCCTCGACGTTACCGACGGCGTCCTCTTTTCCGCCGACGCCTTCGGCACCTTCGGCGCGCTGGACGGCAAGCTGTTCGCCGACGAGGTGGACTTCGAGCGGGACTGGCTGGACGACGCCCGCCGCTACCTCACCAACATCGTGGGCAAGTACGGCCCCCACATCCAGCTCCTGCTGAAAAAGGCCGGCGGTGTTTTGGATCAGATCAAGTACATCTGCCCGCTCCACGGCCCCGTGTGGCGCAAGGATCTGGGCTGGTTCATCGAAAAGTACGACACATGGAGCCGCTATGCCCCTGAGACCCAGGGCGTGCTCATCGTCTACGCCTCTATGTACGGCAACACGGAGAACGCGGCGCAGGCGCTGGCGGCGTCGCTCTGCGATAAGGGCATGAGCAAGGTGGCGATGTACGATGTGTCCTCCACTCATGTCTCCCAGCTGATCTCCGAGGCGTTTAAGTACAGTCACATTGTCCTGGCCTCTGTGACCTACAACCTCGGCATCTACCCCGCCATGCATGACTTCCTCATGGATATGAAGGCACTGAATCTGCAAAACCGCACCTTTGCCATCATTGAAAACGGCTCATGGGCGGTGAAGTCCGGTGACCTCATGCAGAAATTCGTCAACGATGAGCTTAAGAACATGACGGTGCTCAACGAGCGGCTCAGCCTCGCCTCGTCCATGGGCACGGACAAGCGCACTGAGCTGGAAGCACTGGCGGACGCCATTCTGGAATCTATGAAGTGACTGGCAGGGAAGCCAAAACCAAGACAACAGACAACAAACAGCCCCGCCGCGTCGGCTGCAGAAAAACCGGCTTTCAAAAACAGAGCGGGCAAGCGTGATACTGCGCTTGCCCGCTCTTTGCCCAAAAGGACATGAGAAGTGACCGGAGAAGATGAGAGGATCGAAATGGAGATCAGAAAACGAAACGGGAAGTCTGTTCCCTTTCAACAGGAGAAAATTTTCAACGCCATGAAAAAAGCGTTTGATGGACAGGGGAGGGAGATCGGGAGCAGAGAGCTGAATGAGATCCTCGCCGCCATTCTCGACAACCTCGCCGCCGCCGCGTCGCTCACCGTGGAGCGTGTGCAGGACGAGGTGGAGCGGACGCTCATGGAGCGCGGATACTATGAGGTGGCCAAGGCGTACATCCTCTATCGCGAAAAGCGGTCTGCGCTGCGCCGCGTCCGGCATACCATCGCGCAGACGGTGGGGGATAACTCGCTTGACGAGGTGCTGCGCCGTATCCAGATGGATTTTACCGAGGAAATCTACTCCCTCGCGGCGCTTCAAATGAAGTTTGAGAGCTTCTGTCGCCCGGGCATGACGGAGGATGAGCGGGCTGAGGCACTGACCAAGGCAGCGGTAGAGCTGACTACGGCAGAGGCACCCAAGTGGGAGTTCATCGCGGCGCGGCTTCTGAACCACTCCTTTCGCTGTCGCAACGCACAGGAATGGGAG
>SFHQ01000081.1 GCA_004556345.1 Clostridiales bacterium | reverse complement strand
TGGCTAATCCCCTTCCCATTTCAGGAAAAGTTCCTGGGGCGTTTGAGCGTCTGGGTTGAAGAGATACGGGCCTTCGTCGTTTAGCCGGCGGCTGGCCCAGAGTGCGGCATAGCCCATCGTGGGGCGCAGGTTGATTTCTACGCAGGGATGGAGCAGGAGGCGGTTGGGCTTGTCGGCCTGTCGCACCACCATCATGTCAATGCCGAGCGGGCCGCGATAGTATGGGGCAAGGTGGGTGGCCAAGAGGGAGGGTAGGGCTTGGCGTACGGCTTCTAGGGCGGGACGCACAGCGGGCGGGATGCGCTGCTCAAGCACCGCGGGATGGCCTGCCAAGTTGCCGCTATAGGCACCGCCCTCCTGAGTGTGGAAGAGGGAGAGGCCCGCATAAACTGCCTGTCCATGGCGATCCACCTCGTATTCCAGGGCGAGGTCCATGGCGCGCTCGTAGTAGGGCTCGATTTCGATACTGCCCTGCTGACGAAGAATCTTGCGGACGCGCGCCCAAGTCGTCTGGAGTGCGGGATGAGCGATGCGAAATACGCCGCGCCCGCTGCACGACCACGGTGCCTTGGCCACCACGTTGCCCCACTGCGTCAGGCAGTCGGCCACCTCTTCCTGGCTGCCACACATTCGGGCCTCGCCGATGGTCTCCGCGCCTACGGCCTGGCGGATGCGGGGGAGCAGTTGGGCCGATGTTCGTCGGCTGCTCAGCTGGCGCAACCGCTGCATCGCCGCTTCGTCGGGGAGCAAACGGCTGTCCACTCCCGCCTCGCTGAGTCGCCGTATGGTCAGCGCGTCCCAGCCCCAGGGTTGCACCTGCCGGATGGGTAAATGGCGCAATTCGCTCCACCTCACCACGCGTACGCCTTCGCCGAGGAAGGGGCTGTCCGCCCGCTCGGCCTCATCGGGTCGCACCACCGCGTCGCCTGCCTCTGCCCACAGCGCGGGCAGTGCCCACCAACGGGCCATCAGGGTGCGGGCCGCGCTGCTGGGGTAATAGTAGGGCGAACCCTGTGCCAGGGCCTCGTCGTGGTAGGGGGTGAAGAGGTGGAGCGTCAAGGGGGAATCAGAGATAGGGGTTCATCCGTTTTTCTTGGCCAATCGTGGTCGTGGGGCCGTGGCCTGGGAGCACGCACACCAGTTCGGGCAGGGTCATCACCTTCTCGCTGAGCGCGCGCACCAAGGTCTGCATATTTCCACCAGGCAGGTCGCAACGGCCGATGGCTCCTTGGAACAGGCTGTCGCCACTGAGCAGCACGCCGTCTGCTTCTTCGTAGAAGCAAATGCCGCCGGGCGTATGGCCGGGCGTATTGATAATGCGCAGCGTATGGGTGCCGAAACTGACCTCGTCGCCCTCGTCCAGCATCCTCCCCGCGGGCGGCACCTCGAGGGGGAAGGCGCGATGGAGGAAGGCCGTCATTTGCTCCTTGGCCGCCTCGTACGTGGCGCGCTCATTGCGGCCCATTTCGGGCAAGAGGTTGTAGCGGCTGGACAGGTGGTCAAGGCCGAAGATGTGGTCGAAATGGCCATGCGTGATGAGCAGATGGACAAGGCGCAGGTCGTGCTCGGCAATAAACGCATCGATATACGCGCGCTCTTCGGGGTAGAAAGCACCGCCGTCCACGAGCACGGCTTCGCGCGTTGCGTCCCAGAGCAGGTAGCAGTTCACCTGTATCATATTGACCTCGAAGGCCACGCATTGCAGGCCGCCGTGGGCCTGCGGCAGCTGTATGGTTCGGGCATTGGGAGTGGGTTGTAGCATATTGGGCTAATAATAATCAGGGCCGCTCTACAGCGTCACGTAGATGACCTTTTTGGTTTCAAAGTATTCGTCGGAGAAGAAGTCGCTCAGGTTCCACACGTCCGAGCACTTCTTGAAGGGCGCGAGTTCGTGCGCCAGGTCGCCGCCCTTGAGGCAAATCAGGCCGTTGGGCAGGGAGTTCTGGCCCTTCTTCTTGACATTCTTGCGAACGAGGCGCACCAGTTCGGAGGTGTCCATCACGGCGCGGCTGACCACGAAGTCAAACCGCTCCTTCTCCTCCATCACGTTGCGGTGTACGGCCGTCACATTCTTCAGCCCGATGCCCTCAGCCACAGCCGTGGCCACCTT
>SFHQ01000043.1 GCA_004556345.1 Clostridiales bacterium | reverse complement strand
TCGTTATATCTCCATCAACAAAAAACGTTCCATATGTATTGACAGCATCTGTCCGCTGAGATATGCTGTCTTCAGAAAATTCATAGTGACTTCCCTTTTCAAATTCATATACTGTTCCCATCACCTCTGTCTTCCCAGATTCTGCAAATGTTAACATTGGTAGTGCGCACACAAGCACTGCCATCATTATGAAAAATTTGGTATTTTTCATATGCGTAATGAAAGAAATTTTTCGTCCTATACTCATAAGTAAGTTCTCTTTTCTTTTTAATAATTGATTTCTGGAATAGCATTTATATGGCTTTTAAAGCACAAGTTCTTGTTTTTGATTATAATTAAAGATATAATTAAAAACAAGAGCTTTCCAGAAAATCTCAAGGGAATTTTATTTTTCCCCCTTTTGGTTATCCTCCCGCAGCTTGGCCAGGATGTAGGGGTAGCTCTCCAGCCCGTTGTGGGGGAGCAGGCAGTAGGAGCAGTCTTTGATGCCCCCGCGCATCACAAAACCGCCCCGGCAGTCGGGCATCCGGTAGAGGGGGCAGTAGCAGAAGAGACAGTTAAATTCCTCCTCCCGCACGCCCTTGTGGCAGGGGAAGTATTCACATTCTTTGTTTTGAAACCAGGTGTAGTGCTTGCCGGTCACGTCCATGGGGATTCTCCTTTCAAATGCAAACTCATGCAAACCGCCCCCGCCGGGAAACCAGCGGGGGCGGTCGTCGATGCGGAATTACTTGTTGCGGCCGGCTGCGGCGGTCTCCAGGACCCGCTGGTCGGCGCGGTGGTGCTCGATGGGCTTCCACTGCACCTTCCGGCTGAACAACGCCACCAGGGAGATGGGGATGTAAGTCAGCATGAAGATGGGGAAGGTGAAGGTATACAGCACCTTTTTGGCCGGTGTGGTGTGGATATTCTTCCACTCGGTGATGGTGGTGAACAGCCCCACCACATACAAGGTGGCATACAGCCCCGCCACCATTTGGAGTACGTAGTGTACCATGGGTAAGACCGTTCCGGCCCCTGTCAGCCCCGTCACCAGATAGGCGACGATCAGGGAGACAGTCAGCACATAGGCAGGCATGACGGTCATGCTCATGTCATAGCAGGAGAAGTGGCCCTTGCCGATGCCCTTGAGCAGGCCAAAGCCATACTTCATAAAGACCTGCAAGAATCCTCTGGCCCAGCGCAACCGCTGCCGCCAGGACTGGCGGAAGGTCACGGGCTGCTCGTCGTAGAGGACGGCCCCGGCGCAGAAGCCGATCTTCTGGCCCTTGATGATCTGATCCACGGAGAACTCGATGTCTTCCGTGAGCAGATGGAACTTCCAACCGTGGATGCTCTCCATCACTTTCCGGCTGAAGAAGAAGCCGGTGCCGGAGACGGCGCAGCTGGTGCCCAAGAGCATCCGGGAGTTGTTTAAGTACCGGGACTCCCGGATGAACCACAGGGCGTAGCCTGCGGAGATCCAGTTGTCACCGTAGTTCTTGCTGTTTCGATAGCTGGTGATGACCTCGTAGCCGTCACAGTAGGTCCGGTTCATCTCCTCGATGAAGTGGCAGTCCAGCACGTTATCGGCGTCGAAGACGAAGAAGCCGTCGAACGTCTGAGGATAATCCTCCTCGATGTGTTCGATCAGGCGCTCCAGCGCGTAGCCCTTGCCCACTTTTTCTTTGTTAAAGCGGGTGTAGACCACGGCCCCGGCCTGGCGGGCGACCTCGGCGGTGGCGTCGGTGCAGTTGTCAGCCATGACAAAGATGGTGATGAGACTTTGGTCATAGGTCTGGCCCTGGATGCTGTGGATCAGGTCTGGTATGACCTCCTCCTCGTTCCGGGCGCAGATGAGGACGGCGAAGCGGTGGAGGACCTCTGGTTTATGAGGCTCCTGCTTCTTGGCGAACGGGACAGCCAGAAAAAACAGCTGGTAGGCATAGCAAGCGGAAAAAACCACGGCTATGACAAGATTGATGATCAGGATGGTATTCATTTTAACCTTCTTACACCCTTTTCTTTCTGTCATTCTACCCCCAGGGGGGCGGCAGTGGACGGCAGGGGGACCTTCATACCCCGCGCCGTCAGGCGATCCATTGAAATCCTTACTACTTTAGACCATCTGCTCGAAAATTTCCATCGGCTTTCCAGACAAATTTCCCGGAATATTTTGCAAATCTTCGGGCAGGATGAAAAGAGATTTGCATGGCTGCCTGCAAATCGTTTTCTCTATTGTACGACATTCGCCCAAAAAGTCAATGAATTTTCTCTTAATTTTCAAGCGAGAGAAAGAAAATATTACCAATTTTCCGGTGCAATGACATTCTCTTCCCATTCCGGCGGAAATTTTAGAATTTCTTTTGAAAAAGGGACTTGACAGGTTGGGGAAAATCAGGTATACTCTCAGTATAGTTAGCTTATGCTAACAACCGAAGAGGCAAGATTCCTCTTTCCGGAGCGGCTATGCTGTTCCCTCTGACGATACCACGCCCCGGACGCCGCGCCCCCCCTTTGCGGGGCGCAAAAAAAGCCCCAGGGGTTAGCTGAACCTAATACATATTCCAAAAAGGTCATTGAAAGGAGCATCTCCCATGAGTGTTGTCATTTTAGGCGGAAACGAGTGTATGGTCCGCAAGTATAAAGATCTCTGCCGTTCTTACCAGTGTTCGGCCAAAGTCATCTCCAAGATGGGAGGGACGCTGAAAAACCGGCTGGGCAACCCCGACCTGCTGGTCATGTTCACCGACACCATCTCCCACAAGATGGTCCAGAACGCCCTGAACGAGACCCGCGGCCAGGACACCGTCATCATCCGCTCCCGCTCCAGCTCCATGTCTGCCCTGGGCAACATCCTGGAGACCCACGCCGGCCCCAAGAGCTGAGCGCACGAAAGGAGACGCCGTCATGTCCATTGATTACGTCATCCAGCACGCCGCCCCCACCCTGGCCGGCATCAAGACGGGCAATCTCTTCCCCTGTACCTTCGCCTCCACCCAGGACATGGTGCGGGACCTGCGGGAGGTCAACCGCGTCTTAGTGCCCCGCGGCCTGCGGCTGCTTCCCCTGCGCCGGAAGGACGACCGGGCGCTGCTCTATCTCTTTCGCCCCGCCGACCTCTCGCGGGATCTGGCCGGCCAGGAGGCCCGCCGCCTGCTGCGGGAAGCGGGCTACGGCGATGACCTGACCCACCTCGTCTGTCTCCGGGAACTGACCCGCCGCCTGCGGGAAGGGGAGGAGTTCCCCCACGAGATCGGCCTCTTCCTGGGCTATCCCCCGGAGGACGTGGCCGGGTTTATGACCCACCGGGGCAAGAACTGCAAATGCGTGGGCTGCTGGAAGGTCTACGGCGATGAGTACGCCGCCCGCCGCCGCTTTGCCGCCTATCAATCCTGCACTGCGAACTACTGCCGCCGCCGGGCCGGCGGGGCCTCCTTGGAGGGCCTCACGGTTTCCCGTCTGCCCCAGTGACAGTTTTTCTGTTGTCATGCTGATCCATCCGATCCCCATCCAAACTCTATGCGAAAGCGCCCGCCGGCCTTCCAACAAACGGCGGGCGCTTTCGCCATCTTCTGCAATTTCATTGACAAGTTTCCCGATTTTCTCTACAATGAAGCTATCCTTCGGAAAGGAGGCTCTCCCATGCCCGAAACCAACAACTACACGCCCCCGACCCCGCCGAACGATCCTCCTGGCAAGAGCAACGCCACCGCCAGCCTGGTCCTGGGGATCATCGCCGTGGTCCTGTGGTTCTTCGGCTACTCGGCCATCATCTCCGTCATCCTCGGCATCGTCGGCCTCATCCAGGCCAGCAGAGCCAAGGAGCTGGGCTATGAGGACACCACCCGCACGGCGGGCTTCATCCTCTCCCTGATCGGCCTGATCGGCGGGGCGCTGGCCTTTGTCGCCTGCGTTGCCTGCGTGGGCCTGTTCGCCAGCACCGGCATCGCCGCAGGGGGTCTCTATGCTTCCTGAGTGGAACCATATCCCTATGTACGCCGTCCTGGCCCTGTTGGGGGCCGGGGCGGCCTGGTTTTATGTTCACCACCGGCTCCGCCGGCGGGGCGAAAACCCCGGTCGGACGGAGCAGGCGTTCCTCTGGGGTGTGCTGGGGGCAATGCTAGGCGCGAAGCTCCTCTATCTGCTCCCGTTGCTCCCCCAGCTGGCAGCTGACTTGCCGCTGCTCTGCACAGCCCCGCATTCCTTTATGGCAAAGTATCTCTCCGGTGGGTTCGTCTTCTACGGCGGCCTGCTGGGCGGTCTGGCGGGCGCCTGGCTCTTCTGCAAACAACGCCGGCTCTCCTTCGATACCCTGGGGCGGGACTTGGTTCCGGCCCTGCCGCTGTTTCATGCCTTTGGACGGGTGGGCTGCTTCTTGGCGGGGTGCTGCTATGGCATCCCGGCCCCTGCTGGCTGGCTGGGGGTGACGTTCCCGGCCAGCGCAATCGAAGCCCCCAGCGGCGTGCCGCTGCTGCCCGTGCAGCTCTATGAGGCTGCGGGGTGCGTTCTGCTGTTTCTCCTGCTGGACCATCTGACAGACCGGGGCTGGCCGGGCGGCCGCCTGCTGGCGCTGTATCTGGCTTTGTACGCTGTGTTTCGTTTCCTGCTGGAGTTTCTGCGTGGGGATGCGGTGAGAGGATCCCTTGGGCCGCTGTCTACGTCGCAGGTGATCTCTCTGGCGGTTCTGGCCGGGGTGTTACTCGCTGAGCTTCTGCACCACCGACGAAATATCCGTCAGCGCCCGTGAGATCTCCATCTCGTACCGTCCGCACTGGGCCAGGTCGCCCAAGGACACCATGCCCACGACGTTTCCGTCCGCCACCACCGGCAGCCGACGGATCTGCCGCCGGGCCATGAGCCGCGCCGCCTGGCGCACGTCGTCCTCCGGTGCCACCGCCGCCAGACGGCGGGACATGATCTCTTTCACAGGGACGCTCTTGGGGTCCGCCTCCGGGGCCACGCAGCGCAGGACGATGTCCCGGTCCGTCACCATGCCGCGCAGGATGCCCTCCGCCGAGCACACCGGCAGCGCCCCCAGGCCGTGCCGCGCCAGCAGACGGGCCGCCAGGGCGGCGCTTTCCTCCGGGGCGATGCTGACCACATGGGGCGTCATCACTTCTTTCACCAACAAAAACACCCACCTCCTCGATCCGTTTTCCCTTAGTTTGGACGGACAGGAGGTGGGTTATGTATTTTTGGGACTCACGGACCCAGGAGCTTAGAGACGGTGAGGAGGATCGTGACGATGAGCCACGCCCACAGAAAGGCCGACTCCTGCCAGGTCCCGATGTGGACGGAGGCCACATGGAGCTTTTTCCGCACGATGGGCCATAAGATCGGTACGCCCTTGTGGTTAAAGGCATCCGCGATGATATGGGTCACCCAGCCTACATTGAATCCGAGCAGCAGCTCCGGCACCACTGCCATGCCCTGGGCCTTCAGGCCCATCATCAGCAGGGTGAGCAGGACCGGGAAGAGCAGGGTGTGCGTCAGCCCCCGGTGGCGGAAGAGGTGGGAGATCATCCGCAGTTTCTGGCCCAGGGTGGAGTTTTTCAGGTCCACGTCCGGTGCATAAGACCCCACCACCACCGTCAGCAGACCGAGGGCCGGGGTGTAGGTCTCCGCCCCGATGGGCAGGCCGGAGCGGTGCAGGACGGTGAGGGCAAGCATGGTGGCCGCACCGCAGGCGGCGTGGGTCTTTCCGGTCATGGGTCGTTCTCCTTGTTCTCTTGGTGTGCGTTGGGGGACTGGGCAGCCTGCCACGCCAGATTGCGTTTGAGCGGGGCGATGCCCCGCCAGGAAAAGGCGCGGGCGGCGTACTGGCGGCGAAAGGCTTTGTTGCTCAGGCCTTCCAAGTCTTCCAGGGTCAGGGAAGGCAATAAGTCCTCCCGAAATTCCGGGAGCGGGGTCAGGGCCGCTTGTTTGTTGTGGGGGCAGGCCCTCTGGCAGAGGTCACACCCCCAGACAGTCGGGCTGTGGGTGATCTGGGCCGCCACCTCCGGGGGCAAGTCCCCCTTCTTCTGGGTCAGCTCGGACAGGCACTTGCTCAGGTCACAGCCGGTGTCTGTCAGCGCCCCGGTGGGGCAGGCCTTTTGACAGGCCCGGCAGTGTGCCCCGCAGAGGGTGCCCGGACTGGGGCCGGTCTGGGATAGGTCCAGATCCGTCAGGATCGTCCCCAGGAACACATAGGAACCATACGGGGGGACGATACGCAGGCCATGCCGCCCCCGCCAGCCCACGCCTGCCAGCTCGGCGGCGGCCAGCTCCGGGACGGGGTTGTTGTCCGCGCCGGGGATAAAATGGTGGTCTGGATGCTGCTGCGCCAACCCATCGACAACGGTCTGCAAGCGCCGCCCCAGGACCAGATGATAGTCCTCCCCCCGGCAGTAGAGGGAGAGGTTGCCGGGGGTATCCCCGGCGTAATAGGGGAAGGCCCCCACCAGGATCGTCTTGGCCCCCGGACAGAGGGCCTCTAATTTTGGGGCCAGCTCTGCCCAGACAGCTTCCCCCAAAAACGGCGGGAGGCCGCTGCACGCAGCGGCACCCCATGCCGCCGCGCCAGCGGCCTTCCAAAGTTCATTCATACTGCGTCAGAAAGAACCTGAGATCAGTTGTTGTGCTTCTTGGCGTCGCGGGCTTCCATGGCAGCGATCTCGCGCTGGGCATCCCGCAGGGAGAGGTTCACGCGGCCCTTCTCGTCGATGTCGGTGACCTTGACCCAGACCATGTCGCCCACGTGGACCACGTCCTCGACCTTCTCCACGCGGCGCTCGGCCAGCTTAGAGATGTGGACCATGCCGTCCTTACCGGGGGCCAGTTCCACGAAGGCACCGAAGTTCAGGATGCGGACGACCTTGCCGTAATACAGCATCCCGACCTCGGGGACGAAGACGATGGTGTCGATCATCTTCTTGGCGATGTCGCAGCAGGCGGCGTCGGGGGAGGCGATGTGGATGGTGCCGTCGTCCTCGATGTCGATCTGAGCGCCGGACTCGGCGGTGATCTTCTGGATGACGGAGCCGCCCTTGCCGATGACCTCGCGGATCTTGTCGGGGTCGATCTTCATGGTGATCATCTTGGGGGCATACTTGCTGACCTCGGCGCGGGGGGCGGAGATGCAGGGCAGCATGATCTCGTCCAGGATGGCCTTCCGGGCGTCGCCGGTGATGGCCAGGGCTTCCTTGATGATGGCGTGGGACAGGCCGTCGTTCTTGATGTCCATCTGGATGGCGGTGATGCCGTCCTTGGTACCGGCGACCTTAAAGTCCATCTCGCCGTGGAAATCCTCCACGCCCTGGATGTCGATGAAGGTGGTGAAGGAGCCGTCATCGTCCTGGATCAGGCCGCAGGAGATGCCGGCCACGGGGGCCTTGATGGGCACGCCGGCGTCCATCAGCGCCAGGGTGGAGCCGCAGATGGAGCCCTGAGAGGTAGAGCCGTTGGAGGACACGACCTCAGAGACCACGCGGATGGCATAGGGGAAGTCCTCCACGGAGGGGATCACGGGGTCCAGGGCACGCTCAGCCAGGGCACCGTGGCCCTTCTCGCGGCGGTTGACGCTCCGGGCACCGCGGGCCTCGCCCACGGAGTAGGAGGGGAAGTTGTAGTGGTGCATATAGCGCTTCTCTTCCTGCTCCCAGATGGTATCCAGCTTCTGGCAGGCGGAGAGGGTGTTCAGGGTCGCGACAGACAGGACCTGGGTCTGGCCGCGGGTGAACAGGGCGGAGCCGTGGACGCGGGGCAGCACGCCGACCTCGGCAGACAGAGGACGGATCTCGTTCTTCTGGCGGCCGTCCACGCGGTGGCCCTGGAGCAGCCAGGCCTTGACGATCTTCTTCTGGAACTTATAGGTGATCTCGTCCAGATACTGGTCCATGTCAGGGTACTCCTCCAGGAAGAGCTCGTGCCAGTGGTCGATCAGGGCGTTCCAGCGCTCCTCACGCACGTTCTTGTCGTCGGTGTCCATGGCGGCCTTGGCCTCGTCCATGGTGGCCTCGACGATCTTGTCGAACAGCTCCTGGTCGAAGTCGGCGTGGTCGTAGGTCATCTTCTCCTTGCCGATCTCGGCAACGATCTTGTTGATGAAGTCCACCTGGGCCTTGATCTCCTCGTGGGCCTTGACGATGGCGTCATACATCACATCGTCGGGGATCTGGTCGGCACCGGCCTCGATCATGACGACCTTCTCCTTGGTGGCGGCCACGGTCAGGTCCAGCTTGGAGTTGTGGCGCTGCTCCTGGTTGGGGTTCATGACGATCTGGCCGTCCACATAGCCCACTTCCAGGCAGCCGATGGGGCCGCCCCAGGGGATGTTGGACACAGCCAGGCAGGCGGACACGCCGACCATGGCAGCGGCTTCCGGGGAGCAGTCCCGGTCCACGCTCATGACGGTGCAGGTCACGACCACGTCGTTGCGGAAGTCGCCGGGGAACAGGGGACGGATGGAGCGGTCGATGACGCGGGAAGCCAGCACGGCGGGCAGAGAGGGCTGACCCTCGCGGCGCATGAAGGAGCCGGGGATGCGGCCCACAGCGTACAGCTTTTCCTCAAAGTCCACGGACAGGGGGAAGAAGTCGATGCCGTCGCGGGGACGGGCAGAGGCGGTGACGGCCACCAGCACGGAGGTCTCGCCGTAGCGGACCATGGCAGCGGCGTTGGCCAGCTCGGCCACGTGGCCGAACTCCAGGGAGAAGGGACGGCCGGCGATCTCGGTCTTGTAGATATGGTTGTTGAATTGCTTCTTGGTGATGATCGTTGACATAAGAACAGTCTCCTTTCACGGTCAAATCAGTCAATACGGTGGTTGTATAAACTTGCCCGGAGAGCCGCCTTATTTAGCACTTGAACGCATGTCCGCCCGGCGGGCACAGGTTCAAAGGCTAAACTAGGGCGGGGCGCTCCCCGGATCAGGGCGGATGGGATGGGAAGCAAAGCTGGGGAAAAGGGGCGGTGCAGTTTTGGCCACACCGCCCCCATAAGAAACGAAATTACTTTCTGATGCCCAGCTTGGCAATGATCGCACGATAGCGCTCGATGTCCTTCTTAGCCAGATAGTCCAGCATCTTGCGGCGCTTACCGACCATCTTCAGCAGGCCACGACGGCTGTGGTTGTCGTGGATATGGACCTTCAGGTGCTCGGTCAGCTCCTGGATGCGGGCGGTCAGAATGGCGATCTGGACCTCGGGGGAACCGGTGTCGGTTGCGTGGGTGCGGTTTGCCTCGATCACGGCAGTCTTTTCGTCTTTACGAATCATGGGAAAAATCCACCTTTCAATGATATGCCTCTGACTGAGTGACGGGCGGGTGCAGCCCTGAAAGCAGGCAATATCCCGAAACTAAGTCAGGGTAGAACGTATGTCTTCGCACACGTATTCTATAGTATACCACCGAGCCGGGGGAAAGTAAAGAGAAATTTTACCGGCAGAGCATGCAGCGTTCTCCTTTCCCGGTGGGGGAATGTCAAACGCGCGGGTCTTACGCCTTGAGATTCCCGGCTTTGATATGTTCCTGGATGATGCCGTCGGCCACCGCGAAGAGCTTCTCGGAGCCGGGCTTGGTGCCGGACTGTCTTTGGTAGACTTGCGCGGCGGTGACGTTGTGTTCCTTCCAGTCCCCGCCGTGGTTGCTGTGGTTCAGGAGCAGCGGCTGCAGGTTGTCCATCGCGTGGGCGAACTTGGCCTCTGCCGTCTCTGCGGCTTCAAACTCATCGAACAGCGCGATCAGCTCCGCTTTCTGCTCCGCAGGAAGGAGGGAGAAGATGCGTTCCTTGGCCTTGTCTTCGCGCTGCTTCTGCGTTTTCAGGCCATCGGCATCGTAGGCGTAGGTGTCCCCGGCGTCGATCTCCACGATGTCGTGGATCAAACACAGGAGCATGACCCGGGCAATGTCGATCGTTTCGTTGGCGTATTCCTTCAGAAGGTAGGCCATGATCGCCATGTGCCATGAGTGCTCGGCGTCGTTTTCGTTTCTTCCGTTTCCGGACAGATGCGTCTGCCGGAAGATATTTTTGGCTTTGTCGATTTCCAAGGCAAACGCCAGTTGTTTTTTCAGTCTCTCATCCATGTTGCTCTCTCCGTTGTTGTTTGTTGCTGTGCTCTAATTCGCCTTCAGAGAAAATATTCCTAATATGTCTGGAAATTGTAGATTTATCTCTCTGAAAAAGTGCCGCTATCTGGTCGATGGAAAGCCAAACAGTATCTCCATCGAAGGCGGTTTCAACCTTTGTTAAGCCATCCCCTGTGGGGTAGATCATCATTTCAGAATGATTCTGCTCGTTTTTTATCCTTCATAAGGATCCCACTGTCTAACAACTTTTCCAGTTTCCAACTCTCGAACACAACTGAGCAGAGCTGTTTGGTTTCTCCATAGTTCCAGGTCAACGTGGAAATGTCCAAAGTACCAATGTTTGTATGTGACCTTCCGTTGGATTTCATCGAGAAAAATCGTCAGCTGCTGCTCTTGAACAACATCATTCTTGATGCCTAAACTGCGAAGTGTTGAGAGATAATATACTGTTTCGGACGGGGCTGTGTGTGTAATGATGTAATCGACCTTATAGTTTATCCTCTTAAGATTCTCAAGCGCATGATTGTATTCTTCCTCTGAGGGCATCTCCTGAGACCACCAGGAAATCCCTTCTGTGCGGAGATGCTTGTCAATGGAATAACCGCCACCCATAACAAAAATGGAGATATCTTCCATGCAATATACTTCACCACGCATAAGATGAATTACATTTTGACGAATCTTATGAACTCGACCGCCACACCATGTTTCAGTCGGATAGCTGTACAGTTTATCAAAATTTTCGTGATTCCCATCGATGAACAGCACAGTATATTTCTGTTCGCTAAGGAAATCGTAAAATGTCTCTTCCGACCAGTATCTTCCGTTCCAGAAACCCACACCGAAATCACCGCACACGAGTATGATATCGGCAGGGGATATCACCGATTCGATTTGCTCAACCCATTTATATTGATTTCCGTGGGTGTCCCCGGTAATGTATATCATTTTATATTCCTTGCTTAACATATATTATTTCTTATATTCAAGATGCCCGTCCGCTGTAGGTGTTACAATGACAATCCTACAAATTTTAAGCAACAAAACACCCCTGGAGAACAGCTCTTCTCCAGAGGGTTTCGTTTGACTGCATAGAGAAACGATCCTAGCCGGATGCTTTCCGCTCTCCTTATAGTTTATAGTATGAGTATGCCCTGTGCCGCCTTGTCAAGCATTTTGCCGCAGGGCCGCTTTCAGTTTTGGGAGCAAGGTCAGGTCGGCGGGGAGCCAATCGACTTGGGGCAAGGTGTCCCGGTCCAGCCACCGGGCGGCCTGGGCCTCGTTCAGGACGATCTCTCCCTCGGTCACGACGCACCAGAAGCAGTCCATGTGCAGGTGAAAGGCGGGGTAGTCATACTCGACCGTGTCGAGCCGTTCTCCCACCTGCACGGTGACGGAAAGCTCCTCTTGGATCTCCCGAACCAGGGCCTGCTGCGGGGCCTCTCCGGCCTCGACTTTTCCGCCGGGAAACTCCCATTGGCCCTTGTTGTCCCCGTAACCCCTGGCCGTGGCAAAGACTTGGGTGGGATGGTTCAGATCGTCGCAGATCACAGCGGCGACAACGCGGATGGTTTTCATAGCAGGACCTCTTTTATTTAAAAATGGCGAGACAGTTTTTCTTTAAACTTGAATTTATTTTAATAAATATTTTTCAAATGCTTTGTGCGTGTCAAAGTGAACCTCTTTGAAAAATAAAACGAGCCAAATAATAAAAGCCGAATAGCCATATATGGTGTTAAAAAATAAGACAACACTGCTCCTACTAACATTATGACAGCCCATGTAAAACACTGATTTTTTATATCACGAGAAATATGAGCTTTATCATACAATGCCTGTTCT
>SFHQ01000080.1 GCA_004556345.1 Clostridiales bacterium | reverse complement strand
CGTTCAAGAGAATAGGAGAGAAAACCAATGAAGAAAGAACTGCCGAAGGTGTATGAGCCGCAGCAGGTGGAGTCCCGCATCTACCAGATGTGGATGGACGGCAACTGCTTCAACGGCGACCCCGACCCCAAGAAGAAGCCCTTTTCCATTTCCATGCCGCCCCCGAACGTCACGGGCCAGCTGCACATGGGCCATGCTCTGGACTGCACCCTGCAGGATATCCTGACCCGGTTCAAGCGGATGCAGGGCTACTCTACCCTGTGGCTGCCCGGCACCGACCACGCCGGCATCGCCACCCAGATCAAGGTGGAGGAGGAGCTGCGGGTCAAGGAGGGCAAGACCCGCTACGACCTGGGCCGTGAGAAATTCCTCCAGCGGGTCTGGCAGTGGAAGGAAGAGTACGGCAACCGCATCGTGGAGCAGCAGAAGAAGATGGGCGTCTCCTGCGACTGGAGCCGCTCCCGCTTCACCATGGACGACCGCTGCGCCAAGGCCGTCCGGGAGACCTTCTGCGAGCTGTACGACAAGGGCCTCATTTACAAGGGCAGCCGCATCATCAACTGGTGCCCCCACTGCGTCACCGCCCTGTCCGACGCCGAGGTGGAGTATGTGGACAAGCCCGGCCACCTGTGGCACATCCGCTATCCGCTGGCCGACGGCTCCGGCGACCTGGTGGTGGCTACCACCCGTCCCGAGACCATGATGGGCGATACAGGCGTAGCCGTGAACCCGGAGGACGAGCGCTTCAAGCACCTGATTGGCAAGACCTGCATCCTGCCCATCATGAACCGTGAAATTCCCATCGTGGGCGATGAATACTGCGAGATCGGCTTCGGCACCGGCGCCGTGAAGATGACCCCCGCCCATGACCCCAACGACTTTGAGGTGGGCCTGCGCCACAACCTGGAGGTCATCCGCTGCATCGGCGACGACGGCAAGATCAACGAGAACGGCGGCCCCTATGTGGGCATGGACCGCTACGAGTGCCGCAAGGCCATCGTGAAGGACCTGGAGGAGCAGGGGTATCTTGTCAAGACCGAGCCCTACAACCACAACGTGGGCACCTGCTACCGCTGCCACAACGACGTGGAGCCCCTGATCTCCGCCCAGTGGTTCGTGAAGATGGAGCCCCTGGCCAAGGAGGCCCTGCGCGTGGTGAAGGACGGCGAGGTGAAGTTTGTCCCCGAGCGGTTCTCCAAGACCTATATCAACTGGATGGAAAATGTCCATGACTGGTGTATCTCCCGCCAGCTGTGGTGGGGCCACCAGATCCCCGCCTGGTACTGCGACGAGTGCGGCCACATCAACGTCAGCCGGGAGGACCCCACTAAGTGTGAGAAGTGCGGCTGCACCAGCCTGACCCGGGACCCCGACGTGCTGGATACCTGGTTCTCCTCCGCCCTGTGGCCCTTCTCCACCCTGGGCTGGCCGGAAAAGACCGAGGACCTGGATTTCTACTATCCCAACAGCGTCATGGTCACCGGCTACGACATCATCTTCTTCTGGGTGGCCCGCATGATCTTCTCCGGCTGCGAACAGATGAAGCAGATCCCCTTCCACACCGTCCTGATCCACGGCCTGGTCCGGGACGACAAGGGCCGCAAGATGTCCAAGTCCCTGGGCAACGGCATCGATCCCCTGGAGATGGCGGAGAAGTACGGCGCCGACGCTCTGCGCTTCAATCTGATCACCGGCAACAGCCCCGGCAACGACACTCGGTTCTACACCGAAAAGTGCGAGGCCATGCGGAACTTTGCCAATAAGATCTGGAATGCCAGCCGCTTCGTGATGATGAACCTCACCATCGACAAGTGCGAGCTGCCCGCCGCCGATCAGCTGGCCCCCGAGGACAAGTGGGTCCTCTCCAAGCTGAACACCCTGGTGAAGGAAGTCACCGAGAACCTGGATGCCTACGAGATCGGCGTGGCTTCCGCCAAGGTCTACGACTTCATCTGGGACACCTACTGCGACTGGTATATCGAGCTGACCAAGACCCGCCTGAACGGCGAGGACGAGGCGGCGAAGCTGGTGGCCCAGAACGTCCTGTGCTACGTGCTGACGGAGCTTTTGAAGCTGCTGCACCCCTTCATGCCCTTCATTACCGAGGAAATTTTCCAGGCGCTGCCTCACGTAGGCAACTTCATCATGACCTCCCAGTGGCCTGAGTATCAGGACAGCCTGAGCTTCCCCGCAGAGG
>SFHQ01000079.1 GCA_004556345.1 Clostridiales bacterium | reverse complement strand
AGGTCAGGAACTTCTTGAAGTTCTCGTGATAGTGGGTGCCGTACTTCTCGTCGATCTCATAGGTGGTGGAGAAGACGGAGTTGAAGGCGTCCATGCCCACGCAGCGCTGGAAGCAGGAAGCGGTCTTCTGGCCCAGCAGACGCTGCATCTTCACCTTGTTCATCAGGTCCTCAGTGGACTGATGCAGGTGGGTGAAGCGGTTGATGGTGTGACCGGTGAGGCTGGACTTCACGGTCATCAGCTCAGCGTACTGAGGATCCTGAGCCAGAGCGTAGGTCATGGCCACGCAGTTGATGCTGGGACGGATCATGGGGTGGTCCACCCAGTTCTCGATCTTCTCGCCGAACATATAGACGCGGGTGTTCAGCTTCCGCAGGGACTCAATGTATTCTTGGGGGGTCATCAATGCCATTTTTTGTTATCCTCCTAATTAATTTGGGGACTAAGGGGGGATCGCTCCCCCCTTAGAGGGATGTTTAGTCGTTAGCCAGACCCATCAGTTCCTCACGGAAGATGCGCTCATCCATGAGCTTCAGGTCATCGGCGATCTTGGGCATGAACTCCATCTGATCCAGAACCTGGGTCTGGAGGTCAATGCCGGGGGCGATCTCCACCAGCGTCACGCCCTCGGGCCGCAGCTCGAACACGGCGCGCTCGGTGATGTACAGAACGGGCTGGTGCACCTTGTTGGCGTAATCGCCGGAGAAGGTGATCTGCTCCACCTTGTTGACGAACTTCTTCTTAGCACCCTCCTGGGTGATGACCAGCTTGCCGTCCTTGCACTCGGTCTTGAGGCCCTTGGCGGTAAAGGTGCCGCAGTAAACGACCTTCTTGGCGTTCTGGGTAATGTCGATGAAGCCGCCGGCGCCGGCCAGACGGGTGCCGAACTTGGAGACGTTCAGGTCGCCGTTGGGAGCGGTCTCGGCCAGGCCCAGGAAGGCCACATCCAGGCCGCCGCCCTGATAGAAGTCGAACTGGACGTTGTGGTCCAGAATGGCCATGGAGTTGGCTGCGCCGCCGAACTGGGTGCCGCCGTAGGGCACACCGGCGATGGAGCCGGCTTCCACGGTCAGAGTCATCTTGTTGGAGATGCCCTCCTCAGCGCAGACGTTGGCGATCTTCTCGGGAGCGCCGGTGCCCAGGTTCACGATGGCGTCCTGAGGCAGCTCCATAGCGGCCCGGCGGGCGATGATCTTCTTGGCGTCCATGGGGATGGGGGGGATATCGTCCACGGGGATGCGGAACTCACCGGAGAGAGCTCCGTCATAGGGCATGCCCAGGCACTGGTTGTTGTCCTCGGGAGAGCCCACGACGATGGCATCCACATAGATGCCGGGGATCTTCACCAGGCGGGGGTCCAGGGTGCCGCCCTGGACGATCTTCTCCACCTGAACAATGACGATACCGCCGGAGTTCTTGGTGGCCTGGCACTGGGCGGTGACATCCAGAGGACCGATCTCGCGGTGGACGGTGCAGTTGCCGTATTCATCGGCGTAGGAGCCGCGGACCAGGCACACATTGATGGGGATGGGCTTGTAGAGCAGGCGCTCCTCACCGTCAATGTTCACCAGCTTCACCAGGTCTTCCTTGGTGCACTCGTTGAGCTTGCCGCCCTCGTGACGGGGGTCTACGAAGGTGTTCAGGCCAACGTGGGTGATGGTGCCGATGTTGTGGGCGGCGATGTCGCGGTACATGTGGGTGATGACGCCCTGAGGCAGGTTATAGGCCTCCAGCTTGTTGGCCAGAGCCAGCTCGCCCAGCTTAGCGGCGCGGTCCCAGTGACCGCCGACTACCCGCTTGCACATACCCTCGTGGCCGAAGTGGTCGCCGCCGGTGCCGTCCCGATGGCCCTGACCGGCTGCAAAGAACAGAGTTAGGTCGCGGGGATGGCCGGTTTCCACGAAACGGTTTTCCAGAGCCTTGGTCAGCGCCTCGGGGCAGGCGCAGCTAACGAAGCCGCCGGTGGAGACGGTGTCGCCGTCCTTGACCATCAGGGCCGCTTCCTCAGCAGTAATGACACGTACTTTTTTCATGCTGTAAATTCCTCTTTTGTCAGAAATTTTTTAAGCGATGGATACGGAGTCCATGCCTTCCTTCTGGTCGGCGGTGGCGAAGCACATGGCGAACAGCTCGTTCTCCAGAGCGATGCCGTCGTCAATGTCCATCTGCATGCCGCGGTCGATACAGGCCTTGGAATACTTCACGGCGATGGGAGCGTTGGCGGTGAAGGACTTGGCCATGGCGATGGCACCGGGGATCAGCTCCTCGGGAGCATACACGGCGTTGACCAGGCCGATCTTCTCAGCCTCAGCGGCGCCGATGACCTTGCCGGAGAAGATCAGCTCCTTGGCCTTGGCGATGCCCACGCGGCGGGGCAGGCGCTGGGTGCCGGAGAAGCCGGGGGTGATGCCCAGGCCAACCTCGGGCTGGCCGAACTTGGCGCCGCCCTTGCCCTCAGCGTTGGGGCCGGCAGCCAGGATGATGTCGCAGCTCATGGCCAGCTCGCAGCCGCCGCCCAGA
>SFHQ01000078.1 GCA_004556345.1 Clostridiales bacterium | reverse complement strand
ATCCAGGGCAAGAAGCAGCTTGCTAAGGACATCGCCGGCATTGTGGACTGATTCTGAGGCGGGTTGATCCCCCTCGGACACGCTGCCCCTGACGCGCCCAGCGGTGGGCATGCCGTCCCGCGGGCAGCAGCGTTCTGACCGGGCAGCGCCCGGTCAGAACAAATGATAAACTGTGATATCTGTCCCTGCGACATATCAATATAGCCTTTCCAAAATTTACATAAAAGGAGAAAGCATTATGGATTTCAATCTGAGCCCTGAGCATCTGTTGATCCGGAAGATGATGGCTGAGTTCACCGAGAACGAAGTGAAGCCCATCGCTGCCGAGACCGACGCCAAGACCCTCTATCCCCGCGAGAACATCGAGAAGCTGTTCGACCTGGGCGTGATGGGCATGTGCATCCCCAAGGAGTACGGCGGACAGGGTGCTGACCCTCTGGCCAGCGCTATCTGCATTGAGGAGCTGTCCAAGCAGTGCGCCTCCACCGGCGATATCGTAGCCACCCACAACGGCCTGTGCTGCGACCCCATCCTGACTCACGGCACCGAGGCCCAGAAGGCCAAGTATCTGCCCATGCTGTCCACCGGTCACAAGGTCGGCGCCTTCGCTCTGACTGAGCCCAACGCCGGTTCCGACGCTTCCAAGGGCCAGACCGAGGCCAAGCTGGAGGGCGACCACTATGTGATGAACGGCTCCAAGATCTTCATCACCAACGGCTATGTGGCTGACGTGTTCGTGGTGTTCGCCATGACCGATAAGTCCAAGGGCACCAAGGGCATCTCCGCCTTCATCGTGGAGTCCTCCTTCCCCGGCTTCTCCGTCGGCAAGCACGAGGAGAAGATGGGCCTGCACGGCTCTCCCACGGCTGAGATCGTGTTCACCGACATGATCGTCCCCAAGGAGAACATGCTGGGCCGCGAGGGCAAGGGCTTCAACATCGCCATGCAGACCCTGGACGGCGGCCGTATCGGCATTGCCGCTCAGTCCCTGGGTATTGCCGAGGGCGCTCTGGAAGAGGCCAAGGCTTACACCAAGGGCCGTGTCCAGTTCGGCAAGCCCATCAGCAAGTTCCAGAACACCCAGTTCACCTTCGCTGACATGGAGCTGGGCTGCGAGGCCGGTCGTCTGCTGACCTACCAGGCCGCCATGAAGAAGGGTTCCGGTGAGCGCTACACCAAGGAGGCCGCCATGGCCAAGCTGTTCTGCTCTGAGCACGCTATGAAGACCACCACCAAGGCGCTGCAGATGTTCGGCGGCTACGGCTACACCAAGGATTATCCCATGGAGCGCATGATGCGCGACGCCAAGATCACGGAGATCTACGAGGGCACCAGCGAGGTCCAGCGTATCGTCATCTCCGCCAACATGGGCCTGTAAGGAGGAGAAGTCGAAATGAAGATTTATGTTTGTGTCAAGCAGGTACCCGATACCTCCGGCAAGGTGGCTGTCAATCCCGACGGTACTCTGAACCGTGCTTCCATGCAGACCATCACCAACCCCGATGATATGAACGCTGTTGAGGCCGCCCTGAAGCTGAAGGACGCCACCGGCTGCAAGGTCACCGTTGTCACCATGGGCCCCCCTCCCGCTGCCGGTATGCTGCGTGAGCTGATGGCCATGGGCGCTGACGAGGGCGTGCTGGTTTCCGCCCGTGAGTTCGGCGGTTCCGATACCTACGCTACTTCCCAGATCCTGGCCGCCGCTCTGAGCACCCTGGGTGTTGAGAAGGACGATATCGTGATGTGCGGCCGTCAGGCTATCGATGGCGATACCGCTCAGGTCGGTCCCCAGATCGCTGAGAAGCTGCACCTGCCCCAGGTCACCTATGCCGCCGACATCAAGAAGGACGGCGACACCATCACTGTCCAGCGCATGCTGGAGGATGGCTACATGACCATCAAGGTCCAGACTCCCTGCCTGCTGACCTGCATCAAGGAGCTGAACAACCCCCGCTACATGTCCATCGGCGGCATCCTGTCTACCTACAGCAAGCCCCTGACCACTCTGGGCTATGAGGACCTGAAGGATCATCCCCTGATCGACGCTACTACCATCGGCCTGAAGGGCTCTCCCACCAACATCTTCAAGAGCTTCACGCCTCCTCAGAAGGGCGTCGGCATGATGCTGGAGGGCGACGGTAAGGAAACCTGCGAGAAGCTGGCCGGTATTCTGGCCGCTAAGCACATCATCTAAGAAAGGGGATAGAAAATCATGTCTAATTTCAATAGTGCTGATATCGCTGCT
>SFHQ01000077.1 GCA_004556345.1 Clostridiales bacterium | reverse complement strand
GAGCCGACATCGAGGTGCCAAACCTTGCCGTCGATGTGGACTCTTGGGCAAGATCAGCCTGTTATCCCCGGAGTACCTTTTATCCGTTGAGCGACGGCCATTCCACTCTGGGCCGCCGGATCACTAGAACCTGGTTTCCCACCTGCTCGGCTTGTGGGCCTCGCAGTCAAGCCCGCTTGTACTCTTGCGCTCTGCGGACGGTTGCCGACCGTCCTGAGCGGACCTTACGCGCGCCTCCGTTACATTTTGGGAGGCGACCGCCCCAGTCAAACTACCCGCCAGACACGGTCCGCCCGCCGGCTCACGGCCGGGCGTTAGGCCGCCGACGCGACGAGGGTGGTATTCCAAGGGCGGCTCCGCCGGGACTGGCGTCCCGGTTTCAAAGCCTCCCACCTATCCTCTACGCGCCGCGCCAACGGCCAATGTCAAGCTGCAGTAAAGGTTCACAGACAGCGCCCAAGTCGTTACGCCATTCGTGCAGGTCGGAACTTACCCGACAAGGAATTTCGCTACCTTAGGACCGTTATAGTTACGGCCGCCGTTTACTGGGGCTTGGCTTCGGAGCTTCGCTTCCGCTAACCCCTCCGCGTAACCTTCCAGCACCGGGCAGGCGTCAGACCCTATACGTCGCCTTGCGGCTTTGCAGAGTCCTGTGTTTTTGATAAACAGTCGCTTGGGCCGTTTCGCTGCGACCCCCGCGGGCTCGGCGCGCCAGGCGCTCCACCTGCAGGGGCACTCCTTCTCCCGAAGTTACGGAGTCGTTATGCCGAGTTCCTTAACCATGGTTCTCCCGATCGCCTCGGTATACTCTACCCGCCTACCTGTGTCGGTTTTGGTACGGGCACCATCCGCCTCCCTAGAGGTTTTTCTTGGAAGCATGGACTCGCCGGCTTCGGCCATATGCCTTCGTCTCGCGTCTCGGGGACCTCAGCAGCGCTGGTTTCCATGCGCTGCCCCCTACCTGCTTTCACGGGGACGTCCAGAACCCCGCCCGGCTATCCTTCTCCGTCGCCCCATCGGTGGTAACGGCTCGTGGTGGTACAGGAATATCAACCTGTTGTGCATCGGCTACGCCTGTCGGCCTCGCCTTAGCTCCCGACTGACCCTGGGGGGATTAGCCTTGCCCAGGAACCCTTAGGCTTACGGCGGCGGCGTTTCCCACGCCGCTCTCGTTACTCATGCCAACATCCTCACTTCCGTGCGGTCCACGCATGGTCGCCCATGCGCTTCGGCCCTGCACGGAAAGCTCCCCTACCACTGTTGTTCACAGTCCGCCGCTTCGGTGCCATGCTTAGCCCCGTGTATTGTCGGCGCATGTCCACTCGACCAGTGAGCTGTTACGCACTCTTTAAATGCATGGCTGCTTCTAAGCCAACATCCTGGTTGTCTAGGCAAACGCACATCCTTTGCCACTCAGCATGAACTTGGGGACCTTAGCGGGCGGTCTGGGCTGTTTCCCTCTCGAATACACAGCTTAGCCCACATATTCTGACTCCCGGGCTCTGGGGTCGCGGCATTCGGAGTTTGGTTCCTGTTGGTAGGCGGTGAGGCCCCCGCAAGGATCCAGTGCTCTACCGCCGCGACCGAACGCCCGAGGCTAGCCCTAAAGCTATTTCGGGGAGAACGAGATATCTCCGGGTTTGATTGGCCTTTCACCCCTATCCACAGGTCATCCCCTCCGTTTTCAACCGAAGTGGGTTCGGCCCTCCACAGGGTCTTACCCCTGCTTCAGCCTGCCCATGGATAGATCACCCGGCTTCGCGTCCACGGCATGCGACTAAAAAACGCCATCTTAAAGGCTCGCTTTCACTGCGGCTCGCTTCCAAGCTTAACCTCGCCGCATACCGTGACTCGTTGGCTCATTCTACAAAAGGCACGCCGTCACCCATCATGTGGGCTCCGACTGCTTGTAGGCGCGCGGTTTCAGGTACTCTTTCACTCCCCTCCCGGGGTGCTTTTCACCTTTCCCTCACGGTACTGGTTCGCTATCGGTCATAGGAGAGTATTCAGCCTTGGAGGGTGGTCCCCCCTGATTCATACCGGATTTCCCGTGTCCGGCATTACTCGGGTGCCGCCACCGGCAGGGGATGGGGCTTCGCGTACGGGGCTCTCACCCTCTGCGGCCGGCCTGTCCGGGCCGTTCCGCTGCGCCATCCCTTTGTGACTGCCGCCGGGGGTGCCTGGCCCCCGGATGAGCGGTCCCGCGACCCCGCGTGCAGCAACGCCCAGGTGCTTTGGCGCTGCACGGGTTTAGGCTGCATCCGCGTTCGCTCGCCGCTACTAGCGGAATCTCGGTTGATTTCCTTTCCTCCGGGTACTTAGATGTTTCAGTTCCCCGGGTTGCCGCTCCCTCCCGTATATATTCGGGGAGGGGCGCCCGCGCATTGCCGCGGGCGGGTTGCCCCATTCGGAGATCCGCGGGTCAAAGGCCGTTTGCGCCTGACCGCGGCTTATCGCAGCTTACCGCGTCCTTCGTCGGCTTCCTATGCCAAGGCATCCACCGTGCGCCCTTAGTATCTTCATCTTTCCGATGCCTACTATGAGTTGTCTGATCAGTTAAGATCTCGGGTCTCGTATCATTCGCGATCGTGTTATGCGGATCACCCGTCCATCAGCTTAATTCGTATAGATGGACACGATGATTCATATCAGATCTCTTGTCCGCGCCGGCCCTTTGGGACGGCCGGCGCGCTATGCAGCTCTCAAGGTGCGCGGGGGGTATCCCCCC
>SFHQ01000076.1 GCA_004556345.1 Clostridiales bacterium | reverse complement strand
TCGGACAAGTACGACATCACCAAGCACCCCAATTACCCGTACACCGCCGACGCGGACCCCAAGAACGCCTTTGACATCGAGGCGTTCCTGTCCACCCGGCTCAAGCTCAAGCCCAACGAGGTCTACGATGTGTATGAAGTAGACGCAGAGGGCGCGTAAATCTGTTCCGCTGTGAAAGGAGTGATCTTATCTACCCGCCTCAACCGCCCCGGATGGGGCCATCGGCGTACAAAGCGGACAATCACCAAAAAATAATGAAAAAAGGAGGACAGCCGGAATCAGGCCCCGGAAACCGGGTGCCGATTGTTCCGGCTTTTGTATGCCTATGAATGACTAAATCAAACTTTTCAAATGATTCCGGCTAACTATAATTTATGGCATTTTTCAATCAGGCTATCACCGTTCTTCAGACCCTCGTTATCGCTCTGGGCGCTGGTCTCGGCATCTGGGGTGTCATCAACCTGCTGGAAGGTTACGGCAACGACAACCCCGGCGCGAAGTCGCAGGGCATGAAACAGCTGATGGCCGGCGCGGGCGTCGCCATCGTTGGCATGGTCCTCGTACCGCTGCTGTCCGGCCTGTTCACCGTCTGATCGTACCCCGCTGAAATCCTCGTCCCCTCCCGCGCACAGCGGGAGGGGCTGAAAGGAGGTTTGACACCGTATGGATTTCTTATTGGATGCCCTGACCAACTGGCTGAAAGAGATGCTGGTGGGCGGCATCATGGGAAACTTAACGGGGATGTTCGACAGTGTGAACCAGCAGGTCGCGGACATCGCCACGCAGGTGGGCCAGACCCCGCAGGGGTGGAACGGCAGCATTTTCAGTATGATCCAGAACCTTTCCAACTCCATCAT
This sequence comes from Clostridiales bacterium, assembly GCA_004556345.1. GTDB lineage: Bacteria > Bacillota > Clostridia > Oscillospirales > Oscillospiraceae > Evtepia. Next base: position 1,444 of record SFHQ01000076.1, on the reverse strand, counting down.
GGTGCCGATTGCTGGCGTGATCCTGGCCATCGTGATGACGCTGGAGCTGATCCAGATGATTACCGACCGCAACAACCTGCATGATGTGGACACCTGGATGATCTTCAAATGGGTGTTCAAGTCCGCCGCCGCGATTTTGCTCGTCACCAACACCTGGAACCTCGTCATGGGCGTGTTCGACATGGCCCAAAGCGTGGTGGCCCAGGCGTCCGGCATCATCGGCTCGGACGCTTCCATCGACATCTCCGCTGTTATGACCGATATGGAGTCCCGGCTGATGGATATGGACCTGGGACCGCTGTTCGGCCTGTGGTTCCAGTCGCTCTTTATCGGCATCACCATGTGGGCGCTGTATATCTGCATTTTTATCGTGATTTATGGCCGTATGATCGAGATTTACCTGGTCACGTCGGTGGCCCCCATCCCGATGGCGACCATGATGGGCAAGGAATGGGGCGGCATGGGCCAGAACTACCTGCGCAGCCTGCTGGCCCTGGGCTTCCAGGCGTTTTTGATTATCGTCTGCGTGGCGATCTACGCCGTGCTGGTGCAAAACATCGCCACCGAGGATGACATCATCATGGCGATCTGGACCTGCGTGGGCTACACAGTGCTGCTGTGCTTCACACTGTTCAAGACCGGCAGCTTGTCCAAAGCCGTATTCCAGGCGCACTAAAGGAGGGAAAACCGTATGGCTTATGTACCCGTACCCAAAGACCTGACGAAAGTCAAAACCAAGGTCGCATTCAACCTGACCAAGAGGCAGCTTGTCTGCTTCGGCTGCGGGGCGCTCATCGGCGTGCCGCTTTTCTTTTTGCTCCGGGGGCCTGCTGGCAACAGCGTGGCGGCCATGTGCATGATGCTCGTCATGCTGCCCTTTTTCATGCTGGCGATGTATGAAAAACACGGCCAGCCCCTGGAAAAGATCATCGGCAACATCCTCAAGGTGGCCGTCATCCGGCCCAAGCAGCGCCCCTACCGCACCAACAACTTCTATGCCGTGCTGGAGCGGCAGGCAAATCTCGACAAGGAGGTGTATGACATTGTTCGCGGCAAAGACAAAGCGGCAGGCCGAACCGGCAGAGCCGCAGACCAGACCCCGGCGTAAGCTGTCCCGCGCCGAACGCAAACAGATCGAGGCAGCGATTGCCCGCGCCAACCGCACGGACAAAAAAGAGCAGTCCGCCCAGGACAGCATCCCGTATGAGCGGATGTGGCCGGACGGTATCTGCAAGGTGGCGGATGGCCGCTACACCAAGACCATCCAGTTCCAGGACATCAACTATCAGCTCAGCCAGAACGAGGACAAGGCCGCCATCTTTGAAGGCTGGTGCGATTTCCTCAACTACTTTGACAGCTCCATCCGCTTCCAGTTGTCCTTTTTGAACCTGGCGGCGTCCAAGAGAACCTTCGCCAACACCATTTCCATCCCCCTCCAGGGTGA
>SFHQ01000042.1 GCA_004556345.1 Clostridiales bacterium | reverse complement strand
TGGATATTCTGCTGTTTTTCCTTGCCAGACAGCAACTGTTCTCTCCAAATTTTCCATCAGATAATAAGGCATTCCCCCAGAAGTATATTGAATCGTTCCAGAAGTTTCATTCTTTTCATGTATACTGCTCATAGAACTTTTCGTATCATACGCAATGATAAAAAGGCTAAATTCTTCTTCTGCTTTTGAGAATGAAATATAATAGCCAAGTACACTATCTCTTGAATGGTCTTCTACACGGTCAACCGTTGTCCCGTCCGGGTACCAGTTCGGTAGCAGTGCAGTACCCGCAGCATCCTTGACAGCTTCCACAACTTTCAGATAATCTGGATTTGTCAACACGGCAACCGTACCGGTCTCCTGCTGGTTCGGCAGGGAGAAGGTACTCTGCTTCCAGTTTGTCATGGTTTCCAGTATGGTTGAACCATGAGCTACGGGGGCACAGAAGACAAACACTGCGCAGGCCGCAGCCACCACTGAGGCAAACCAGCGCTTGCGTCTGTGGGGCGGCTGGTACTCCACGATGGTTTCTTCTTGCTTTGTGTTGGTATCTTCTGTTGTCTGTTCTGACGGTTTTGTCAAGTTTCTGGCTTGGAATGTCTTCCAGGTCTCTTCCGGGTCGATGGGTGGAATATCTTCCGGTTCCCGTTTGGCGATCACCTCCATAATGGCTAAGACAAGCTCCGGGTCGGCGTCCTCTTCGTCGGCGTTAAACTCCAAGCGAAGCAGTTCGTCCAATTCTTCTGTGGTGAGCTGTTCCAGGTATGCATATTTCCCCTGCTGATTTTTGGGATTTTTCATCGCTTAGAACCTCCTCTACTTGTATTATGTCGAGTCGGGCCGGTTTGTTCACTCGAATTAGAAAAATTTTTTTCACTTTCTAAATAAGCCTCTCGAAACCGCTCCTTGGCCCGCTTGACCCGCATGGCCAGAGCGGATTTTTTGATGCCATAGGTTTCGCACAGTTCCTCATAGGGGATGCGCTCCAGGTAAACCTGCTTGAGCAAGGTAAACTCTTCCAGCGTCACCAGGTCTTCCAGCTCCAGGTGTGCCCCCGGTGAGGGCTGGATCGGATCGGGGCCTAAGTCTTTCTGCGCCAGCAAGAGCCGCTTGCTCCACTGCTGGTCCTGCCGCACCATATTTTTCAGGACGTACTGCAAGGTCTTCACCAGTCAGCCGCCGATATTGGGGGCCGCCAGCACTTCGTCTCGTTTGATCCAGGCAAGGGTCAAGGTCTCCTGCACCGCTTCCTCTACTCTGCCCCAATCATAGGTACCGCCATTCAACGAAAGCTGTCGGCGGGCGATTCTATGTAAAATGTCACTGTGCTCTAAGACAATTGCGTGAAATCTTCGTTTCTTTTCTGCCTCGTTCATCGACTTTCCTCCTCTCTGTGGGCTAAAGTATACCCGTGCGCTCCTAAAATTTCAATTCTTTTCCTCAAAAAGGCCTAGAACCGACAGAAAGCGATTTGTTTCGACGGAAGCTTTTCTGCATTGACACTTTCCCGCATCTGCGCTATACTCACCCTAGCCTAACAAAGGAGATTTTTCCCATGAAATGGATGATCGCATCGGACCTGCACGGGTCCGCTTACTACTGCCGCCAGCTGCTGGACTGCTTCGCACTAGAGGGGGCGGAGCGGCTGATTTTGCTGGGAGACCTGCTCTATCACGGCCCGCGGAACGATTTACCACGGGATTACGCGCCAAAAGAGGTCATTTCTTTGCTGAATGGCGTGAAAAATCGGCTGTTTTGCGTCCGAGGCAACTGCGACACCGAAGTAGACCAGATGGTCCTGGACTTCCCGATCATGGCCGATTACGCCGTTTTTCCGGTGGAGGACCGGCTGATGTATGTCACCCATGGCCATGTATTTAACCTTGACAATTTGCCACCCATTCAGCCAGGGGACCTCCTGCTCCATGGCCACACACATGTGCCAACTTGGCGGCCCTTTGGGCAACAAAACGTCTACTTGAACCCCGGCTCCGTTTCCATCCCCAAGGAGGGCAGCTTGCGGGGGTACATGACCCTGGAGGGGACCCTGTTTCGGTGGTGTGATCTGGCCGGAACTGAGTACCATCGGGCGGCTTTGGAGGATTTGACGCCGTGGCCCTGAACCGTGACCTGACCCAGGGGAGCATCCCCAAGGGGCTGCTGGCCTTCGCCCTGCCGCTGATCCTGGGGAACCTGCTCCAGCAGCTGTATAACCTGGCCGACACCTGGGTGGTGGGGCAGTTTTTGGGGGAGGGCGCCCTGGCGGCGGTGGGGTCCTCCTATACCTTGATGACGTTTCTCACTTCGATCTTGCTGGGCCTCTGCATGGGCAGCAGCGTGTTTTTCGCCATGCAGTTCGGACGAAAAGACCCCGCCCGATTCCGGGCGGGGATCTTTCAGTCGTTCTGTTTGATCGGCGGGCTGACCGTGGTGCTGACCGGGCTGGTGTACCTGGCCCTGGGCGGGATCCTGTGGTTTCTCCGCATCCCGGCGGACGTGTGGGACCTAACCCGGACCTATCTCGTCTGGGTGTTTGCGGGCATCCCGGCCACCTTCCTCTACAATTACTTCGCCAATCTGCTCCGGGCCATCGGGAACTCGGTGACGCCGCTGCTGTTTTTGGGCGTGTCGGTCGTGGGGAACATCGGCCTGGACCTGCTCTTCGTCATCCCCCTGAAGATGGGCGTCATGGGCGCGGCGCTGGCGACGGTGCTGGCCCAGTACGCCGCCGGGGTGGGCCTGGCCCTGTGGACCTGGCAAAGCTGCCCGGACCTGCTGGTCAGACCGGAAGACCGGCGGTGGGACCGGAATATTTTGCGGCAGCTTTGGAGCCTCTCGTTCTTCACCTGCCTGCAACAGTCGGTGATGAACTTCGGGATCCTCCTGGTGCAGGGCCTGGTGAACTCCTTCGGCTCGGTCGTCATGGCGGCCTTCGCCGTGGCGGTGAAGATCGACACCCTGGCCTACATGCCCGTGCAGGACTTCGGCAACGCCTACGCCACCTTCGTCGCCCAGAACTACGGGGCCGGGCAGCGGGGGCGCATCAAAGCCGGGACGAAATGGGCCTTGTTCTGGGTACTGGTCTTTTGTCTGCTGATCGGCGGGCTGGTCTGCTGCTTCGCCCCCCAGCTGCTGGCCATTTTCGTGGGGCACGACGCGCAGGAAGTCATTTCCGTGGGCACAGGCTACCTCCGCATCGAGGGCAGCTGCTACCTGGGCATCGGCATTTTGTTCCTGCTCTACGGCTACTTCCGGGCGGTGGACCGGCCGGCGGTGTCGCTGGTGCTGACGGTCTGCTCCCTGGGCACCCGCGTGGCCCTGGCCTATCTGCTCTCTGCCTCCCCCGCCATCGGCGTGACCGGCATCTGGGCGGCGATCCCCATCGGCTGGTTTTTCGCCGATACCGTCGGCGGCATCCTGTGGCGGAAGGACAGCAAACGATCCCATCCATGATCCATAGAAAAGCACCGGTTTCCCAGGCCGGTGCTTTTCCTTACGGTTTTCTATGTGAGATTTTTGCAGTAAGGCGCAAAAATTTCACATAGGGTAACAATTTGCAACTTTTTATCTTTTTCAGAAAAAATTTTCCAAATCCTGTGACAAATCGCCCTGCTCCTGCGTTAATAGAATAGAGAGCCAAACAAGGAAGTGGGACGCAATGGAACAGGGGGCATTAATGAAGGGACGAAGAAGGCCCTCGGCACAGGCGAATGGTATCGCCGGTTCCGGGGGCCTTCCTTATACAATATGATAATAGTATAGCATGTTACGCCGTGATCGCTTCCGCCAGCTTGCCGCGGATATAGTCGCTGACCTCACTCTGTTCGACTTTAAGGACGAACGCCACTTCGTTCTCGATGAGGGCCTCGGCCCGCTGGAGGAGCGTCTCGTCGGAGGCACCCAGCTTTTTCCCGGCGGCGATCAGATCCTCGCGGCGATGGTAGATGCAGGAGACGAGGCTGATGAGCTGGCCTAAGTCGCACTCCTTCACGATGGTCTGGAAGGAGGCCAGGCGGATCTTCCGGTCATCGATCCAGTCCAACGGCTCCTCCCTGGTCGCCAGGATGAGCGCATCCAGCTCCTCCCGGTCGGGCAAACGGGACATTTTGGCCACCAAGGTGGCGTTGCCTGTGGGCACGAACAGGGTAGAGGCGGGGTTGCTGACAGGTTTTAGGATGTAAAACTCTTTCGGGGGTTCTTTCTTGGTCAGGCGGTCCAGGCGCACGTCATCCACCAGGCAAACGCCGTTACAGGCATAGCGGATGTACTCGCCCTTCTGATAAGTCTCTGCCATTTTCTAGGTCCTCCTTCCGGTGTGGTACTCCGGCGGCGTGTCCCGACGGAGAAAAATAGAAAACGACCCAGCAGCTGTGGTGCGCTGTCGGGCCACTGATCAAGTACAGTATATCAAAAAAACAACAAAATTTCAAAGGAAACTTTGAGAAAACTGCAAAAACTTTTGTTTTGCACAAAAAGGGCTTGACAGTCCTTCCCTCGCCATGCTATACTAACGCAGAAGTTAGCAAAAGCTAATTATCAGAAACGCCGCACATCGGCTTTTTCTTTTGACCTATGGTTAGCTCCAGCTAATGAGCGAGCGCTAACAAAAACATAGAGATCAGCAAAACATCACTAGGAGGATCTTAACTATGGAATCGATTGCTGTTATTTTCTGGTCCGGCACCGGCAACACCGCTACCATGGCGCAGGAAGTCGTGGCTGGCACCGGCGGCCAGGCAAAGCTCATCAACGTCACCGACACCAACGCCGACGAGGCCGCCGCTTACGACAAGCTGGCCCTGGGCTGCCCCTCCATGGGCGACGAGGTCCTGGAAGAGGACGAGATGGAGCCCTTCTTCACCGCGCTGGAGGGCAAGATCTCCGGCAAGAAGGTCGTTCTGTTCGGCTCCTACGACTGGGGCGACGGCCAGTGGATGCGCGACTGGGCAGAGCGCACCAAGAAGGCCGGTGCCATCCTGGCAGCTGACCCCCTGATCGTGAACCTCTCCCCCGACGCAGACGGCAAAGCAAAGTGCCGCGAGCTGGGCAAGGCCCTGGCTGACGCCTGATCCCTTTCCTCCTCCTTCTCTTTGCGGAACACACAACACCTTCTAAAACATCCCGAAGAAAGAGCGGCCTGTCCGACCTGCATCCGCAGGTCAGGCAGGCCGTTCTTTGGGTCTTTTTCATGTGTTTTACTGGCAGGCGGACAATACATTATAATAGAGTCCGTCCGTGCTGTCCGCCGGGAGATTCCCCAGCCGCCACAGGGAGACGGAGGTCACACCGAAGAGCTTGGCCAGCCGGACCTTTTCGCCCACGCTGCGGCTGTCCTCATACCAGACGAACCAGTGCTTTCCGTCCTCGGTCTGGTAGGTCAGGTAGGGGTTCCGGTAAGTATCCGACCAGCCCATGGTCGCGCCACCCTTCATCCGGGTCAGCAGCGTAGACGCCGTGGGGAAGGTCGGCGTCTCCGAGACGAGCTTCCCATTGGCATCCACCTGCCAGGCATTGGCAGCGGAGCTGATGGCCAGGGCCAGCTTACTCGTGTCCTGCACGCCGGTGTTGGGATCGGTGGCCACCCGGAGAGAATCATAGACCGACTGGAACGGCGTAAGGGCCGCGTTCTTATAATACGTCGTGCCCGTGTAGCCGGTCAATTTGGAGGGCTGGTAGTCGTGGGCCATCAAGATGACTTTGTCCGCCAGGTCGCCGATGGCGCGGTAGTCATAGCCGTTGTAATAGGCCCCGTCCGCCGTGGCAGGCATGACGGCCACCGCCAGACGCAGGTTCTTCGCCTGGAGCTGCCGGGAGAGCGCCTGCAAAAATGCCGTAAAATTGGCCTGGTTGGTGCTGCCGGCCAGCCCCTCAAAGTCGATGGTCACGCCGGTGTACGGTGAACTGCCCAGGTCCGCATAGGTCCGGGTGGCTTCGGTGAGAATGGCCTGGACCGCCTGGCTTCTCCCGTTGGCATCCGCCAGCATCGCGGCCAACGCCCCGCCGTTGTTGTCCATGAAGACGGACAGGTTCAGCTGGCAGTCGTTGGCTTGCAGCTGCTTCACCGCGTCGGCATAGCCGGAGGGAATGGCGTAGACATTGCCGCCGGAGGTCGTCGTGTGCAGCACAGCCCCGGTGTCGGCGGTGTAAGTCATCCGGCTCCACCCCAGGCTGACGGCGTCCATGCTCTGGGTCAGGCCGATCTGGCTGTAAGACGAGATGGCATAGAAGCCGTGGAGCCAGCTGGTCTTGGCCGTGTATTTTTCATAGATGCGGACCAGCATCGTGGCCGCCTGCTCCCTGGTGGCGGAAGCGGCGGGGGCAAACTGGGTGGCGGAAACGCCGTTGGTCAGGCCGATGTCATAGGCCACGGTGACATAGCCCTTGTTGTTCTTCACATCGGTGAAGGGGAGCGCATAGCCGGCGGCCTTCTCCGCCACGGACTGGTAGCCCAAGGCGCGGACCAGGATCACCGCCATGTTCTCGCGGCTGATGGCAGCATCGGGGCGGAAGCTCCCCCCTTTGTCCAGGGCACCGTGCTGGACGGCGGCGGAAATGGCCCCTTCCGCCCAGTGGCCCTTGGTGTCCGTAAAGCCGGAGGCGGTCGTTGTCTTCGTGTCCCAGCCCAGCATCCGGGCAGTCACGGTGACGAACTGGGCGCGGGTGATCGTCTGGCCCAGGCCGAAGGTATTGCTCGTCATGCCGGACATGAGGCCGTAGGTCTTGGCCGACTGAATGGAGGCCGCTGCCCAGTGGCTGTCGGGCACGTCAGTGTAACCCCCTGCCGCCAGCGCCGCACCGGAGGAGGCCAGCAGGACTAGGGTCAAAAGCAAAGCAAAGATACGTTTCATCGGATCTCCTTTCCAGGGTTTGACAGCTTGGAACATTTCCCCCAAAGAATAGCAGACACCCGAAAAAAAGGCAAGGGATGGCCCTTATAAAAATGACGAATTTCCTGCAAGATGCCTGGGATTTCGGTTGACAAAAATTCCGGGCATCTCTATAATAAGGAATGGCCTTGGAAGGAAAAGGCCCAACGACAACGAATCCAACGGACAAGTGAGGTGAAACACAATGGACGCAGGCGGTAGTAACGGCACTTTGGCAGGCCGAAGTTGCACCCAGACAGAGGGGCCGGAACGACCGGCGTCCCCTTGTCCGCTCTAAATGAGATACCGGTCTGCCGCGTGTCTTACTCCTGCTCAGAAACTGGGCGCTGTGCCAGCGCCTTGAAACGCAAGGGAGGAGATGCCAATGGCAGAGAGAACCATTGTCACGCTGGGGGATACCCTGGCGGCCCTGGTGGAGGGCAAAAAATACACCACCCTGCGGGACATTCTCGTGACGATGAACGCGGTGGACGTAGCCGCCATCTTCGAGGATATGCCCCAGGACAAGCTGCCCCTGCTCTTTCGGCTACTGCCCAAAGAGCTGGCCGCAGAGACGTTCGTTGAGATGGACCCGGAGACGCAGGAGCTGCTGATCCAGGGCTTTTCCGACAACGAACTGAAGGACGTCGTCGACGAGCTATACGTCGATGACGCCGTGGACATCGTGGAAGAGATGCCCGCCAACGTCGTCAAGCGCATCTTAAAGCAGGCTGACCCTGAGATGCGCAAGATGATCAACGAAATTCTGAAGTATCCCGACGACAGCGCCGGGAGCATCATGACCACGGAGTACGTAAGCCTCCGGCCCAACATGACCGTGGAGGAGGCCATCAAGCGCATCCGCCGCGTGGGTGTGGACAAGGAGACGATCTACACCTGCTACGTCACCGAGACCAACCGAAAGCTCATCGGTATGATCTCCATGCGGACCCTGATCCTGGCCGACGACGACGACGTCATCGAGGACATCATGGAGTCCAACGTCATCTCCGCCAACACCTTGGAGGACCAGGAGAGCGTGGCCCAGATGTTCACCAAGTACGACTTCAGCGCCCTGCCCGTGGTGGACCAGGAAAATCGGCTCGTCGGTATCGTCACCGTCGACGACGCCATCGACGTCTTGCAGGAAGAGACCACGGAGGACTTTGAAAAGATGGCCGGTATGGCCCCCTCCGACAAGCCCTACCTGCGGACGGGTATTTTAGAGACCTGGAAGTCCCGCGTGCCCTGGCTGCTGGTGCTGATGCTCTCCGCCACCCTGACCAGCATGGTCCTGACCAGCTACGAAACGTCCCTGGCCGCCTGCACCGCCCTGACCGCCTTCATCCCCATGCTGACGGGTACCGGCGGTAACAGCGGTACCCAGGCTTCCACCGCCGTGATCCGTGGCCTGTCCCTGGGTGAGGTCGAGTTTTCCGACACGTTACAAGTCATCTGGAAAGAGATCCGGGTGGCGGTGATGTGCGGCGTCACCCTGGCCGCCTGCAACTTTGTGAAGCTCATGACCGTGGACCGCATCCTGCTGCACAACACCGGCGTGACTGCAACGGTCGCCTTCGTCATCTGCCTGACCATGGTCTTCACCGTCCTGTGCGCCAAGACCGTCGGCAGCCTGCTGCCCCTGCTGGCCGAGCGGATCCATCTGGACCCTGCCGTCATGGCCAGCCCCTTCATTTCCACCGTGGTGGACGTGGTGACCCTGATCATCTATCTCCAGGTCGCCCGCGCCATCCTGCATATTTGATCTCATACTCTGGCAAACAAAGACCGCTTCGGCAAGCACCGTCCAAACCCGGTGCTGACCCAAGCGGTCTTTCTATTCAGGTACCGAAAAACTCCGTAGGGGCCGCAGACCCCTGCGGCCCGCCCGTACCACCTCAGCCTTTATCCCTCAGCCCTTATACGCCTTGCCCGTGGTAGAGATGGGGTCGATCCGCAGCAGCGCGGTCTTGTCGAACATCTTCTCAATCATCTTGAAGCCGATCTCCTCATACCCGTGGTGCTTCTGGGTGACAAAGGCCTCCAGGGCCGCCTGTTTTTCGGCGCGGTCCTCCACGAAAACGGCGGTGCCGGTCATGACCACGCTCTCAAAGGCCGCGGTGATCTTGCTGGGGATGATCTCGGCGGAGATGATGGCGGAGAAGCAGCACTTGGGGTCCCGCTTCAGGCACTCGATCTTGTACCCATAGGGCGCGGAGTGGATGTACAGCTTATCGTCCACGATGATGTAGTTGATGGGGGTGGCATAGGGGTAGCCGTCGTCGCCTTGGACGGACAGGGTGCCGTGGTCGCCCTTCTTCAGGATGGCCATGGTGTCGGCGTCGGAAAGCTGCCGCTCGGCCTTGTGCATCTTGTGTTCCATGAAAAAGTTCCTCCTTTGTTCCGTGCTTGGATAAGCTTAGTATAACAAAAATCCAAAAAATCGGCTGTTGCAGTTGCATCATTTCTCAAACTATTTTACAATGAACGCAATGGGAGGTGTACACCATGGACGTAAACGCACTGCGGCGGAGCTGCCCCCTCTTCCGGGGCATCTCAGAGGAAGACCTGACGGCCATGCTGGGCTGTCTCAGCGCCCGGGAAATTTCCCCCCGCCGGGGGGACTTCATCATGCGCACGCCGGAGGTCCATCCCCTCATGGGGGTGGTGCTGGAGGGCGAGGTGGAGATGATCAGCGAGGACCTCTTCGGCAAGAAATCCCTGCTCAGCGTCCTGCCGGTGGGGAGCCTCTTCGGGGAGAGCTACACCTGCGTCAAGGCCCGCCGCCGGACCATCGCCTACCAGGCCCGGACCCACTGCCGGGTGCTGCTGCTGGACTACGACCGCATCTTGCACGCCTGCAAGCTGGTCTGCCGCTTCCACCACCGGATGATCGAGAACATGGTGGAGCTGATCGCAGAGAAAAACCTGGCCCTGGTGGAAAAGCTGGAGGTGGTCTCCCGCTCCACCATCCGGGAAAAGCTCCTGACCTACCTCTCCCGCCAGGCCGAGGCCGCAGGCAGCAGGACCTTCACCATCCCCATGGGCCGCGTGGCCCTGGCCGAATACCTCTGCACCGACCGCTCCGCCATGACCCGCGAGCTGGCCCACATGAAGGCGGAGGGCCTCATCGACTACGACAAACGAAATTTTACCCTGCTTTACAAATCCGCAGGTTGGTGCTAGGATAAGAAAGAAATTCGCGCACAGAAAGGAAGATACCCATGAAGCACGGATTGGTGATGGAAGGCGGCGCCATGCGGGGCTTGTTCACCGCGGGCGTCATCGACGTGATGATGGAGCAGAACATCGTCTTTGACGGGGCCGTTGGCGTCTCGGCGGGGGCCGTGTTCGGCTGCAACTATAAATCCCACCAGATCGGGCGGGTGCTGCGCTACAACCTGGCCTTTTGCCAGGACCCAAGATATTGCAGCATGCGCTCTCGGATCAAAACCGGCGATCTCTTCGGGGCGGACTTCTGCTACCGGCAGATCCCGGACGAGCTGGATGTCTTTGACAGGGAGGCCTACGCCAACTCCCCCATGGACTTCTACGTTGTGGGGACTGACGTCCGCTCCGGCCGGGCCGTCTACCACAACTGCTTGACGGGTGACCACGAGGACCTGGACTGGCTTCGGGCCTCCGCCTCCATGCCCCTGGCGTCTCAGATCGTCTCCGTGGGCAACCGGAACCTGCTCGACGGCGGCATCGCCGACTCGATCCCCCTGAAATTCATCCAGACCCAGGGCTATGCCAAAAACGTGGTCATCCTGACCCAGCCCCTGGACTATGTCAAGAAAAAGAACAAGCTCATGCCCCTGATGAACCTGGTCTACCGCCAGTACCCCAACCTGCTGGGCACCATGGCCAGGCGCCATGCGGTCTACAACGAGGCCACCGCCTATATCCGGGAGCAGGAGGCCCTCGGCAACGTCTTTGTCATCCGGCCGGAGGCCCCCCTGGACATCCACCGGGTCGAGCACGACAAGGAAAAGATCCAGGCCGTCTATGACCTTGGCCGGGCCACGGCAGAGGAACGCTTGGACGCCCTTCGGGCCTTTTTGCAGGACGACACCACACAGCCCGCCGGGGCAGACCCCACGGCGGCAGAATCCGCAGACTCAGCAGAATAAAAGGAGAAGACCATGGCAGAAAACACACGGGAGACCCAGCTCCGTGGCCTGGCCACGGAATGGCGCACCATGACCTACAACTGGCGGGACTGCGCCCTCTACGCCCTGGCCGTGGGTGCCAAGGGCGACGAGCCGCAATACACCTATGAAAACGGGATGCAGGCCATCCCCACCTTCGGGGCCACCCCCTATTGGGGCACGGTGAACGTGACCCCCAAGCTCCCCCGTCCCCGCGCCATCCCGGTGCTGGTGGAGGAGCTGCTCCGGCCGGAGCGCTCTTACGTCAACCTGGACTATGAGTTCCTGTACCACCGCCCCATCCCGGCCGTCAAAGGCTCCTTTGTCTACCGGGATGTGCTGACCGACCTCTTCGACCGGGGCGAGGGCCGGGGCATGGCCGTGCGCTCCCAGGTCGAGGTCTTTGACGAGGGCGGCACCCTGCTCTGCACCAACCGCTGCACCACCCTCTTCCCCACCCTGGGCGGCTACGGCGGCCAGCCCATGCCCCGCGGGGCCAGCCCGATCCCCGAACGGGAAGCAGATATTGTGGTCGAGGACCACATCGGCGCGGCGCAAAACCTGCTCTATCGCCTCACCGGCGACACGAACCTCGTCCACGTGGACCGGGACGTTGCCGTCAGCCGGGGCCTGGACGGGCCATTCGTCCATGATCTGTGCGCCTACGGCTACGTCTGCCGCCTGGCCACCGCCCAGCTCTTCCCCGGCCACCCGGAGAAGCTGACCCGGATGTTCGCAGCCATGAAGACCGTCCTCTACCCCGACACCCCCGTCCAGCTCCACCTCTGGAAGCTGGAAGAGGGCAAAGCGGCCTTCCGCTTCGTCAACGCCCAAACAGGCAAAGCCATCCTGGACCGCGGCGAACTGGAGTGGCGGTAAGGCACCCCGAAAAAAGAACCACGCAAAACCTCCTACCTTCCGCGATGAGAAGGTAGGAGGTTTTTTTCTCTGTGATTCTGTTGCTTCTGCGGAGACTTACTTCTCCAGGGCAGCCCAGTCGCGGGTCTCGCGCATGCTCTCCCACGTTTCATGGGTGCCGTCCTTCTTCAGCTTCTGGTAGTGGCTGTTGGTGGCTTCCTGGACAGCCAGGTAGAACCAAGCACTCTCGTTCTGGTTGTCGGGCCAGGTCTTCATGTCCTTGTGCAGGTCATCCTTCGTCTCAGGCAAACGCTTGAGCACGCGGTTGACCAAGGTCATGGTCTCGGCGCGGGTGATCTTCTGGTCGGGCTTGAAGGAACCGTCCTCATACCCCTTGATCCAACCGTGGTTGGCGGCGATGCTGATCTCGTCCTTGGCCCAGTGGCTGGACACATCGGAGAAGGTCGCAGGCGTCTTGTCGCCGTCCGGG